>JAHFUJ010000328.1:1280-5147 GCA_023265105.1 Acidobacteriota bacterium
CTCACGCTGATGCCTCGCCTCGGAGTCGCTTGTCCTCGGCTCGGCATGGCCGCGGGCGCTCCTCCGCGGAAAACGCCACACCGTGGCGTTTTCATAGGACTTAGCCTTCGCTGGGAAACGCTCGGCTAAGTCCAAAGCGGAGCCTCTGCCGCCTGCCCCGAGAGCACAGAGAATCTCGTACGGACCGAGGCGCGTTCCGACTATGAGCGGCATGGGCTTTGGTGAGCGCGCACATTGTAATGTACCGGCGTCGGCGCGGAAAGAGCCTGGTCTGGAGAGCCCGTGTGAAGATGAGGACACGGACTCCGCCCGGAGTCCGTGTCCCGTCGTTGGCTGACTAGCAGGAGGTGGCGAGCTGTTTGATTGACTGCGCCTTGAAGTGTCTGTCGCCGTCTTTCACGCCGACGACCGAGATCCGGTGGCCGACATAACTCGTGAGCCTCACGCTCGGTGATGCGCCGGCGACCTCGATGTCCTTCGTCGACTTCGTGACGAAGCCGGTCTTCCAGTTGCGGCCCTTCGGCGCCTGGCCGCCCTCCAGATCGGTCAGCTTGTACCAGCTGCCGTCCGCGCGCAGACAACCGGTCAGCGTGACCGATGGGTCCGCCTGCGCCGTGGTCCTGGCCGGCGCTGCCGCCTTGGCTGGCGTCGCCGCCGTCGGTGCCTTGACCGGCGTTGCCGCCTTGACCGCTGCGGGCTTGCTTTGCGCTGACTTGGCGGGTTGCGCCGCGACGAACACGATCGCACACAGTACCGCCGTGATTCCCCCGACGATGCTTCGATTCATACCGCTGTCCTCCTTTGGCGGGCCTCGCGCGGTTGCGCCGCGCACGCGCTGGGGGAATGGCAACGGGGGTGGGGACACCTCGTCACCTCTTGTTTCGGCGTTTGCCTGGGCTCGGACTAGCGAAGGAAGGCAAGCGTGCGCAGCCTCGTGCACGTGCGCGCAGACCTCCAGAACCGCGCGTCTCGTCACACGGAAACGCCGATCGTCAGCGTGGCGGTGTAGCCCGTCGTCGTGTCGCCGGCGAGCGCCGCCATCTCCGTGGACGTGCCGTCGGAGAAAACGTTGTCGGTGGCGTTGGTGATGCTGTTCTGTCCGTGCGCCGCGTAAACACCCGAGGCGTAGACCTGTCGCGTGATGCTTTCAGGGAACGCGATCTGCGTGGTCTTGACGCTCGCGCCGTTCACGAAGACTTCGATGTGGATGTGCGTCGCGCGGCCCGAGTACCAGCCCGGATAGATCGTCGAAAACGTCACGTGCCCGCCGCTGTCGCTGACCTGCAGCCCGCGCAAAAATGTCTGGCCGGTGCCGTTGTAACCCGGCTGTGCGTACTCGGAGTAGCGACCCTCGGCGTCGCACTGCCAGATCTCGACGGCGGCGCCCGCAAGCGCCGCGCAATTGTTTCGGGTGTTCACGATGGCCAGCGTCAGCGTGAGCGGCAGCCCCGATCGGCCCTCGCGAACGTCCTGGCGATAGAACGTCTGATTGCCGCGCATCCCGGTCATGTCGGGATACGGCCCCGCGGTTTCCTCCGCCGTCACGACGCACGTCGGCGAACTCGTGGTCGGCGTCGACGGCGAGGTCGGGTTGGAGGCGGAGCCGGAGGCCGAACTGGAGCCAACGCAGCCGGCCAGCTCTCAGCTCTCAGCTTTCAGCTGTCAGCTCTCTCAGCAGCACGCATTTGCTGAAGGCTGACGGCCGACGGCTGAGAGCTACGCCAAGTCAAGTGACGTCCGGGATTAATGAGCCTTGACAGCCGGGCCCATGGCTTTCAGGAAATCGGTCCACGGAATCGGTTTCCCGTGGATCGGTACGATTTGCGACACGTCCAGCTTCAGCATTTGCGCGGCCTTGTAGAAACTCGTCATGTCGTTGGTCGGAGTGGCCGGCAGCGGCCGGTCGGTGTCGACGACGTCCGCTTCGATCACGAGCTTCTCCTTCGGGAGATACGCCATCAACATGCCATCGGCGTGCTGGAGCGGGTTGACGTAATGGATGTTCATGTTTCGCGTCCCGTCGGTCAGCACGTAATTTTCCCTCACCGTCTCATATTGGTAGCCTTCGGCGAGCTCGGTCGGCGGCCACAGCGAGATCATGTCCGGCTGCAAGGTGCGCGGCGCATAGTTCAGCACATCATGGGTGTAAAACGTGTAATTCAACCACTGCGTGATGATGGTCGCGCCGATGTGCATGTAGGTGCGGAGTCCGCCGAGGTGGTCAAAATGCTGATGCGTATTCACGATAAACCGGATCGGCTTGTTGGGAATAAGTTTGACGACCTCTTCGATGACCGCGAGGGATCGTTGCTCGTTCAGGGGTGCCTCGACGACCGCCACGAAGTCTTTGAACTCGACGGCCACGCTGTTGTGCGACGCGCCGCCCAGCAAATACACGCCATCCGCCAGTTTTTGCGTCTCTACGCGCACCGGAAACGTGGCCTGCCGCACGGCGTCGGGGACGGTGACAGGGTCGGCACACACGTTCGGCTTGATGTCTTTCATCGTGCCGCCAAACGCATTGTGGCCGGCAGAGACGGCCTGGCTTTGGAAGTTGTCGTCCCATCCTTCGTGAGAATGCCACCCGGTCGGAAACTTCACACCGCCACCGGCGTCCACGTAGCTCGCATTCGTGAATTCGTGTTCGTAATTCATGTCCCCGAGGACTGGATTGGGAACCCACGTATGAATCCGTTGGAGCATATGCTCTTTATTGATCGTGGCGTCCACGCGGTACTTCCCGTTCACGGTAATCGAGACGACGGTCATCTTCTCGGGTACTGTTTCCGGACCGTCGCGGCCCATTTCGCCCAGCTCCCACCGCCATATGGCTTTCGGGTTGGCGCCCGGCATCTGAGCCGCTTTGAGGAAGCCGTGCGGGTTGAGGTACAACTCGACCGGCCATATCTCCGCAATCTCCGGCGGCACCGGAGTCGGTTTGCCCGCCGGTCCGTCCATGTACCAGCCGTAGTTGCCGTTGAGCATGAAGGTCTGGTGGGCGTTCTGCTGAAGCGGCGCTCCGTCGATCCAACCAATCCCGTATTTCCACATCGCTGGATTGAGCCCCGGCTTCCGATCGAATTCCTCCTTCATCGTCTTGGCGTCCCAGTTCATGGTCCGGGTGTAGTTCGCCAAGGCATCGATGCGCGGCCAATCCACACCCTTGTCCGACAATCTCGCCTGGCCCACTGCACCGTTATAGGCGGTCCCCGAAATCGTGACGCATTTCAGGGTGTCGTTGCCGATGGCCTTGCGGGCGGCCTCCAACACGGGCCGGGGATCCACATAACCTGCCGGGAACTGCTGGGCTGCCGGCGACCTGCCCATCAATCCCAGTAGAACCAAGAGAACAGAGAGAACCCATAGTCTTCTTGCCATACTCTCCCTCCCCATCATTCCAGAAGTGCCCGAGATGTGTGCCCGAAGGTATCGCGAAAAGCTCCCGACTTCAACCTAATCGATATAATCGGTAAGTATGAAGGCGGTTGCCGAGACCGGCAAGCAGCGATGGGAGCGGGACACGCTCGCGCCGGCGCTGAAACAGTCGCCCGAGCGCGCGCAGACGTTCACGACCATTTCCGGGCGGTCGATCGATCGCTTGTACACGGCGGAAGATATCGAGCCCATCGAGTACGCGCGCGACCTTGGTCATCCTGGCGGCTTCCCGTACACCCGCGGCATCCATGCGACCGGCTACCGCGGCAAGCCCTGGACGATGAGGCAGTTTGCCGGGTTCGGGACGCCGGAGGACACCAACCAACGCTACAAGACGCTGCTCGGCGCGGGCGGCACCGGCCTGAGCGTCGCCTTCGATCTGCCGACGCTGATGGGGCGCGATCCCGATCACCCGCTCTCGCTCGGCGAAGT
>JAHFUJ010000329.1:0-2584 GCA_023265105.1 Acidobacteriota bacterium
GGGGTGAGAGGACATGATGATGACGAATACGCACGCGCGATGTTTGACGCTGCTGGCCGCGATCCTGCTGTTCACGCTGCCCTTGACGGCCGCCAACAACAAGGTTCGCATCATCCAGACCAACAGCGCCGGGGACAGTGTCATGGTCATTGACCCTGTCACGAACAAGGTGGTGGGGCAGATCGAGGGCATCGAGGTCAACCATGGCGCCGTGGTGGCTCCCGACGGCTCGCGGATCTACGTCAGTGACGAGGCGGACTCGACGCTGGACGTCGCCGATGCCCAATCGCTGAAGGTCATCAAGCGAATTCCTCTCAGCGGCCATCCCAACAACCTGGCGGTCGGTCGTGACGGGCGGCGCGTCTATGTGTCGATCATCGAGACGCCGGGCGGCGTGGATGTCATCGATACGGCCTCCCTCACGAAGGTCAAGACGATCCCAACCAAAGGGACCATCCACAATACGTATGTCACGCCCGACGGCAAGTACGTGGTCGCCGGCTCCATTCAAGCCAAGACGGTGAACGTCATTGACGCCAAGACCGAGCAGCCCGCGTGGCAGCTTGAAATGGATCTAGGGATCCGTCCGATGACATTCAACGCCAATCCCGACGGCTCGACGAAATGGATCTTCATCCAGCTGACCGGCCTTAACGGGTTTGCGGTCGTCGATTTTGCGACGCGCAAGGAGCTCAGGCGGATCCAGAACCCTGACTTGCCGCCTGGGAAGGCTCCGGTTCTGGAAGGCGCCGATCCCTCGCACGGGATGGCCGTGACGTCCGATGGAAGCACGCTTGTGGTCTGCAGCCGGCTGAACACCGCGCTGTACTCGTACTCGCTGCCTGATTTGAAGCTGCTGGGAACAGCCGACCTCGGCGGGAGGGGCGCCGCGTGGGTGACGCTCACGCCTGACGGCAAGACGGCTTACGTGGCCAATGCCGTGACCAACGACGTGTCGGTGGTCGACGTCAAGTCGATGAAAGAAGTCACTCGCATCGCCGTCGGGTTCGTGCCGAAGCGAAACAGTACGGGCCTGCTCCCTTAAGGTCGAAGCCGCTCTGTCGGGCCGCGCACGTATGAAGAAAAGCGCGCTGATCGCTCTTGCACTCGCAGGGCTGTCGGCCGTGGCGGCCCGCGCCCAAGACGCGAAGACACCGCTCGACGCCGCGGCCACTGCCCTGGGTGCCGCAAACCTCAAGTCGATCCAGTTCTCTGGCTGGGGATCTGACTACATCTTTGGCCAGGCCTACGACGGAAACTCGCCCTGGCCGCGATTCAACCTGCCCGGCTTTACGATCGCGATCGATTACGCCACGCCGTCCCTGCGCGACGATCGGAGGCGCGCGCAAGCCGAGAATCCACCGCTCGGCGGCGGTTTTCAGCCGCTCGCCGGCGAGCTACGGCAGATGTGGTTGCTGAGCGGCACGTACGCCTGGGACATGGTGGGCCAGACCGCAACGCCCGCGGCGGTTGAACGCGACCAACGGTCGGCGGTTGCTGGGCGAACGGCGCAAATCTGGCTGACGCCGCACGGGTTCATCAAGGCCGCGATGTCGGCCAACGCCACCGCCAAAGCGGAGACGGTGCGCGGCGCGAAGAAAACCGCGATCTCGTTTACGACTCCGACCAAGGTCAAGCTCGAGGGCATTCTCAACGATCAGAACCTCGTCGAGCGGATTGAAACGTGGTTCGACAATCCGATCCTCGGCGACATGATGTTCGAAGCCGTCTTCAGTGATTACAAAGACTTCGGCGGCGTGAAATTCCCGACGCATATTCTCCAGCGGTCGGGCGGATATCCGGTGCTCGACGTGACGATCACGGACGTCAGACCGAATGCGGCCGTGACGATGGAGGTGCCGGCGGGCATCAGACAACCTGCGCCGCCCGGCCCACAAGCGATCCAACCCGAGAAGCTGTCCGACGGCATATGGATTATTCCAGGCGCCGCGAAGAGCATCGCCGTGGAATTTCTGGATCACATCGTCGTGGTCGATGCCCCCGAAACCGAGGCGCGATCGATCGTGGTGATCGACGCGATCAAGAAGATCATCCCGGGCAAGCCCATCAGATACGTTGTCAACACCCACACGCATTTCGATCATGCCGGCGGACTACGCACCTACGCCGCCGAGGGCGCGACCATCATTACCCAGGCCCAGAACGTCCCCTATTACGAGCAGGTGTGGGCGAACCCTCGCACGATCAATCCCGATCGGCTCGCCAGGTCAGGCCGCAAGCCGGTGTTCGAAGGACTGGTTGGCAACCGGACACTGGCGGACGGCTCGCGCGAGCTCGTCATTTATCACTATGCGGGAAACATGCACAACGCCGGGATGCTGATGGTGTTTCTGCCCAAAGAGAAGATCCTGATCGAGGCGGACTCGTTCAGCCCGGCGAACACGCCGAACGATCCTCCAGCCGCCCTTTCGAACCTCGTGCAGTTCTATGATGTGCTGCAGCGGCTGAGGCTCGACGTCGAGCAGCTCGTCCCCATCCACGGCCGTGTCACGACGCTTGACGAGGCGCGCCAGGCGATCGACAGGTACAAACAGACTCAATTCTGGGCGAAGTAAAACCGCGC
>JAHFUJ010000329.1:2684-5129 GCA_023265105.1 Acidobacteriota bacterium
AAGGGCCGCCGGCGCCGTGACGAACTTGATCAGATCGTTGGCGGCGCCGCTTTCCTTGGCGTTCGCGCCTACGCCGCCCACCATCACCGCGTAGCCTTGGACGTCCGCCGGGAAGGTTCCCAGCACTTCAGCTCCGCGAAGGGGAAGGATTTCGCTGACCGGGAGAATTCCGAGCTCCACTTCGCCGCTGACGACCGATTGGCCAACCTCGTCGCCTGTGACCGTCAGCTTGCTCTTGGATTTCAGGGCGTCGGCGATGCCGAGCCGTTGGATCAGAGCCGCGAAGTACACGCCGGCGGCCCCCTCTTTCGCATAGGCGATGGATTTCGCGTCGACGAGCGCGCGCTTGAGCGCGTCGGTCGTGCTGATGTCGGGCTTGCGTGCGCCGGCGCGTATCGCAATGGCCATGCCCGTGCGGGCGATTGACGTCCGCGTGCCGGCGGCGATCTTGCCCTGTTTGATCAAGTCGTCCAGCAACTGAGGCGTCAGAACGGCGAGGTCGAACGGCTCACCGCCCGCGATCTGCTGCTTCAGCGCGGCGGACACGCCGTACCTGATGGCGACTTTGTGCGCTGTCGTGCGTTCGAACTGTGGCACGAGCTCTTCCATCACCGCCCTCAGCCCCGTGGAACACAGGACCTTGATCTCGGCGGTCTGGGCGGCGCTCGCCTGAGCCAGCGCCAGTAGAAGTACGAGTGTCACGGCGGTAGCAACGATGCGATTGACTCTCATGACGTCCTCCCAGCCGCAGGCCGGTGGCAGCACCACGCGGAAGTGGCTGGAGGATTATAGCTCCGCCTGCCCGGGTCTGTGATTGCTTGGAGCGGAAAAAGTCGAATCGCGTTAACATGTCATTGCAGATTCAAGGAGAATTCACATGCACAAGACTGGTGTATTGCTCGCCCTGGCCGTCATGATTCCGATCGCCGGCTCGTCGCAAACGCAGGCGCCGTCGCTGCCGCTCGGTCAGGGGCGGCCGGATACCCCGGGCATCACGCGCACGCAACTCAGAGACGACGGGAAGGCGACCGTGACGCGCGTCCATTTCAAGCCGGGCGCGGCCGAACCGTCACACACGCATCCCAACGACGTCCTCCTGGTGCCGGTCGTCGCCGGCACGGTCGATCTGACGATCGGCGACACGAAGCTCACATCGGTGAAATCCGGCGACGTGCAGTTCGTGCCGCGCGAGGTCACGCACAGCGTGGCGAACCACAGCACGCAGGACTTCGAGCTGATCGCGATCGCGTTGAAATGACGTAGAACACACGACCACAATGGCGCGTGCGGTGACCTCCCCCCGTGTGGTCAACATCGCCGATCTGCGCCGCCTGGCCAAACGCCGGCTTCCGCGGGTGCTGTTTGATTACATCGACGGCGGCGCCGAGGGCGAGGTCACGCTCGGCCAGAACTGCCGCGTGTTCGACCTCGTCCCGCTTCGACCGCGTTGTGCCGTGGCGGTCGCGAGCTGCGACGTGCGAACGACCGTGCTGGGAACGACGCTCGCGCTTCCGCTGCTGCTCGCGCCCGTCGGCAGCAGCCGCATGTTCTATCCGCGCGGCGAAGTCGTAGCGGCTCGCGCCGCCGGTGCTGCCGGTACGGCCTACATCCTCTCGACCCTCTCCGGCTGCCGGTTGGAGGACGTCAAAGCTGCGTCGAGCGGCCCCGTTTGGTACCAGGTCTACCTCGTTGGCGGTCGCGATGTGGCGCAGGCGGCCATCGAACGGGCCCGAGCCGCGGGTTTCTCGGCGCTCGTCGTCACCGTGGACACGCCCGTGGCCGGCTTGCGCGAGCGTGACGTGCGAAACGGCACGCGCGAGCTGCTGAGCCGCAATCTCTGGTCGATGCGCTCCTTCGTGCCGCAGATCCTCGCGCGTCCGCGATGGCTTGCGGCGTTTTTGTCTGACGGAGGACTGATGCAGTTCCCCAACGTCGTGCTCCCCGGTCAGGGCGCGATGCCGTACGCGGAGGTCGGCGCGGCGCTGGAACGGTCGGCGGTCTCGTGGTCCGATCTTCGTTGGATCCGCGAACTCTGGAACGGTCCGCTCGTCATCAAAGGGGTGCTCACGGGCGAGGATGCCCGCCGGGCGATCGATGCGGGAGCCCATGCGATCGTCGTGTCGAATCACGGCGGGCGTCAGCTCGATGGCGTGGCTCCCACGTTGCACGCGTTGCCGGAGGTGGTCGCCGCCGTGAACGGACGGGTCGAGGTTCTTATGGACGGCGGCATCCGTCGCGGCAGCGACATCGTCAAGGCGCTTTGCCTGGGAGCGCGGGCCGTGCTGGTCGGTCGCGCGTACGCCTACGGTCTGGGGGCGGCCGGCGAAGCCGGCGTGGCGCGCGCGATCGAGATTCTGCGGACCGATCTGATTCGTACGCTCAAGCTACTTGGTTGCGGGTCGGTCGCTGATTTGGACCGATCGTTCGTGGACGCGCACGCGCTGG
>JAHFUJ010000050.1:0-19920 GCA_023265105.1 Acidobacteriota bacterium
CCGCCCGGCGCGGAGCCCACTCCCGTGACAAGCGCTCTTGGGGCGAGCACCGGGTGGGGCTGTTCGCGGACAGGACCCGCGAAACGAGGTTATGAAACCGCCTGTAGGATCCCACCCCCCTGACCTGCGCCTTCGCGCTCGCTCGGGCTCAAGGCTGTCTGGCGACGATCTTCTTCAGCATTCGATCGCCGGTTCGTCCCGCCTCCTCGAGTGCCGTCGCCGCCCTCGGCGTGCCGATCCGCACAAGCGCGCCGACGCCCTTCTCCTTGATCGCGCGCAGCTTCTTGCGACGGAAGAACGCGCGCTGCCGCACGGCCTTTGCCAGAATGGGGATGCCCTCGTCGCTGCCCACCGTGCCGAGCGCGGTCAGCGTCTCGACAACGACGTCATGATCTCGTCCGAGCGGATGACTTTCCGCGACGATCCGCCCGAGCATCGGCACGACGCGCGGATCGCGATCGGCCACGAGCGCGTCGATGACCGCCCGGCGCACGTCGCCGGTTGCGGCGCGAAGGATCGTGTGGATGGCTCGCGCCGCCGACGGATCGCGAATGCCGCACAGGGCGGACACGGCCGCCCGCGCCACGCGTGGCTCGCCCTTCCGGAGCAAGGATTGCAAGAGTGGCACGGCTTCGGGCGCGGCGATCCTCCCGAGCAGCTGCGCGATATTCCGCTGGACGAACCAGCGCTCGTCGTCGACCAGCGCGGCGATGCGAGCGACGGCCACGCGGCCGAAGCCGACGATCAGGTCAGCGGCGCGCCGGACGGCGAGCGTCTCTTCTTCGCTGGCCATGACCCCCTTCAGGGCTTCGATGCTCGACGGCCCGATTGCCGCGACGCTGCCGCCGATCGCCTCCCAGCCGGTCTCGTCGATGTCCCCGAGGAGCGCCGCCGTCTCCCGCATGGCGTTCGATTCGCCCAGACGATCGAGCGCCTGACGACACGCCTCGCCGCCAATAGCGTCGGCCGCACCGGCTCGCGCGGCGAGCGCGCTGGTCACCGCTCGCGCATCGCCGTATGCCCCCGACATCAACAGGTCCTCGGCCAGCGCTTCCATGTCCACGGCGATTTCGGCCGCGCGCACGGCGTCCCGCTCGATCGTCAGCAAATCGATCAACAAGATGACCGAGAGCGTCCGCACGTTGTCCTTCCCGAGGCTGTCCATCCATGCGGGGAGCTCCGGCGGCAACTCGCCGGCGGCCATCCGTTCGGCGCGGCCACCGACGCCGTCGAGGGCGGTGCGGTACGCCTCCGACACGAACGGCTTGTCGTTGTACGAGATGAGCAGCTCTTCCGCCGACGCCCACAACACCTGGAATTGACCGGCCTTGCCAAAATCGGTCTCGCTGAGCAGGTTTCGCGTGAGCGAGAGCACCCGCCGTTTTCGATCTTCGTCCGGCGCGATTGTGTTGAAAATCGTCGCGAGACGGTCCGACGCCCGGCCGTCGAGCGCCAGCGCCGTCGCCAGAAGCTGGGCGACCTTCACGTCGTCGAACGCCGATGCGAGCCCCTTGACCAGGCCGGGCCCTTCGCGTGGATCGTCTTCGGTCTGCATCACCTGCATGACGACGTGCGGGTCGAGCTGGGCGGCGGCGGCCGCGAGATTGGTCATGACCTCGGGCGTCCGATCGGGCGCCATCACCGACACGATGCTCGTCAGGTGGCGAAAAGCGGCAATCACGGCCGCGGCCTGCGACGTGATCAGCGGGGACCCGTCAAGATTGACTCTCGGCGCCATGACGGCCGTCGCCAATTCACGGATATCGATCGCGCTGCCGGCGATCTCGAGGAGCCGTTGCTGCGCGCGTTCGTCGAACACGGCTTTCTGGGCGCCGGCGATCGACAGGACGATCGATCGCCAGAGGTCGTCTCGTTTGGCGGGCTCGGCCACCTCGCCTTCGCGGCGGGCGAGGATCATTTCGTAGTCGAGCTGCTCGAGAATCAGCGAGGGGTGGCCTTCCCTCGCCCAGATTTTCGCCGGCCCGCCGCGCTCGCGCCGCTCAGTGGCGTCGAGCGCCAGCACGCGGAGCAGCGCGCAGACGCCGTCGTACGAGATATCGCCGAGAAACGTGATGTGCACCAGGTCGCGATCGTGAAGAAACGCCGCCGCTTCGACGATCGCCGAATCGCTGGTGCTGGCGGCCGTGCCGTCGATGAGCAGCGCATCGGGGGTGATGCCGATCCCGAACGCGGAGCCCAGCGAAGACTTTCTAATCGCGTCGCACAGCCGCTCGACGGTGACGGCGACGGCGGAATGTTCCGGCGGGTAGAGGGTCCAGTTGCGGGCCGCGACCAATAAGGCCCGCGCCAATTGCAGCAAGCCGCGCGCCAGTTCCGGGGAAAGCTGAGACGCCTGGGTCATCGATTCTCGAAGTATACTGCCCGCCGAATGCGTGCGGTCGACATCATCGCGAAGAAGCGGGACGGCGGCGCGCTTACCGGCGACGAGATCCGGTTCTTCGTGGCGGGCGTGACCGCCGGGACGCTGCCCGACTACCAGGCCTCGGCGCTGCTGATGGCGACGGTCCTCCGGGGGATGGATGCGCAGGAGACCGCGTGGCTCACCGAGGCGATGGTCGACTCGGGGGTGCGCGTCGATCTGACCGGCATCCCAGGCGTGAAGGTCGACAAACATAGCACCGGCGGCGTCGGCGACAAGACGTCGCTCGTCCTGGCGCCGCTGGCCGCCGCGTGCGGCGTGCCCGTGCCGATGATGTCGGGACGCGGCCTGGGACACACAGGCGGCACGCTGGACAAGCTCGAGGCGATTCCCGGCTTTCGGGTCAGCCTCTCGCTCGAGGACATGAGGGTGGCGCTCGCGCGCGTCGGCTGCGCGATGATCGGGCAAACCTCCGAGATTGCGCCGGCCGACAAGACGCTGTACGCGCTGCGCGACGTGACGGGCACCGTCGAAAGCATCCCGCTCATCAGCGCCTCGATCATGAGCAAGAAGATCGCCGAGGGCATCGACGCGCTCGTGCTCGACGTGAAGACCGGCAGCGGCGCGTTCATGAAGACGGAGGCCGACTCGCGGCGGCTGGCCGAATCGCTCGTGTCGATTGGCAATCGATCGGGCGTGAAAACAGAGGCGATCATCACGGCCATGGACGCGCCCCTTGGGCGCGCCGTGGGCAACGCCCTCGAAGTGATTGAGTGCCTCGACGTGCTGAAGGGAGGCGGACCCCCGGATGTGATCGAGGTCTCGGTGGAGTTGGCCTCACGCATGCTCGTGCTCGGCCGCGTCGCCTCCGATCGCGCCGACGCCGAACGCCGCGTGCGCGCGGCGATCGCGTCGGGGGCCGGCCTCGATCGCTTCCGGCGGATTATCGAGCATCAAGGCGGCGATCCGCGGGTCGTCGACGACTACCGCCGCCTGCCGGCCGCGCCCCACCGCCACGTCGTCGCCTCGCCGGGCGCGGGCTATCTCACCGGCCTCGACGCCCAGCTGGTGGGCCGGGCCTCGGTCGCGCTCGGTGCCGGGCGCGACCGTGTGGAGGATTCGATCGACCCGGCCGTCGGGATCGTGGTGATGGTCAAGCCCGGCGACGAAGTCCGAGCCGGCGATCCGATCCTCGAGCTGCATTATCGCGATCGCGCGCGACTCGATGCGGCGCTGCCGCTGGCCACGCGGTCCATCGCCGTCGGCGACGTTCGCCAGACGCCGAGGCCGCTCCTCGTGGGAGAGGTTCTGTGACGACTGTTCAATCCACCGTTCCGCCCGCCGGTCCCGTCCGCCGTTCGAACGCCACGGATCTGGCGATGGTCGCGGGCGCGGCCGGGGTGGCGCTGGCGGCGGCGCTGGCGGCGCAGATGGGTGTTCCGCGGGCGCAGCCGCTCGTCGGCGCGACGGTCATTCTTGCCATCGCCTACGCGTGTTCGACCGACCGCCGCGCGATCGACATGCGGACGGTCGCGTGGGGCTTGAGTCTTCAATTCGTCTTCGCGCTCATCGTCTTGAAGACGGCCGTGGGTCAGCGCGTCTTTGCGACGCTCGGCGAGGCCATCAACCACCTCCTCGCCTTCGCGCGCATCGGTGCGGCGTTCGTGTTCGGGCCGCTCGGCGAAACGAGCGTGTGGACGCGGGTGATGAACGCGGCGCTCGGGCAGGAAGGCGCGCGCTACGGCGTCATCTTCGCCTTCCAGGTGCTGCCGACGATCATCTTCATTGCGGCGCTCTTCGCGATCCTCTATTACTTCGGCGTCATGCAATTCGTCGTGCGGCTGTTTGCCGTCGTGATGCACCGCGTGATGCGCGCGAGCGGGGCCGAATCGCTGAACGTCGCCGCCAGCATCTTCATGGGGCAGACCGAAGCGCCGCTGACCATCCGTCCGTACCTGCCGGAGATGACCCAGTCCGAGCTGATGACCGTGATGACCTCGGGGATGGCCCACATCTCGGGCGGGATCATGGCCGCCTACATTCTGTTCGGCGTCGAAGCCAAGCACCTGCTGACGGCGGTCATCATGACAGCGCCAGGCACCATCATGATGGCGAAGATGTTCGTGCCGGAAACCGACGTGCCGAAAACGATGGGGAGGGTGCGGCTCGAGGTGGCGCAGACCGACGTCAACGTCATCGACGCGGCCGGCCGCGGCACCGGTGAAGGGCTGCATCTCGCCATGAACGTCGGCGCGATGCTGATTTCATTTCTGGCGCTCATCGCGCTCGTCAACGCCGTGCTCGGCCTGGCGCACTTGAGCCTGCAGCAGATCTTCGGGTGGGTGTTCGCGCCGGTGGCGTGGAGCATGGGCGTGCCGTGGCGCGACGCGCCGACGGTCGGCAATCTGCTCGGCACCCGCATGGCGCTCAACGAGTTCGTCGCGTACTCGCAGCTCGGGCCGCTCAAGGGGACGCTCGATCCGAAGTCGTTTACCATCTGCACCTTCGCGCTGTGCGGATTCGCCAACTTCAGCTCGATTGGGATTCAGATCGGCGGCATCGGCGCGCTGGCGCCCAATCGTCGCCATGATTTGGCGCGGCTGGGTCTGCGCGCGATGTTCGCGGGCACCCTGGCGAATTTCATGACGGCAACGATTGCCGGGTTCTTGTTGTAAACGACGGATTTAAACGCAGAGGCCGCAGAGCGCGCAGAGATCTCGGAACCAAAGGCAACGACAGAGAACACTGAGGCGCACGAAGAAAATGTGGCCACAGAGTCACAAGAGACACGGAGGCGCGATGTTGGTTCGGCGAGCGTCGCTTAGCGACGCGCACAGCCGGACTCGGGTCGATGCACGAACGCATCACAAATCCAGCAGTTCGTGCATCGTCCCGATCCGGCTGCGAATCCGGCCTGCAGAGCAGGCCGGCCCGCCGAACCGGTGATGCGTTTCTCTCTGCGTGCTCGGCGAGCTCCGCGTTGATTGTTTGAGCGGAGGTTTTCTCCGTGCCGCTGTGGCTCCGTGGCGAGATTCGTTTGTCTCCTCCGTGTCCCCCGTGACGACGTTTTTTGGAGTGATCGGTTTCTGCTCTGATCGACAGCTTCTCACGAAGCCACGAAGTCACGAAGGTTCATGATCGATCGAGATCTTCGTGTGCTTCGCGCCTTCGTGATGCACGGGCGTTGACATGACCTATTACGACCAGGTGAAAGAAGCCGCTGATGCCGTCACGGCGCGAGTGGGCGGGGGCGAGCTGCCGTCGACCGCGGTCGTGCTCGGCTCCGGCCTCGGCGATTTCGCGAGCTCGCTCGAACCTGGCGTGTCGATGCCGTACGACGCGCTGCCGCATTGGCCCGCGTCCCGCGTCGTCGGCCATGAGGGACGCCTGGTCGTCGGCACGGCGCGGGGCCGAACGGTCGCGGCGCTGGCCGGTCGTTGCCACCTCTACGAGGGACACGACCTCCGAACCGTCACCTTTAGCATCCGCGTTCTTGGCCTGCTGGGCGTCAAGATCCTCATCCTCACCAACGCCGCGGGCGGCGTGAACACCGGGTTCGCGCAGGGGGCGTTGATGGTCATCGACGACCATATCAACCTGATGGGCCAGAACCCTCTGGTCGGCCCCAACGATGACCGGCTTGGTGCGCGATTTCCAGACATGACGGAGGTGTACTCCACACGATTGCGCAGAATTGCCGATCAGGCGGGACGCGAGCTCGGTCGACCGCTGCCCCACGGGGTATACGCCGCCCTGCTGGGACCTAGTTACGAAACGCCAGCGGAGATCCGATATCTAAGGACGATAGGCGTCGACGCGGTCGGGATGTCGACGGTGCCGGAGGCGATCGTGGCGCGGCACATGGGCATCGAGGTGCTCGCCGTCTCGTGCATCAGCAACATGGCCGCGGGCGTCCTGCCGCAGCCGCTCGATCACGCGGAGGTGATGGAGACGACGCGGCGCGTCCGCGGGCAATTTATCGCACTGTTGGAGGGGATCATTGGCCGACTCTGATCGCAGCCGTTTGTCGGTGGCGCTGGTAGACGTGGCCGACGGGCGCGTCGCGGCCTTTCTCGCGCTGGCGCGCGACTTCGAGGCGATGCTCGTTCGGAAAGGCTACGGCACCGCCGAGATGATTCGCGACGAGGCGCAGCCGCTGCGCTTTTACGCCGTTCGCCACTGGACCGACGCGGCGTCGGCGCAGGCGTGCCATGCGGACGCGGACGTGCAGGCGCTCACGGCCCGTCTGTTTCAGATCGCGCGCGTCACGCAGGTGGTGAACGGCGTCGGCCGTCAGGAACCGAGGCGCCTGCTGCTCGACAATCAACGCTCGGCGGTCGAAGCGGATCGCCGGACCGGCTTCGACCGGCGCGTCAAAGACGTCGGCCGTCCCGCCGGCAACCGCCGCGCCAGCAAAGATCGCCGCCTCGGCCCGCGGCGGCTCCGCGACCGACCCGGGGAGGTCGATCTGGTCGGTGCCGCGCGCCGCGCCCGCGAGAATGCCGACGCCGCGTTCTCCCAATTCAAGGTCGGCGCGGCGCTCGAGGCGGCGGACGGCACGGTCTTCACCGGCTGCAACATCGAGAATGCGAGCTACGGCCTCACGATCTGCGCCGAGCGCGTCGCCATCTACAAGGCGCTCTCGGAAGGCCATCGCGTCTTCACGCGCGTCGCGATTGTCGCCGACACCGCCTCGCCGACGCCGCCGTGCGGCGCCTGCCGTCAAGTGCTGTGGGAGTTCGGCGGCAACCTCGAGATTCAGCTCGCGAACCTGACCGAAGAGCGAGGCAAGCACCGGCTGAAGGATTTGTTCCCGCATCCCTTCGATGCGCGGCTCCTCTGATCTCAGTACGTAGTGTCCGCCTTTAGGCGGACCCCGTGTCTCAGTACGTAGTGTCCGCCTTCAGGCGGACCCCGTGCGTGGTGTTAGGCTTCCCGCCGTCGCTTCGCTTCGGCGAGGCTCGCCGGAGCGCAACGCGCGAAGGCGGCAGCCGAACCTGACACGTGGCACTGTCCCCTTGTAAGATCGCTTCGTATGCTCCCGACTGTCGCCAGGGAAGGCGACGCGCTGGTCATGATCGATCAGCGCAAGCTGCCGACCAAGGAAATCTACGTCCGTTGTCGGACGGCTGCCGAGGTCGCGCGCGCCATCAGGACGATGGTCGTCCGGGGCGCTCCGGCCATCGGCGTCGCCGCCGCGATGGGCATCGCGCTCGGCATGCGGGCGAGCAAAGCGACCGGCACGCAGAAGTTCGCCGCCGAGTTCTACAAGACGTGCGAGCTGATGGCCGCCACGCGCCCGACGGCCGTCAACCTGTTCTGGGCGATCGACCGGATGAAGCGATCGTTTACCGCGGCGGCCGAAGCGGGTGAGTCGGTGGACCAAATCAAGGACCGGCTCGATCGGGAAGCGCAGGCGATCCACGACGAGGATGTCGCGAGCTGCCGAGCGATGGGCGCGTATGGCGCCGACGTGGTGCCGGCCGGCGCGCGGATCCTCACGCATTGCAACGCCGGCGCGCTGGCCACGGCCGGCTACGGCACGGCCCTGGGCGTGATTCGGGGCGCCGTCGCGCAAGGCAAGCGGGTGACGGTCGTCGCCGACGAGACGCGACCCTTCCTGCAGGGCGCGCGGCTGACGGCCTGGGAGCTGGTGCGCGACGGCATCCAGACGACGGTCATCACCGACAACATGGCGGGCGCCCTGATGGGCCAGGGCCAGATCGACCTGGTGGTCGTCGGGGCCGACCGCATCGCAGCCAACGGTGACACGGCGAACAAGATCGGCACGTATGCGCTGGCCGTTCTGGCGCGGGAGCACCACATTCCGTTCTACGTGGCGGCGCCGCTCTCGACGGTGGATCTCACCACGCCCGACGGTCAGCACATTCCGATCGAAGAACGCAAGGCGCGCGAGGTGACGCACTTTGGCGGCAACCAGCTCACGCCCGCTGGCGCGCTCGTCTGGAATCCGGCGTTCGACGTGACGCCGCATCGCTTCATCGCCGGCATCATCACCGAGCGCGGCATTTGCCGGCCGCCGTACACCGAGTCGCTGAAGCGAGCGTTCGACACTGAAGCAGCCATTCCCTCATAGCTCCGACGCCCGCCTATCACGAAGACACGAAGCGCACGAAGATCTTGGTTTCTTCGTGATCTTCGCGGCTTCGTGATTTACAGTCGTCCGTAAGGCCATGATGTTGATGCTCGGCATCGAAACCTCCTGCGACGAGACCTCCGCCGCCGTCGTCGAAGAGACCGGCGACGCGGCGCGGCCGTGGGCGATCCGTTCGAACGTGATCGCGTCGCAGGCCGCGATCCACCGCGAGTGGGGCGGTGTCGTGCCGGAGCTTGCCTCACGCCAGCACATCCGCGACATCTGCGGCGTCGTCGAGCGTGCGCTCCGGGAGGGCGACACGACATGGCGCGCGCTCGGGGCGATGGCCGTGACGCAAGGACCCGGGCTGGTGGGATCGCTGCTCGTCGGCGTGTCGTTCGCCAAAGCGGCCGCCGCGGCGGCGGGGCTGCCGCTCGTCGCGGTCCATCATCTGGCCGGGCACATCGAGTCGCTCGTGCTCCAGAACGGGGAGCTTCCCCTGCCCTCCGTCGTCCTCGTCGTTTCCGGCGGGCACACGAGCCTCTACTTGGTCGATCGGCCCGGCCGGTATCACCTTCTGAGCCGCACGCGTGACGATGCGGCCGGCGAGGCGTACGACAAGGTCGCGAAGCTGCTTGGCCTCGGATACCCAGGTGGACCCGTCGTCGATCGCCTGGCGCGCGACGGCAACGATCGGGCGATTCCGCTGCCGACCACGCGCCTGACGCACGCCGACCGAAACGCTCCGGACTTGAAGGGCGACCTCGATTTCAGTTTCAGCGGCTTGAAGACGGCCGTGCTGCGCTACGTAAGGGGGACGGGAGCCCTTTCCGGGGATGCTTCGGACGGAAAGGGCTCCCGTCCCCCTTTCTCCGAGCAGCAGATCGCCGACATCTGCGCGAGTTTTCAGCGCATCGTGGTGACCACGCTCGTCGACCGCGCGTTCGACGCCGCGCGGCGATGTGACGCGAAGAGCATCGGCGTCGCCGGCGGCGTGTCGGCCAACAGCCGCCTGCGGGCCGAGCTTCAGATGCGCGGCGCGCGCCGCGAGGTCCCGACGTTTCTTCCAAGCCTCCAGCTGGCGACCGACAATGCGGCGATGATCGCCGCCGCTGGATTGCGAAAATTCCGCGCGGGCGTGACGGCACCGTCCGATCTCAACGCCGATGCTGCGTTGGCAATATGAGAGCGTATCCGGCTCAGCCGGTCGTCGGCGTAGGCGCGGTCGTCCTCGACGGCGATCGCGTCCTGCTGGTCAAGCGCGGTCACGAGCCGCTCAAGGGCGAGTGGAGCCTGCCGGGAGGAGTCGTCGAGCTTGGCGAGACGCTCGAAGCCGCGATCGGCCGCGAGGTCCGCGAAGAAACGGGCCTCGAGGTCGCTGTCGGTCCGATCGTCGACGTGCTGGATCGGCTTCTGTACGACCGCGACGGGCGCGTCGAATACCACTACGTGCTGGTCGATTTTCTGTGTCGCCCGTCGGGTGGGGCGGTCTGCTGCGCCTCGGACGCCGAGGCGGCCGAGTGGGCGCCGCTCGATCGACTGGAGTCGTACGGAATGGCCGAGCAAACCGTCAGGGTAATTCAAAAGGCCGCGAATGAGGACCACCTGACACCAAAGCGCTACCACGGAGGTCACAGATAACGAACGGAGGACACCGAGTGTCTTGAAGAAGGCACCGTGCTCTCCGTACTAATCCGTGTGCTCCGTGGTAGAGCCTTTCACTGTCGACGCCACAAGAAGTACACCGGCACTCCGAGTAGCACGATGATCAAGCCCGGCCAGGTCGTGGCCGTGCGATACACGAACAGAACGAGGAGAATCGTCGCCGCGCCGAGGATGTACAGCGCCGGTACGATCGGGTAGCCGAACGCACGGTAAGGGCGATCGATCGTCGGCCTCGTCCGGCGCAGACGGAACAGGCCGGCGATCGTCAGAATATAGAAGATGAGCGCCGCCGAAATCACGTAGTCCAGGAGGTTGCTGTAGAGGTTGCCGTACGCCTGCTTCGCCGGATCGTAGGTGCGCGGGAGCACCAGCAGCGCGGCCCACGCCCCTTGCAGCACGAGGCCCCACCCCGGCACCTTTGCGCCGTTCAGTTGGCCGGCCGATCGAAAAAACAGACGATCGCGCGCCATGGCGTAGTACGCACGCGCTCCGGCGAGAATCAAGCCGTTGTTGCAACCGAAGGTCGAAATCATGATGCCGACGGCCATGATCATCGTGCCGGCGCCGGCGAAGATCACGTTGAGTGTCGCCGTCGCGACGCGATCGTCTGGCGCATGCTGGATCTGATCGAACGTCAGCGTCACCAGGTACGCGACGTTCGCGAGCACATACAGGCCGATCACGGCCGACGTGCCGAGCGCGAGCGACAGCGGAATGTTCCGCCGCGGTTCTTTCACTTCTCCTGCCGTGAAGGTGATGTTGTTCCACGCGTCCGCGGCGAACAACGAGCCGGTCTGCGACACCGCAATCGCGACGAACAGGCCGAACGCCGTCATCGCGGACAGGCCCGGCGCGATGTCGTTGACGCCGCGGCGCGCCCATAGATTGCCAAAATTGTCGGCCACCGCCGCGTGATTCCACCCGATCAGCACGCCGACGACGATCAGCCCGAGGAGCGCGCCGGTTTTCGCGGTGGTGAACACGTTCTGCACGACGCGGCCGTATTCGAGGCCGCGCGTGTTGGTCCACGTCAACAGCGCAATCAGCACGATGCCCACCAGCTGCGTGGTCGACAGCGAGAGCGCGTATCCCTCGCTCACGTGAATCGGTGCGACGAGATAGTGTCCGTCGGAAATCCAGGGCCACAACGCGCCGAAGTAGCGCGCGAACCCGACCGAGACCGCGGCGATCGTTCCTGTTTGGATGACCAGAAACAGCGTCCAGCCGTACAGAAAACCCCAGAGCGGAGAGAACGCCTCGCGCAGGTACACGTACTGTCCCCCCGCGCGCGGCATCATCGCCGCCAGCTCGCCGTAGGCCAGCGCCCCCACCACCGTCAGCACGCCGGTCAAGAGCCACGCGGCGAGCAGCCAGCCGGGGCTGCCGATGGTGCGCGACATCTCGGGCGAGACGAGGAAGATGCCCGACCCGATCATCGAGCCGACGACGATCATGGTCGAGTCGTACAGGCCGAGGCCGCGCGTGAACTCGGTGTCGAGCGCGGTCGCGGCGAAGGAGTCGGACGGGGCGGTCGGATTGGCCATCGAGCACTCCTGCATTAAGATCTGCGAATCTGCGATCGACGATATCTACGATTGCCGATAATTGCCGATCTACGATCTACGATATCTACGATTTGCGATTGTCGAGAGACAGAAGCTAACAGAAGCTTATATTAATGCCGGACGTCGCTTGACTTGGCGTCGCTATCAGCCATCAGCTGTCAGCCTTCAGTGCTGGAGGTGTTAGCTGAGAGCTGAGAGCTGAAAGCTGCTCTCAGGGCCCCGCGAGCACAAGAACCATGAACATCAATCGCGAAGACGCCTGGCACCTGTTGAACGAATACACGAAGAGCGAGAGCCTCCTGAAGCACGCGATGGCGGTGGAAGCCGCGGTGCGCGGCTACGCACGCACGTTCGGCGAGGACGAAGAGGCCTGGGGCGTCGTGGCGCTGCTCCACGACTTCGACTACGAGCGGTGGCCGACGGCGGAGGATCACCCGTTTCGAGGCTGCGAGATCCTGCGCGAGAAGGGCTACCCCGAGTGGGTGATGCGAGCGATTCTGTCGCACGCGGACTACAGTGGCGTGCCGCGCGAGAGCCGCCTCGAGAAAACGTTGTGGGCGTGCGACGAACTGGCCGGCTTCATTACGGCCGCCTCCCTCGTCAGGCCCAGCAAGAGCGTGCTCGATCTCGAGCCGAAGTCCGTGATGAAGCGCATGAAGGACAAAGCCTTCGCGCGCGCGGTCAATCGGGACGATCTCCGGCGGAGCGCCGACGTGCTCGGGCTCCCGCTCGAGGAGCACATCGCGAACGTCATCGCGTTCATGCGCGAGCGCGCCGATGCGCTGGGGTTACGGGGCACGATGTGAGCGGGACTAAAGTCCCGCGCTACGACAACTGGAGAGCCCTGCGTTCAGAACAACGCGCAAAGCGCGTGCGTATATCAGGGTAATGACTGAGACTGTCCCCGTCGTGACGCTCGATCACGTGACCGTCGCCTACGGTCGCAATCAGGCGCTGCGCGACGTGACGACCGCGTTCGTGCCTGGGGCCGTCGGGCTCCTGGGGCCCAACGGCGCCGGTAAGAGCACGATGATCAAGGCGCTCCTCGGCTTCCTCGCGCCCGATCAGGGCCGCATGCGCATCCTCGGCCTCGACGTCGCCGCCTCGCCCCTCGAGATTCGCGCCCGCGTCGGCTACATGCCGGAAAGCGACGCACACATTCCGGGCATGAACGCGGTGTCCTTTGTCGCGTACTGCGGCGAGTTGGCCGGCTTGCCGCGCGCCGATGCGATGCAGCGCGCGCACGAAGTGCTCTTCTACGTCGGCCTTGGCGAAGCGCGGTACCGAAACGTCGAGACCTACTCGACCGGCATGAAACAGCGCATCAAGCTCGCGCAGGCGCTGGTGCACGATCCCGATCTCCTGTTCCTCGACGAGCCGACCAACGGGATGGACCCGAAGGGACGCGACGAGATGCTGGCCCTGGTAAGCGACCTCGCCCACAACAAGGGTGTGAACCTGATACTGTCGTCGCATCTGCTGCCCGACGTCGAATCCACCTGCGATCACGTCGTCGTGATGGACAAGGGAAGCATCGTGGCCGCCGGGCCGATCGCCGCGCTCAAACAGCCGCGGGGCCGCTTGTACGAACTGCGCGTGAAGACGGCGACCGGGGACGTCGAATCGTTCTTCGAACGGCTGCGCGCGGCCGGCGTCGACTGCCACGCCACGGACGAAGACGTGGTGCGCGTCTTCGTGCCCGGTGACGGCGGCGCGCGCGATCTGTTCGCGCTCGCCGCGGCCGCCGACGTGCAGGTCCGTCACTTGCGGCCGAGCGTGCCGACGCTCGAGGACGTCTTCGCTCACGCGGTGGGAGAAGAATGAGAGGTTCAGGGTTCAGGGTTCAGGGTTCAAGGTTCAGGGTTCTGTAGTTCGGGAACGCAGCACCCGGCACCCTGAACCAGGAACCCAGAACCTGTTTTGTATGCCGATTCACGATCAAGGCTACCGTCGCTATGCAGGCACGCGGGCGCCGCGCGGTCGCGCCTGGACGGTGATTACGAGGGCCGGCATGCGCACCTTTTTCGGCCGGCGCGCGTTTCTCGGCCTGCTGCTCCTGTCATGGTCCCAGTTCTTCGTCAGGACCGTGCAGATCTACGCCGCCGCGAACCTGCCGCAGGCGGCCTTCTTCGCGCCGACGCCCGAAACCTTCAGGCGGTTCTTCTCCATTCAGGAGCTCTTCGTCTTTGTCATGACCGTCTACGTGGGCGCCGGGCTTATCGCCAACGACCGCCGAGCCAACGCGCTGCAGATCTACTTGTCGAAGCCGCTCACGCGGGTCGAGTACGTCTTCGGCAAGCTGGCGATCCTGATGACGCTGCTGCTGCTGATCACGTGGGTACCGGCGATCTTGCTGCTCATCGTCCAGATCCTTTTTGCTGGCAGCTTCACGTTCGTTCGAAGCAACGGGTACCTGCTTCCCGCCATCACGCTGTTCTCGTTCGTCGACGTGGTGACGGTTTCCACGACGATGCTGGCGCTCTCGTCGCTGTCGAACAGCAGCCGTTACGTCGGCATGCTGTACGCCGGCGTCATCTTTTTCAGCCGGGCGCTCTTCAACGTGCTGAGGTTCGTCACGGGCGCGTCGACGCTGTCTTGGATTTCGTTTTCCGTGAACCTCGATCAGATCGGTGACGTCATCTTCCGCTTGCCCCCCCAGTACGACACGCCGTGGCCGGTGTCATTGCTGACGATCGTCGGCCTCATCGTCGCATCCGCGATCGTCCTCGAGCGGCGCGTGCGCGGCGTGGAGATCGTCGCGTGACGCCCTCCGCGCCGGCGATCGTGGCCGCCAACCATCTGTCGAAATGGTACGGACAGGTGATTGGGTTGAACGACGTCACGTTGAGCGTGCCACCGGGCATCACCGGCCTGCTCGGTCCGAACGGCGCCGGCAAGTCGACGCTCATGAAGCTCATCACGGGGCAGCTCAAGCCGAGCCAGGGCGAAATCACGGTGCTCGGCGAGTCGATCTGGCGGAATCCCGCTCTTTACTTCCGCATGGGGTTCTGCCCGGAGCAGGACGCGTTCTACGAGCGGATGACGGGCCTCGAGTGGGTCACCGCGCTCGTGCGGCTGAACGGGGTCGACGAACGGCAGGCCACCGAGATGGCACGCCGCGCGCTCGAAACGGTCGATCTCACGGACGCCGCCGGCAAGAAAATCGGCGCCTACAGCAAGGGCATGCGGCAGCGCGTCAAGATGGCGCAGACCCTGGCGCACGATCCCGATCTGTTCATCCTGGACGAACCGCTGGCCGGCATGGATCCAATCGCGCGCCGCAAGACGATTCGGTTGATCAAAGAATGGGGCCGCGCCGGAAAGAGCGTCATCGTCTCGAGTCACATCCTGCACGAAATCGAGTCGATGACGGCGAACATCCTGCTGATCAATCAGGGCCGGATTCTTGCCGAAGGCAACGTGCATCAGATCCGCGAGCTGATCGACGAGCATCCGCACACCGTGTACATCAAGGCCGACCAGACGCGCGCGCTCGCGCGGCAGTTCCTGGCCGACGACGGTGTGCTGAGCCTCACGTTCGAGGACGAGGCGGTGGTGGTGCAGACGGGACGGCCCGATGCGTTCTACGCGCGGCTCACCGCGCTGGCGGCATCGGGCGAGTTCGGGACGATCCACGAAGTGACCTCGCCCGACGACAACCTGCAGGCCGTCTTTCAGTATCTTGTGAAATCATGACGCCGCCCGCCACCCACGCCACGCCGACCGTGCTGGCGTCAACCGCGCGCATCTTCGACTTGTCGCTCGGCCAGATGCTCTGGTCGCGCCGCTCGGTCTTTCTGGCGTTTCTCGTGGGCGGTCCCGTGCTGCTCGCCGCCGGCATTCGTGTGGTCTCGGCGGCCGACCGTCTCGGCCTGCCGCAGATCAACGGCGCGCGCGTCGGCGGCGCGGCGCTGTTCGGGACGATGATATGGCTGTTGTACGTGCGCGTGATTGTGCCGGTGCTGGGCGTCTTCTACGGCACCTCGCTCGTCGCCGACGAGGTGGACGACAAGACGATCACGTACCTGTTCACGCGGCCGATTCCACGCGCCGCCGTTCTCTTCGGCAAGTACCTCGCATATCTCGTCTGCACCGTGCTGCTGGTGCTGCCGTCGGTGGTGTTCGTCTACTTTCTGGTGGCGCCGATCGGTGGCACGATCGGCGAGGCGTTCCCGACGCTCGTGGCCGATCTCGGGATGCTGGCCGTCGGGCTGACGGCGTACGGCGCCGTCTTCGCGTGGGTCGGCGCCCGGATGAGGCGCCCCCTTGTCGTCGGCCTGGTCTTCACGTTCGGATGGGAACCGGTGGTTCTGGTGGTCCCGGGGTATCTCAAGCGGCTGACCGTCGCCTACTATCTCCAGGCGCTCGTTCCGCACGCGATGCCCCGCGACTCGCCCGTGAGCGTCCTGCTGCAGGTCTTCTCCGGGGGCCCCTCGGTTCCGACGAGCCTTGCGTCGCTGGCGGCAATTGCGGTCGTTGCGCTATGGTGGGCGGGACGATCGGTCGAGAAACAGGAGTACGTGCTTGAACAATAACCCCCGCCCGTTCGTATAGAAAGTTGAGGGTTTCTGTGACTGCTCGGACGCGGTATTTCGTCGTGGCTTCGCTGCTGGCCCTTGTCGTTGGCATTGGCGCGGGCCTGGCCGCGTATTACGTGGGGTACCAGACCAACGCCCGGGGCGGGGAATCCGAGGAGCTCCAGTACTTGCCGCACGCGGCGTCCCTCGTCGCGTACGCCAACGTCCATGAGGTGATGACGTCAGAGCTCCGGCAGCGCCTGCGCCAGGCTGCGCCGATGCAGGAGAACGGGCAGCGCGAATTTCAGAACCAAACCGGCATCAACATCGAAACCGACATCGACCGTGTCGTCGCCTGCCTCGAGCCGGACGGCGCCAACACGCCCGGATCGGGGATGGTACTCGCACGCGGCCGGTTCGACGAGGTGAAGATCGAGGCGCTGATGCGCGAGCACGGCGCCCAAGTCGAGCAGTACAAGAGCAAGCGGTTGATCGTGGGCGATCGCAGCGCCGAGCGCTTCGCGCTCGCGTTCATCGAGCCGGGCCTGGTCGCCATCGGCGGTCCGAGTCTCGTGCGACACGCGGTCGATCTCCATGCGAGCGGCGGCGAGAGCGTCGTGACCAACGACGAGCTGATGAACCTCGTGCGCTCCCTCGACGCGGGGAACGCGTGGGCCGTCGGCCGTTTCGATGCCCTGCGATCGAGCGCGAGGCTCCCCGCGGGCGTCGCCGCCCAGCTACCGCCGATTACCTGGTTCTCGATCAGCGGGCACGTCGACGGCGGCCTTCGCGGCGTCGTGCGCGCGGAGACCGGCGACGACCTGGCCGCCAACAACCTCCGCGACGTCGTCCGCGGCCTCCTCGCGCTCGCGAAGCTGCAGGCGGGGTCCAGGCCGGAATTCCAGCAGCTCGTGCAATCGCTGGAGCTCGGCGGCGCCGGCAAGACCGTGGCGCTCTCCTTCGACGTGCCGGCGACGCTGTTCGACCTCCTCGGAGCGGCGGGTCCGAAACAGCAGCAAGGCAAATGAATCTACGATTGCCGATCTACGATTGCCGATTTACGATCTGCGTCTGCCGCTCGCCGATTTGCGATTGCCGATCTACGATCGCCATTTCATTCGTAGATGATCAGATCGTAGATCGTCGATCGTAAATCGTCGATTATCGTCGATCGTAAATCGTCGATATCGTAGCTTCACCCCGCCCGTCTCCCGCTCTTGATGGCATCGACGAAATCGGCGATGACCGAGAAGACGCGCTCCGACGGCTCGATGAACTCGATGCCCGAGCGGTAGGTGATGAGCTCTTGATCGACGTCGCTGATGCTGCAGTGGGCCACCCGTCCTTTGACGACGACCGAGCGATCGCCCAGCGACAGCCGAAAATCGTGGAGGGAATCGAGCTGGAAGGGATAGCCGGTTTCGACCTGCAGGCCCCCGACGCTGATTTCCTTGATCGCCATCGGCTGGAAGACCATCACCTCGCCGTGGAGCTCGCCAAGGATCGGGATCCGTTCGGCGTCGCGCTTGTCCGCTCGTTCGTCTTCGAACGCCGTCATTGCGGCGCGACTATAGCATGTTGCGGCGGGTCACGGTCAGTTCATCGGCCCGGCCGGGTGGGCGAGGATCTCCGTCTCGGACGGTTCGGCGGCTTCTTCTTCTGCCGCCTCTTGCTCGTCGTACTCGGTTGTATACGTCAGAACCGGAATCCCGCGCGTCGCGGGGTCCAGTTTCAACATTGACAGCACTTGGAAGCCGTCCAGATCGTCGAGGTGGACGCACAAGATGACGAGGTTCGGCTGCACGCGCTTGATCTGGGAGTAGGCGTGGTGGCTCGATTCCACGAACACGACGTCGTAGTGCCCGGCCTCGAGCGCGGTTTCGAGCAGCTCGAGAATCTCCGGGCTGCCGTTGACGATGACCACTTTTTGCGCAGGAGTCGCGGCCGCGGCTCCGTCCGCGCGTCGAAGGTTGGTGGGGGTGGTGGTCGCTGCGGTTATCAGCATCGCGGTCCGCTTCCCAGGACACTTAGATCAGAAGCAGAAATCGTGCCGCGCCACTTGGCGCAGAATGCACGTGATTTCCCACGTTTCTGTGTCGCTACCTCAGCCGGCGGGTCCGGCTGACCCCCCGAGGTCCCGGGCGCCGCACGTCTAAGCCGTTCTGTCTCCTGGAGTTCTCCGCCGTGTTGCAGCGTGTGTCCAAGTACGTCACTCTTCAGGGGTATGGCCACCACGACTGACAAAAGTTCGCGGCGCACGAGTTATCACAATTTCATCGACGGCGCCTGGGTGCCGTCGATTTCCGGCGAATTGTTCGAAGACAGAAATCCTGCGAATTCAGAGGATCTTATCGGCCACTTCCAGAAATCCACGAGGGCTGACGTCGATCGGGCGGTCGACGCGGCAAAGCGCGCGTACGAGCACTGGCGGCTCGTGCCGGCGCCGCGACGGGCGGAGCTGCTGTTTCGCGCGGCGCAGATGCTGGCCGACCGCAAAGAGGCGCTCGCCCGCGACATGACGCGGGAGATGGGCAAGATCCTCGACGAGACGCGCGGCGACGTGCAGGAAGCCGTCGACATGACGTTTTTCATGGCCGGCGAAGGGCGCCGCCAGTACGGGCAGACCGTGCCGTCCGAGCTGCGCGACAAGTTCGCCATGTCGATCCGGCAACCGCTCGGCGTCTGCGCGGTCATCACGCCGTGGAATTTTCCGATGGCGATTCCGTCGTGGAAGATCATCCCGGCACTCGTCTGCGGCAACACGGTCGTCTTCAAGCCGGCGACGCTGACGCCGCTGTCGGCGCTCAACTTCGTCAAAATTCTCGAAGAGGCCGGCGTCCCGCGCGGCGTCGTCAATCTGGTGACCGGCGGCGGCGAGGAAGTGGGGAATGCCTTGCTGGTCAGCGACGACATCCGCGTGGTGTCCTTCACCGGGTCGACCGACGTCGGACGCACAGTGGCCGAGAAAGCGGCCCCCTCGTTCAAGAAGGTCCACCTCGAGATGGGCGGCAAGAACGTCGTCATCATCATGGACGACGCGAATCTGGAGCTCGCGATCGAAGGATGTCTATGGGGCGGTTTCGGCACGACCGGCCAGCGCTGCACGGCGGCAAGCCGGGTCGTGGTACACGAGAAAGTGTACCGTCAGTTCCTGGATCGGTTCGTCGCGCGGGCTCGCGCGCTGCGCGTCGGAGACGGCCTCGACCCGAAGACCGAGATGGGGCCGTCGATCAGCCAGGCACAGCTGGACACGGTGATGAAGTACGTCGAGATCGGCCGGCAGGAAGGAGCCACGCTCGCCTGCGGAGGCCATCCGCTGACAAAGGGTGCGCATGCGAAAGGCTTCTTCCACGAGCCGACGATCTTCGCCGACGTCGCGCCGTCGATGCGGATTGCGCAGGAGGAGATTTTCGGACCCGTGGTGTCGGTGATGGGATGCCGATCGTTCGAGGAGGCGGTGGCTATTGGCAACGACGTGCGGTATGGATTGTCGGCGTCGATCTACACGCAGGACGTGAACAAGGCGTTCGCCGCGATGCGCGATCTCGATACCGGGATCTTCTACGTCAACGCGCCGACCATCGGCGCGGAGGTGCACCTGCCGTTCGGCGGCACGAAGCACACCGGCAACGGCCATCGCGAAGCGGGAACCGCGGCGCTCGATGTGTTCTCCGAGTGGAAGTCGGTGTACGTCGA
>JAHFUJ010000050.1:20020-21528 GCA_023265105.1 Acidobacteriota bacterium
CGAAGACACGAAGTGTTTTTAAAGTACTGGTCTTCGTGTACCTTTGTGGTCTTCGTGCCTTCGTGATAGGCAACAGGTGGGCCTGTGATGCAAATCAAAACGGTCGGCGTGTTGGGGTGTGGATTGATGGGTTCAGGCATCGCGCAGGTCTGCGCGGCCTCGGGCTACAGGACCGTCGTCCGCGAGGTCGACGACACCGCCCTGCAAAAGGGGCTCGGCTGGATCAAGAAATTTCTCGACGCCGGCGTGACCAGAGGGAAAGTCACACCGGAGGCGCGTGACAAGACGCTCGGCAATCTGTCGGGGACGACGACGTTCGACGCGCTCGAGGACTGCGATCTGGTCATCGAGGCGATCGTCGAAAATCTCGACGCGAAGCGATCCGCCTATGCGGCGCTGGAGAACGTCGTGGGCGATCGTACGATCTTCATGTCGAATACCTCCTCGCTGTGCGTCACCGAGCTGGCGGCCTCGACGAAACGGCCCGACCGGTTCGGCGGGCTGCACTTCTTCAACCCCGTGCCCATCATGAAGCTCGTCGAAGTGATTCGCGCGCTGACGACGAGCGACGAGACGTACCGGACCGCGTTTGCGTTCGCGCAATCGGTTGGCAAAGAGCCGATCACCGCACCCGATCGCCCGGGCTTCATCGTCAATCGTCTGCTGATGCCGTACCTGCTCGACGCGATCCGGTGCTACGAGAACGGCCTCGGCACTCTCGAGGACCTCGACAAGGCGATGACGCTCGGGTGCGGCCATCCGATGGGGCCGTTCACGCTGCTCGATTTCGTCGGCCTCGACACGAGCTACTACATCGCGAACATCATGTTCGAGGAATTTCGCGAGCCGATGTACGCACCGCCGCCGCTACTGAAGAGGATGGTGCTGGCGGGCCGGCTGGGCCGGAAGAGCGGGCAGGGATTCTACAAGTACTGACGAATGATGGGTAGCTATCAGCTATCAGCTGTCAGCTGTCGGCTCAGCTTTCAGCTTTCAGCTCTCAGCTTGAAGCACGGAAAGCTGAGGGCTGACAGCTTCAAGCTCCATCAGCACTGATAGCTGATAGCTGATAGCTGACAGCTGACAGCTGAAAGCTATTCTTACAACTGATCATCCAACGCCCCCTCCAGCGCCGACAGTACCTCGCGCACCCGGCGCATGTCGCGCGCGGAAACCCTCGCCAGCGTGCGTCGGACGGCTGATTCCACGGTACCCGCTGTGAAGCGCGTAAATGGCTTGCCCTCGTCGCTGAGCCGTAGACGCTGTCGGCGCTTGTCGTAGGGGTCGCGTTCCCGTATCAGCAGGCGCCTTCGGGCCAGCCGCTGAAGAATCCCGGTAATCGTGCTTGGATGGAGCTGCACGATGTGCGCGAGCTCGCCCGGCGACACGCCCGGAAAGCGGCCGACGATGCGAAGGACGAACCGTTGCGGACCCGTGATGCCAAGCACCGTCTCCATGCGTTTCGACGTGCTTTGCAGACGATTGTTCAGGGCCCACAGCGACCGCAA
>JAHFUJ010000051.1 GCA_023265105.1 Acidobacteriota bacterium
TGGTACACGCTCGACCTCGAGGTCCGAAAACGCAAACCCGTCGCCCAGGCGTGTCAGGATGTCGACGCGAAAGGTACCGTCAGGTGGCGTGTACTGGACCGCGGGGTAACGACCGAGGAGATCGGAGGCCGTGATGGAATCAATTTCCGGATCGTCCACGACCGACCGCAGCGCCACCTTGAGCCGTTCGATGTTGGCGACCTCTGGAGCGACAAAAATATCCAGATCCTCCGTAAAGCGCGCCAGACCGTGGAGGTTGAGAGCCACAGCGCCGGCTCCCTGGGCCAGTCCGGATTATACTGGGACCCAGCCGACAAACCCCGATGTAGTGTCCGCCTTCAGGCGGACCTCTCTTGGTCCGGCTAAAGCCGGACACTACGTCGGGGGTTTGGAGAACGCTGGAAAGGATCCGAGATGACGAGGCGGTTGGCGACGTTCACCCTGATCGCGGTGGCGACGACGCTGTGGGCTCGCACGGCCTCCGCGGAGGTCATCACCTGGAAAATCGATGGCGACACGCGCCGGGCGATCGTCTACGCGCCCTCCGCGGATTCGCCCGCCAACAAGGCCCCGCTGATTTTGTCTTTCCACGGGCACGGCGACAACGTGCAGAACTTCCAGTTCACGAACATGCACCGGGCGTGGCCCGAGGCCATCGTCGTCTACTTTCAGGGCCTGCCGAGCCGTCGCGACGGTCTCCCCGGCTGGCAAACCGAAAAGAGCCAAGACGATGACCGCGACCTGAAGCTGGTCGACGTCGCCCTCGCGTCGCTCCGCGAAAAATTCAAAGTCGACACTCTCCGGATCTACGCGACCGGCTTCTCGAACGGCGCGAATTTCACGTACCTGTTGTGGGCCGAGCGGCCGGCGGTGTTCGCGGCGTATGCTCCCGTAGCGGCCCGGCTCCGGCCGTCGGTACTACCGACGCGGCCGCGGCCGTTATTTCATATCGCAGGGACGGAGGACACGACGATCCCGTTCGCCCAGCAGGAGGAAGCTATCGCAACCGCCACGCGCGTGGATGGCGTCAGTGGCACCGGCGCCTCCTGCGGGAAGGGATGTACTATCTATGGCTCGGCCGGCGCGACGCCGGTGATGACCTGGATCCACCCGGGCGGCCACGAGTATCCGGTCAGCACGTCGGAACGGATCGCGAAGTTCTTCCGCGATCATCCGCTCAAGTCCTGATGCGCCTCGATGTGACGGCTCTTCTGGTCCTCCTGCTGGCGGGCCCGGTATCCGCCAAGAGCCTCGAGATCTTTTTCATCGACGTCGAGGGCGGACAATCCACCCTTATCGTGACCGCCGCCGGACAATCGCTGTTGATCGATGCCGGATACAACGCACGCGGTGGTCGCGACCCCGACCGGATACTGGCGGCGATCCGTGAGGCGCACATCGATCGCATCGATTACCTGTTGGTCACGCATTTCCACAACGATCATGTCGGCGGCGTGCCCGAGCTCGCATCCCGGATTCCGATCGGGATGTTCATCGACTACGGGATGCCGCTCGGGACCGACCGGATGGCGACCGGGGCGTTTCGCGCCTACGAGCCTGTCCGCAATCAGTACCCCCACCTTCAGCCGCGACCAGGCGATCGCCTGCCCCTCAAAGGCGTCGACGCCGACATCGTCAGCGCGTCGGGGACGGTGTTGTCGAAACCGCTGCGGGGCGCCGGGCGGACGAATGCTGCGTGTGAGGGGTTCCAGGATCAGCCCGAGGATGGAACGGAAAATTTCCGGTCGATTGGGATGCGGCTGCGGTTCGGAGCGTTTCGCTTCGTCGATCTGGGCGACTTGAGCGGCAACACGCTGGCCGAGCTGGTATGTCCTCGGAATCTACTGGGAGAAGCCGCGGTGTATCTGATTGCGCACCACGGGAACTACGACTCCAACGTGCCCGCGGTCGTGGCGGCGCTCCGACCGCAGGTGGCCATCATGAACAACGGCGTGACCAAGGGCGGCGCGCCGGAAGCCTTCGCCACCTTGCGCCGGCAAACGGGGCTGGACCTCTGGCAGTTGCATGCGTCGCGCAATCGCGGCGTGGAGAACTCCGACGATGCCTTCATCGCCAACGTGGACGAAGGATCGACGGCCTACTGGATCAAGCTGACCGCGAGCGACGACGGCAGCTTCACTGTTGTCAACAATCGCACGGGATTCGCCAAGAGGTACTTGCCAGCAGGGAAGCGGAACCGACCCGATCGTCAGGTCAACTAAGCGCTAGCTGTACGCCACTCGAATCGTCAACTCGCGGTCGCGCCAGACCTTGAACAGCGCCTGATAGTCTTCGGGCAGGACATTGTGTCCACACGTAACGTCCGTCATAATGCGGAGCGACCATTCACGAGGAGGACACATGCCGCGATCTCTCGCAGCGTTCGGCATCGTCTTGGCGATGCTCGTCGGTCGACCAGCCGCGGCGCAGACACCCGCGGTGCAGACGCCAGCGGCCGGTGAAGCCGATCCAGGCGTCAGACCGACCCGGCTGATCGATCGTGCCGAGGTTCGGGTGACTCGCGTGGAGATCCAGGCTGGCTCGACGCGCCGCGTTCATACGCACGATGATGTCGAATACCACTTGTGGATTCCGATCGAAGGCCAGTTGCAGCTCGCGATCGGATCCGAGGCGCCGGTGGCCGCAGCGGCCGGACAGGCGTTCTTCCTCAAGCGAGGCACGCCTCACGGATTCAAGAACGTCGGCACCACGCCGGGGGCCATCCTCGAGATCTTCATCAAACAGACGAAGACGGCAGGGGGTCAGGATCCGCTCGGTGCGCTTCTGCTGGACCTGGCGGCCCTCCGCGACGCCAATCCGCTGCCACAATAGCAGTACGTAGGGTCCGGCTTCCCGCCGCCGCTTCGCTTCGGCGAGGCTCGCCGGAGCGCAACGCGCGAAGGCGGCAGCCGGACCGTCGGTAAATGGGGTTCGGGCCGACACGTGACGATACATCTGAGAGGATGGCACGCCGGAACCCCTCTCCACGCCCACCCTCGCCGGGCGGAGGCTGGATCCACCGCCCCGCGCTCGACCTGATCGTCGGCTGCGGCGCATGGTCGGCCCCGCTGCTTTTGATCGCAGGCCTTTCGGGCGGGTCGGCCACCAGAACCTGGGCGGTGGTGTTCTACCTGCTCGCGCTCGCGTTCAACTATCCCCACTACATGGCGACGGTCTACCGCGCGTACCACACGCGGGCGGAATTCACGAAGTACCGGATCTTTACGCTGCACCTGACGGGGCTGCTCGCGCTGGTCGCCGTGGCCTCGCACGCGTGGCCGGCGCTCCTGCCGTGGATCTTCACGCTGTACGTCACATGGAGCCCGTGGCATTACACCGGCCAGAACTTCGGCCTGGCGATGATGTTCGCGCGCCGCAACGGCGTGGCGCCGACCGATCGCGAGCGGCGCGCGCTGTACCTCGCCTTTCTCGCGTCGTACGCATTGTTGTTCGTCGCGTTCCACACGGGTCCGTCGACCGACCCGTTGATCCGTTCGCTCGGCATCCCAAACGGCGTGGGTGCGCCTACCGAAGGAGCGCTCCTCGTGGTCTTTGGCGTGCTCAGCGCGGCGACGATCGCCGGCATGATCGCGCGCGCGGGATGGGCGGCGATGCTGGCCCCGGTCACGCTCGTCGCGACCCAGGCCATCTGGTTCGTGGCTCCGGCGCTTGCCGCGTGGCTGGGTGGTACGCCGGTGCCGCAAACGCGCTACAGCTCGGGCGTGCTCGCCGTCATGCATTCGGCACAGTACTTGTGGATCACCAGCTACTACGCACGGCGGGAGGCGGAATCCGCGACTGAAAGCTCGTGGCGCCCCTGGTCGTACGCCGCGACATTGCTCGCCGGCGGCGTCGCCCTATTCGTCCCGGGGCCCTGGGTGGCGAGTTATCTGTTCGGCGTCGACTTCACGAGAAGCGTGCTCATCTTTACCGCGATCGTCAACATTCATCATTTCATTCTCGACGGCGCCATCTGGAAGCTGCGCGACGGCCGCATCGCCGCGCTGCTCGTCGACTCGCGGCGTCGAGCGGCAGCCTTGAGCCGACCGCGCCGGGGGTGGGGCCCCGGCGCCGTGAAAAATGTGGGCGCTGCCGACGCCGGTCAGGCCGTGCATCAGGCGACCCGGTGGCTCGTGGGCCATGCGCCTGCGGCGAGGGCGCTGCGCATCGCCGCGCTCGTCGTGCTGTGCCTGTGGGCGGCACTCGATCAAGCGAGATTCGTGTTAGGCACGAGCAGCAACGACTTGTCGGCGTTGACGCGGGCCTCCGCGCTGAACCCGTACGACAGCTCGGTGCAGCAGCGAAAGGCTCGGGCGCTGATCGATCAGCATCGATACAACGAGGCGTACGACGAATACCGAGGCTATCTCGCCGTGCACCCCGACGACAGCGACACGCTGGTGAACGTCGGGGTGTTGGCCATGCAGCTCGGGAGGGAGGACGAGGCGGTTGAAAAATGGCAGACGGCGCTCGACCTGGATCCGAGAAAAGAAACCGTGCGGCGCTATCTGGCCCAGTGGTGGGCCAATCGTGCCGATCGATTCGATCAGGCCGGCCGTACCGACGAGGCCGGCCGCGCCTTCGAGAAAGTGCTGGCGCTCGATGAATGGGGCCGCGACCGGGCGGCGTTCGGTGTCGATTGGTTCAACTACGGTCAATTCCTGAGGAGACAGCACGAGGAGCCGCGCCTTGTGCTCGCGTGTCTGCTCGAAGCCGAGCAACTGCTCGCGCGCGAGAAAGACTCGCGCCTCGAGGCCGTGCGGGCCGTGCGAGCCGCGGTCGAACACGATCACCCCGACGCCTTGCCGGCAGTGCGGCAGGCGCCGGCGGCGGCACTCGCGGCCGCCAGGGCGCGCTATTAAAAACAGATATTCGCTCGTGTTGACGTAGCTCTCAGCTTTCAGCCTTCAGCTCTCAGCGCTGATCGGGCTGAAAGCCCAGAGCTGACAGCTGATAGCTACCGCAGTTCAAGTGAACTTCGGAGTAACGCACCTGCTGCAGGCTCTCATCGTGAAAACGCAGGATGCTCGAGCTCCGGAGGGATTGGACAAGGTGTCATGACGGGGCACGAATCTTCGGGCTCCGACCGATCTGCTCGTACCAGAATCCGTCCGCGGGGCGGTCGAGCCTGAGGACGTAGAGGCTCTGTGGTTGCGTACGGGCGAGGCTGCCGGTGACCACAAGGCGATCGCCCGGCTTGAAGGTGGTGGCCGTCACACCGATCGCGGCAAGCTCGCCGCGGTTGTCCATCTCGACCCGCCACAGTTGCGCGGCGCCTGTGCCATCCTTGACGTCGATGAACAGGAACGGATGCGGGTTGACGAGTTGAAACTGCGCGACGATGCCGTCGATGGTCACCTGTCGACTGTTGTCGTAGACACTTGCAATCGCATGATGCGCATGGGCGGCCATGCCGCTGAAGGCGAATGCCGCAGCGAAAACGAGAGCGCCTCGCACCATTCGGCGATTCTATCACTCCAGCATACGCAGGGGTGAGCGTTGCAGACCCGCCAGAGAGTATGATGGGGCCGGACATGGCCATGACGAAGCGCCGCTTTCTGCGTGTCGCGGGCTCGATCCTCGCGGTCTGTTTCAGTGCGCCACTGTTGGCCCCCGGCCTGCGCGCTGCCGCCGAGACGCTGCCGTCGAAGATCGCGGACGGCGACTTTTGGCGTCTGGTGTTGGACTTTTCCGAGCGACCCGGCAGCTTCCAGTCCGACAACCTGCTGTCGAACGAGCGCGGGATTCAGTACGTGATTCCGGACCTCACGCGGATTGCGACATCGAACGGCGTCTTCCTCGGCGTCGGCCCGGAGCAGAACTTCACCTACATTGCCGCGCTCAAGCCGAGCATCGCGTTCATCTTCGACATCCGGCGAGGCAATCGCGACCTGCACTTGATGTACAAAGCCTTGTTCGAATTGTCGGCCGACCGCGCCGAGTTCGTGTCGCGGCTCTTCTCCAGACCGCGGCCCGACGGGCTGAGCGCGACGTCGACGGTGGCGGACATCTTCGAGGCGTACGCGAAGGTCGAGAAGAGCGAGGCCTTATACGCGGAGAACCTCAGAGCGATCGTGAATCAAATCACGAAGAGCCACAGGTTTGCGCTGACGGGCGACGACCTGCTCAGGCTCCAGCATATCTACGCCGATTTCTGTTCGTTCGGACCCGACCTCCAGTATTCGACCACGCGCAATCCCGGCGGCGGCCGCCGCCGCAACGAGCCGACGTATTCGGAACTGATGGTCGCGACCGATCGTGACGGGCAGACGCGCAGCTACCTGTCGACTGAAGAAGCCTTCGCGTTCGTCAAGGGGTTCCAAGCCGCGAACCTGCTGGTGCCGCTCATCGGCAATTTCGCCGGCCCACGAGCCATTCGAGCGGTCGGCCAATACCTGAAGGAGCGGGGCGCGACCGTGTCGGCCTTTTATGTGTCGAACGTCGAGGAGTATCTTCGACGGGACGGCACCTGGCGGAATTTCTGCGTCAATGTCGGAGCGCTGCCGCTCGACGACACGAGCACCTTCATTCGTTCGATGGGTGGCGGAGCGTCCACCCCGGGATTTGCCCTGAATCAAGAATTGGGGGCCATGGCGGCCGACGTCAAGAGCTGTGGCCCGTAAATCCGCCGCCGGGGACGGTCATCGATCGTAAGAGCCGCGTCGCTCGTTGCGACGAACCTGCACGACCTCCCAAATCATCTGCAGAGGATGCCGGAGCATGCGGACCTTGCTCGACGGCGAGTTGATCCAGCGAACGGGGAAGTCGGCCACCGGCAGGCCGATCCGACGCGCGATGACCAACGATTCGACGTCGAAGGCAAAGCCGTCGATCCGAGCGCGCGAGAAAATCGATTTGGCCGCGCTCCGCGAGTAACACTTGAACCCGCACTGTGTGTCCCGGAACGGAAGGCGACACAGGCGGCGGACGATTCCATTGAAGATCTTCCCCATCGTCTCGCGCAACACGCCCTGATGCACCTGGACGTCGGAGTCGGGCAGGGCGCGCGACGCGATGGCGACGGCGTGCCCCCGTGTAAGGAGCGCCAGCGCGGGCTCGAGCTCTTCGATCGGCGTGGAGAGGTCCGCGTCCGAGAAGAGCGCGTAGTCGCCTGTGCTCGCCAGCATCCCGGTGCGGACCGCGTGCCCCTTGCCGATGTTGGTGGGCGATTGCAGCAGCCGCACGTCCGGCGATCGGAGCGCGAACTCCCGGACAATCCCCGCGGTGCGGTCCGTCGATCCGTCGTCGACCACCACGATCTCGAAGCGATCGAATCGTGCCCGCAGCCAGTCGTACGTCCGCCGCAAGGTGTCGCCGATGCGCAGCTCTTCGTTGTAAGCAGGGATGACGACCGACAGGAACTCACGACGCCGGCCGTTCAACGGGTTGGTCTCGTCCGCCGCCGGCGTCTCAGCGGCCAGCCGAACGCAGCATGAGAGCCATCACGCTGCTGAGCGCGACGAGTTGGCCGATCCAGAACACGAACGACCACTTGATCAAATCGACGCGCGCGGTGGCCAGCTCCCCACGGAAGTCGCCTCGCAGCCCCGCGATGTGCTCGTGCAGCTCGGCCCGGACTTTGCCGATCTCGTCGTGCAACGCGGTCCGGACCTGGCCGATCTCGTCGCGCACGTCGGCCCGCATTTGGCCCATATCTTGGCGCACTGCCGCGAAGCCGGTGGCCGTTTCCAGCTGCATCTGGCCCAACTTACCGTGCAGCTCGGCCTGCATCTGGCCCATCTCTTGGCGCACTGCCGCGAAGCCGGTGGCCGTTTCCAGCTGCATCTGGCCCATCCTGCCGTGCAGCTCCGCCTGCATCTGGCCCATCTCTTGGCGCACTGCGGTGAAGCCGGTGGCCGTTTCCAGCTGCATCTGGCCCATCTTGCCGTACAGCTCCGCCTGCATCTGGCCCATCTCCTGGCGCAGTGCTCCGAACCCTGTGGCCATCTCCAGCCGCAAGGCGCCGGACTCTTCGCCGAGGCGCCGGCCGAATTGCTCGGCTGCCGTTGTCAGCACGTCCTCGCTCCACGCTCGACCGGTCGAGTCCAGCAACTCGACCAGCGCCAACGTCCCATGATCGCCGAGCCGCTCTCGCAGCGCCTCGGGAACTTCACCTAGCATCGTTCCCACACCCTTCCGGGCCCGACCTCGACGACGACGATGGCATCGTCCCACGGCGATGTCAAGAGGAGGACTTGTATAATCCAGCGAACCTTCCCTCAGAATCCGTGCCGCTCACGCCCGGCGTTCGTCTCGGCGCTTACGAAGTCCTCGGGCTCATTGGGGCCGGGGGGATGGGAGAGGTCTACAGGGCGCGTGATACGCGCCTCGAGCGAATTGTCGCAATCAAAGTCCTGCCTGCGCACGTGGCCTCCGACCCGGATCTGCGCCAGCGCTTCGAGCGCGAGGCGCGGGCGATCGCCGCGCTGAACCATCCGCACATTTGTACTCTCTACGATATCGGCCAACAGGATGGCGTCGATTTCCTCGTGATGGAGTATCTCGACGGTGAGACGCTGGCGCGTCACCTGGAGAAGGGTCCACTCCCGATCGACCGGGCGCTTCAGTACGCGATGCAGATCGCCGACGCGTTGGACAAAGCGCACTGCCTCGGCATCACGCATCGCGATTTGAAGCCGGCGAATGTGATGCTCACGAAAGCCGGGACCAAACTTCTGGACTTCGGGCTCGCGAAACTGGCACCCACCTTCGTGGGGCGGAACTTTAGTTCTGCCATCACTGGCGAGGCGGGTCTGGAGAGCATTGCCGCTGCTCCGCTTCGACGTGATCACACCGTCGACCTCCGATCCCGTGTCATTCGCGCTCTCGCCCGACGGCCGGCAGCTAGATGACCAGGGGATTGCGAACGCGCAGCGCCGGAAACATCGAGAAGTCCCGGTCGGCCGTCCAGAGCTCGCCTGCGGCGTGACTGAGGCAGAGCGCGGCGACGCGCGCGTCGTGCACGCGCGGCCCGGCGATGTGCGCGTTGAGGATCAGGCCACGGATCGTCGCCCAATACCCCTCGTCTTCGGCCAACAGCACCAGCGAGGGCGATTCGCGCCAGGCCTCGACCTGGTCCACCGCGGCGACGGGTGGTGTGGGCGTGCGAAAGATTCGGGGATGGGTCACGATCGCGAGAAATTCGTGAACGCACGGCCACGGAATGGCCCACGTGGCGACGCCTTCAGCCAGCTCCCTGATCGACCCCGCCGCGCGGGTGTGCCACTCGGAATCCTCGCGGTGGGCGTACACCAGGATGTTCGTGTCGACCGCGATCACGCGCCTCGCTCCGAGTAGATCAGGTCGCGGACGGCGTCCCAGTCGCGGAGCGAGAGGCCTGCCGCGAGACCGTCGCCTCGAAAACTCGCCTTTCTGAGCGCGAACGCGCCGGCCTGCCGACGGGGGTTGAGCACCGCGCGCAAGCCCCGCTCGATGAGCACGCGAACGGTCGTGTGGTCGCGCAACGCCACGCGCTTGGCCTCGCGAAGAAGGCTGTCTGGCAGCTCAACGGTCGTCTTCATACATCGAAGTGTATCGTACTAACCATATATATGGGAAGCGAAGGCAACGGGCGAAAAATGGAAGGAAAAGGGGAAAAGGCAACAAGCAGAAGGTCATTGATCGAAGGCAACAGGCACCAGGTCAAAGGCGAGAGGCTATAATCGGTGGCTGATGTCCCCAACACACGGCGGGCGTCTCGGCGTCGCCGTCCTTCTCGCCGCGCTCTTTCTCCAAGAAGTGCTCAGCATGCGGCTGCTGACTGCCTCGTCAGACGAGGCAGAACACCTCTCCGCCGGGTACTCGTATCTCGAGACCGGGGACTTCCGCCTCAACCCGCAGCACCCGCCCCTCATCAAAACGCTCGCCGCCGTGCCGTTGCTGTTCTTGGACACGCGATTCAATCTCGACGACCCCAATTGGAAGAGCGATCCGCCGCGTGCCGTGCCCTTTGGTGTGACCTTCCTCTACACCAACGATGCCGATCGATTGCTCTTTTGGGGACGCCTTCCGATCGTCTGCCTCTCCTTGCTATTGGGAGTGTACGTCTACAAATGGGCACGCGAGTTATTCGGAGCGCCTGCAGGACTGATGGCGCTTTTTCTGTACAGCTTCTGTCCCAACATCATCGCCCACTCGCGTGTGATCACCATGGATGTGGGGCTGAGCTGCTTTTTTGTCATCTCCCTCTACTATCTCTGGCGGTTCGTTCGAAGAGGTGGCAACGGGAACCGTCTCGCCGCCGGCGCGGCGTTAGGCCTGGCGCTGGCTTCGAAATTTTCAGCGGTGATCCTCCTCCCTACTTATGCGCTGATTCTGGCCGCCGCCGTCTTCTGGCCTTCCAACGTTCAACTGTTCCTCCGAAGGCAACAAACGCAGAGGGGCGCAAAACGCAAAGCCAAACAGCACAACGTCCTCGTACCGATCAACCTGCGCTCCCGCATCACGTCGGCCGCCTCCGTGTATCTCCTTTTGCTCGTCGTTGCGGGTATCGTCGTGTATGCGGCCTATTTTTTCCCCTCGGATCCTCTCGTCTATTGGAAGGGAGCGTCGTTGGTCAACAAGGACCATAATCCCGAATATCAGTACTACCTTCTGGGTCATTTCAAGCAGGGCAGGTGGTGGTATTACTTTCTCGTGGCCTTCCTGATCAAGACTCCGATACCAACCCTCATCCTTCTTGCTCTATCGCTGGTGCTCTACAAGAAGTACCACGGCGAATCTTGGCTGGACGAAGCGTTCCTCATTCTGCCGACTTTGATCTTCGTTGCGTTCACGTCCGCGTTGGCCGACGACATCGGGCTGAGATATCTCTTACCCATCTATCCCTTGATCTTCATCTTCGTGAGCCGGCTGGCGAGTTTCTTCTTCCGCAATCGTCTTCAGGCTGTGCTGGCGGTTTCCCTTGGCGCTTGGTACTTGTTCGCCGGCCTTCACATGTATCCGGACTATCTCGCCTATTTCAACGAGCTGATTGGTGGTCCCGAGCGTGGATACAAGTATCTCGATGATTCCAATATCGATTGGGGGCAGGATCTGAAGCGCTTGAAGGCCTACATGGATGGCCACGGCATCGAGAACATCAACGTGCTCTACCCGTGGAATGCGTCGCCCGCGTATTACGGGATCAAAGGACGAAGCGTGACGCCGGACGAATACTACGGCAAGCCTTCTCAGGGGATCTATGCCATCAGCACGCACGCGTTGATTCGAGGCGAGCTGTCAGCCGAAGTGCAGAAGGTCAACAGCGATTGGCTTCGCCGCTACAAACCCATTGACAGGGTCGGGTACTCTTTCTACATCTTTAAATTCGACAAGCCTGGTGGCCCGTAGAGAGGCTCGCCGTACGGCAGGTCTGAAGACCTGCGCTACCTTCCCACCTCGATCTTCAGCTCCGCGCCGAACAACATCGTCCGATCGTTGTCGCGGCCGGCCCACTTGAGCAGCGTGGCGACGCTCTTCTCGACCTTTCCTTCGAATGCCGTGCGGCCGTTGGTCACGACCTTGATCGGGGCGTTGAAATCGAATTGATCGGGCGACAGGAGCAGCGTAAATTCCTTGACGCCCTGGGTCGAGGCCTCGACGGTATTCCCGCGGCGCACCAGGTCCACACGCCCTGACGGCTCGCGCTCCGGGAACAGATAGGCCCGGGCCGAAAATGCGGTCTCGCTATCGATTGAGCCCAGCCTGTCGATGACGAGCCAGTGCGCGCGGTTGTAGCGGTCCGTGCGCTCGGTCTCCCACGACAGGCGGTCGGGCAGCGGAGTCCGCGGATGCTCGCGCACGAAGGCCTCGAAGTTGTCCTTTTCGTTCGGCCACCAGTTCGTGTCGTGCCCCGACTCGGGCTGCGGGTGATAGACGATCTGCACGCCGATCTGCCGCAGAAAGTTGATGTCGGGCTCGACGATGGCCGTCGGGTAGAGCCGATCGCGCCCGCTGTTGACGATGAAGAACGGCTTGTTGACGGCGTTTCCGGGGTGCATGTCGCCGTCCGTCGTCACCGACGCATCGGCCAGCACGCCCATGTCGCCGATGAGCGGCAGGAAGCTCGCCCACGGTGTCGTCTCGCGGAACGCCATGAAGTACGTGCCGGTGCCGCCGTCGGAGATGCCGGTCAGGTAGATGCGGTTCTCGTCGACGTTGTACGTTCGCTTCAACCTATCGAGGATGCCGACGATGTTCTCGACCTGGTTGGTGCCCCACCACTTGGCCTGGGCCCAGGCGACCGGATGGACGTAGATCTGATCGGGGCTGCCTGGAATACGGTCGAACTGCTCACGCGAGTCGCGCGATTCACGGCCGACGCCGCCGTGCAGCTGGACGCGCACCTGGTACGCGTGTGTCGGGTCGTAGTTCTCCGGCACGACAATCGCGTAGTTGTGCTCGAGGCCGTCCGACGTCCCGTGCTTACCGCGGGTCACGCCCCGCGGCACGTCTTTCGAGTACGGGCGGCCACGCTTCAACGTGGTCCATGCCTGGTCGAAGGTGACGCCGGCGTCAACAACATCTTTGACAACCTTCGCCGCCGCACCGGGGTCCGGCGCGCTCCACAACCGCACGAACGCTTTGTCTACTCCGGTCGCGTCGGGCGCGGCTCCCAGACCTGGAGCGCAGCCGATGAAGGCGACGAAGAAGAGGAGCGCCAACCCGAGTCCGGACGCGAGGGCACAGCGACGCCAGTTGCTAGTCATCAGTTACCAGAGCCTCTCTTTTCGATCCACTACAACCCCAAGTCTTCCCACTACAACCCACACTTCGTGATGTCCGGCTTTGACCGGGCCATGGTCCAATTCTACCTACTATTGACTATTGACTACTGACTACTGACTACTTTTTTTCCACCGGCACGCGGCGCTTCAATTCTTCGAACCAGTTCAGCACGACGCTGATTTGCGTGACTGCTGTGCTCTGATCCGTTTCCTTGACCATCAGAAACCGCTGGCCATCGGGTGACACGTCGTAGGCGACGCCAGTCGCCGGAAACTGGCTCGCCCCGTACTCCCTCTCGAAGAGCATGGTGGGTTTACCCGGGGAAAAGCCGGGCTGCGTCGTTACCTGCACGGCCATCAGCTTGTTGCCGCTGCGGTAGAACAGCTCGCGGCCGTTGCGGTTCCACACCGGTTCGGTGCCGCCTTCGGTCGAGATTTGCCACTTCCCACCCGGACCCGGATACGGCTGCACGTAGATCTCCGGACGGCCGGACTCGTTGGAAAGATAGGCCAGCCAACGCCCGTCGGGCGAAAAGGTCGCCGCCCCTTCGTTAAAGGGTGTTCGCAGGAAAGGCTGCGCCTTCCGGTCGCTCAGCCGCAGCACCCAGATGTCCCGCTGCGCGGTGGGGCTGAGCTCGAAGAACGCCAGCAATTGCCCGTCCGCGGACCATGAGGTCAGGTTCTGGGTGTACTGGCTGGTGGCCAACCGCTCCAGCCCGCCGCTGCCGTCGGCGAGTTGCCAGAAGAGATTATTCGGCCCTTCCTTGTTCGAACGAAACGCTATCCGTTTGCCGTCCGGGGTCCACCCTGGACTCTGGTTTCCGCTGCCTTCGAACGTCAACCGGGTCAGCGTATCTCTGGACAGATCGTACAGCCAGATTTGGTTCTCGAGCTCGACAGCCACGCGTTGGCCGTCGGGGGAAAGCCGCGCGTACCCGTAGGCCTGTGCAGGCGCAGCCAGCGGCTGCTCCGTCCCATTGCGAGCGACCCACACGAGCCTCCGTTGGACCGCCTGCGCGCCTCCGGAGACGTACACCAGCGAGCCTGCCGCAGAAACACCGTAGTTCGTGGACCCGGATCCAGTTGAGTTTTGGAGCACGCCCTCGACCACCGGCACCGGCGTACCGGTGACCCGGAGTTGCTCGGCATCGAACGGCACGGCCATCAGATTTCCCGCTTGCGCGTACACCAGGTGTCCGCTGCGCGCGTAGCGAGGGAAGGTTCCTTGGACGAGGTCCCGCCGTTCGCCCGTCTTCACCGAGTAGACGGCGATCCGCCGGTTGTCGGGCGTCCCGCCGTTGAACAACACTGCCGTTCCACCGGGCAAAAATTCCGGCCAGACGTGGCCGGTCTCCCCTTTCTCGAGGCGAGTCAACGGCTGCGGCGTGCCTCCCGAGTCTGGAATTTGCTGGAGACCTGAATTTTGAGGTGAGAAGACGATCGTGCCCTGACTTCCCCAGCTCGCCCCGACAACGGTGGGACCACTAAACAAACTCAGTGCGGCTCCTCCGCTGATTGGAACCTTTTTTATGATGCTTCCCCCAGCAACAAACCCCAGCCATTGACCATCGGGGGAGAAGAACGGGCCGTCGGCTCCCTCCGTGCCCTGGATCGGCCGAGCCTCCGACTGATCCATTGCCCGCAGGAAGATCTGTTGGGTGCCGCCGCGGACGGCGGCATAGGCGATGTTCCTGCCGTCAGGTGAGACAGCGACAGCAGCTCCAGAAATTGCTACCCCGGCGATGCCACCGGCTGCCACGAGCCGCTCGCCTGGCGGCAGCGCAATAGCCAGGCGCGTCACCGGCTGCGGACTTGCCGGGGGAGTTGGCTTTAGCATCCAGATCGCCAGTCCCGTGACGGCTGCCAGGAGTACGGCGCCAACGCCCCACAGCACGGCCCCTCGACCGAGCGCGCCGATGCCCTTGCCACTCGCCGAGGGGGTCGCGCCGGAGGCCGCCGCCGCGAATCCCGAACCCGAATCGCGCTTCAGCCGGGTGAGATCGATCCGCAGGTCCGCCGCGCTCTGATACCGCAGGTTGCGATCCTTCTCGATCGCCCTGGTGATGATGCGGTCCAGCTCCAGCGGCAATTCGGGATTCAGTCGAGCCGCCGACACCGGCGTCTTGTGGAGAATCGCATCGAAGATGGCCACGGAACTGTTGCCCTGGAACGGCAATCGGCCCGTCGCCATCTCGTACATCACCACGCCGAACGAAAACAGATCGCTTCGCCGATCGACATCCTCTCCGAGCGCCTGCTCCGGCGACATGTAGGCCACCGTACCCAGTGCCGTCCCCGGATTGGTCAGATGCTCCTCCGGTGGGTCGGCAGTCGCCGTCGGCAGTTGCGAGGCTCCGGCTTGAGCGAACTTTGCCTTCTGATCCACTTTGGCCAGTCCGAAGTCCAGGATCTTGGCGTGCCCGCGATCGGTCACGAAAATGTTCGCGGGTTTGATGTCGCGGTGCACAATCGCCTTCGCGTGCGCGGCATCCAGCGCGTCGGCAATCTGGGAGCCCAGGTCCAGGACCGAATCGATGGGCAACGGCCGGCCGTTGATGCGATGCTTCAGCGTCTGTCCTTCCAAAAATTCCATGGCCAGGAAGGGCTGGCCGTCGACTTCGTCGATGTCGTAGATCGTGCAGATGTTCGGGTGGTTGAGCGCAGACGCCGCGCGCGCTTCCCGCTTGAAACGTTCCAACGCCTGGTGGTCTTCCGCAAATTCTTCCGGCAGAAACTTCAGCGCGACCAATCGGCCGAGTTTCGTGTCCTCAGCCTTATAGACCACCCCCATGCCGCCGCCGCCAAGTTTCTCGATGATGCGGTAATGGGAAATGGTTGTGCCAATCATGGCGCTTGAGCTCCGCGTCACCCGCTCGCTAGTCCGCTGCGTTCAACGCTTTCGTACATCCGCCCCAAAGGCTCTACCACCGTGGCCTCCGTCCTTTGGCGCCGTGCCCTCCGTAGTAGCGTTTTGTCGCAAGTTCATGTACACGCAGATCGCACGCACCACACTAGCGTGAGCGCCGTCTTCACCCGTTCGAGCGTAGGGCCGCTTTGACCCGTTCCGGCGTGAACGGCACGGTGCGCAACCTCGCCCCGGTCGCGTCGAAGACGGCGTTGGCGAGCGCGGCGGCCACCGGCGCCGTGGCGGCCTCGCCCGCGCCAAGGAGCGGCTGGTCCGGCCGATCGATCAAGATTACATCGATGGCGGGCGCTTCCGGGAAGGTGAGGATCGGATAGCTTGCCCAGTCGGCGCTCGTCACCCTCGAGCGGTCGAACTTCACTTCTTCGTGCAGCGTCCGGCTGAGCGTCTGCACAATGCATCCTTCAATCTGGTTTCGAAGCGCATCGGGATTCACCACCAGCCCGCAGTCGTGCGCGCAAACGACGCGTCTCACGGCGATCCTGCCGCTCGCCGGATCGACCGCCACGTCCATCACCATCGCGATGTAGTTCTCGGCCTGCTTGTACCGCATGTACGCGACACCGCGGCCCGTGAGCAGGTTGCCCTGCCTGGCTTGCGGATTGGGCGACGTCCGCGCCCGCCACCCGAACGTCGTCGTCGCTCGCGTGAGCGCGTCGATGGCGCGCGGGTCGGTGAGCCTGCTCAGACGGAACGCAACCGGATCAACGCCAGCGGCCGCCGCGAGCTCGTCGGTGAAGCTTTCCACGGCGAAGACGTTGGCGATCTTGCCAGGCGCGCGCAGGTTCGACGGAACGAGCGGCGTCTCCTTCAACCAGTGCACGAGGACGCGAACATTCTCGGCCGCGTAAGGCGGATCGCCGTTCTGCGCCAGGGCGCCGGCATTCTGGCCTCGTTCCTGAGCAATGCCGGCGGCCTCGGCCGCAAGATAGGCCCGCCCCCCGGGCCTGGTCGCCGGCAGCCACATCTGTGTGTCCCACGCGACGATGCGCCCGGTGCTGTCGAGGCCGGCCTGCAGGTCGAGCAGTTGCTGCGGACCCTTGGGATCCCAACGATGCTCGTCCTGACGCGTCCACTGCACGCGCACCGGCTGGCCGATTGTCTTCGACAGCAGTACCGCGTCGGCTGCGACGTAGTCGCTGCCGTTGGTGCCGTACGATCCGGATCCCTCGAGAAACACGACGCGCACCTTGGCGACCGGCAGGCCGAAGACTCTCGCCAGATTGTTCCGGAGGCCGTGCGTGCCCTGCGACGCCGACCAGATGGTGGCGCCGTCCGCGCGCACGTCGGCGACGGCGCAAGACGGCCCGAGCGACGCGTGGCTCTGCGAAGGCCAGAAATATGTGGCCGAGAGCTTCTTCGCAGCTCCGGGCATCGCCGCCGCGGGATCGCCTCGGCTGACGACCGCCTCATCGCGGTCGATCGCGCCGTCGCGCAGGTACCGCACCAGCCCGTCGTTTCCGGGAAGCCCTTGCCAGTCGCTCCACGTGCTCTTGAGCGCGGTGGCCGCGCGCACGGCGGCCCATTCATCCTTGCTGACGACGGCGAGAAAGCTGTCGATGCGCACAACGCGCACGTCAGGGATGCCAGGGATGCTACGGATCGAAGACTCATCCACTGAAACGAGCTTTGCCCCGACTGTGGGCGGACGGATCACGCGAGCGTGCAGCATGCCCGGCAGGCTGAAATCCTGGACGTACACATGCCGGCCGGTGCACTTGTCCGGCACCTCGGGCCGCAGGAGCGGCTTGCCGACAACCGTATAGCGGGCCGGAGCCGTGAGCGGCGCCCTGGGGTCGACTTTGACCGAGAAGCGGCGTTCGCCAAGAAGCGCGGCGATGCCGATGCCCGAACCGCCCGCCAGCGGGCGCACCTGGCCATCGGCGATCGTGAGGTCGGCGGCTGGCCGGTTCAGTTGCGCCGCGCCGAGCGTGAGCAGCGCTTTTCGCGCGGTCGCCGCCGCCTGGCGGACCTCCACGCCGCCGCGTGTGAGTCCCGTGCTGCCACCGGTCCCGCCCTGGTCGGGGCAGAGGCCCGTGTCGCCGTCAACAACCGAGATGCGCTCGGCCGGCACCCCGAGCTCTTCGGCGGCCATCTGGGCCACCGCGATGCGCAAGCCGGTCCCGATATCAACCTTGCCGGTGTAGAGCGTGACGGAGCCATCGGCATGAATCGCGAGAAAGCTGTCGACCTCACTTGGGTCGAGCATCTTCGCGAGATCGCCGTCGGCGGTTGGACTTTGCGCTGCGCTGCGCCGCGGCAGCACCGCGCCGAACGCGAAGCTCACAACCAGGGCGCCGCCCGTCTTGAGGAGGTCGCGCCGCGAGATCGAGGACATCGATGACAGGGTTTGCATGATTGACCTCCTACACCCCGCCTTCGCTTTGCTTCGGCGTGGCTCGCCGAAGCGCAACGCGCGGAGGCGGCTGCGACGCGCGCATGACTGCGCGCAGGATGCGCGTGTGCGTGCCGCACCGGCAGAGATTGCCGGCGAGTCCCTGCTTCACCTGCTCGAGCGTCGGTTTCGGCGTCCGCGACAGCAGCGCCGCGGCGGTCATGATCATGCCGTTCGTGCAGTAGCCGCACTGGGCGGCCTGCTCGGCGATGAAGGCGGCCTGGACCGAATGTGGCTTCTCGATCGTGCCAAGGCCTTCGAGCGTCGTGATGTCGCGACCCGCGGCGCGGCTTACGGGCATGGTGCAGGACCTGGTGGCCTGCTTGTCGACGAGCACCGTGCAGGCTCCGCACTGCTCGAGACCGCACCCGAACTTCGGGCCGTGCAGGCCGAGCGCGCCGCGGAGCAGATAGAGGAGCGGCTGTCCCGGGTCCCAGGAATCAACAGAGACCGAGCGGCCGTTGAGTCGAAACGCGTAGGTGGCCATATCGAGCGCCTCCCGGAAATCTGGCCAATGTTAGCAGAGAATCGAGCACGGCTGGATGAAAGCGCCCGCGGCTTTGGTAATGGGCTGATGGCGAGCTGTGCCAACGTATAATCACATCAGCGGCCGGTAACGCGAGGAACAACGAGCGACGGACGGCGTTTCTGGATCGCGCAAACGTTGCTCTGCTTGCCGTCCTGATCCTCACGGCTCTCGCGGGAATCCCGTACGTTGCGGACCAGGCAAGAGAGGAACTCATGCCAACGAAGCAGCCAACCCCGAAACCGTCTCAGACCGCCCAGCAGTCGTCTGGTCAGAAGCCTCAGTTCCCGCCGAACCGAGTTTTGAAGCAGGGTGAGCTACCGAAGCGGTAGCTGCGGCCCTCGCTACGCCACGTCGAATTCACACATGACACGGATGTCGCGGCGTTCACTGCGGGCGCTGGCCGGATTCGCCGCGGTGATTGTGATAGGAATCGGCACGGCGCGAGCGCGCCAGCGGCCGGCAACCGGCTCGGGGACTGCCGCGGCCGACGATGGCCAGTCCCATGCGGAACACGCGGTGATCGGGTCCATGGCGCACCACATGCACGAGAACCCGCATATGCGCCTCACAAAGCGACGGCCCGAGCGGCCCGGCGACCGGCAGCGCGCAACAGCTATCGTGGCGGCGCTTCGCCCCGCGCTCGAGCGCTATCGCGACTACCACGTAGCCTTGGAAAACGGCTACGAGATTTTCCTCCCGACCTTGCCGCAGCCCGTGTACCACTTCACGAACTACTTCGAAGGGTTCGCCGAGACGTTCCGTTTCAAACCGGATCAGGCCACGTCGCTTCTGTATCGAAAAACGCGGGACGGCTATTCCCTCGTCGGCGCGATGTACACCGCGCCGCGGAGCTCACCGGAAGAGGAACTCGACGTGCGCGTTCCGCTGAGCGTCGCGCAATGGCATGCGCACGTGAACATCTGCCTGCCGCCGCGCGGGGCGGACTCGACGGCGGACTGGACGACGTTCGGTCCCGAGGGATCCATCAGCACTCCAGCAGCCTGCGCGGCCGCCAGTGGCCGTTTTGTGCCGCAGCTCTTCGGCTGGATGGTGCATGTCTATCCGTTTGAGAAGACGGTCGAAAAGATCTGGAGCATGGAGTAGGGGCTTGTCACGGCCCAAGACTTTTAACTTTTCTCGCCGGCCGCCGGAAGAGACGGCGTCTTAAACCCGATCTGACGGCGTGCTCGCGCAGCACGAGGCGCCATCAGGTCACGGATGGCATCAAAGACGACGCGAAATCGTGCGTCGTATTTCCGTTCGAGCGTTTCCAGCTTCTTCGCCAGGTCCTTGTGCGCCAGGAGCAGCTCCCGGAGGCGAACGAACGCGCGCATGATCTGAATGTTCACCTGGATGGCGCGATCGCTCTTGAGCACGCTCGAGAGCATGGCAACGCCCTGTTCGGTGAACACGTAGGGAGCATAGCGTCGACCACCGCGCCTTTTTGAGATCACAATCTGTGATCTCAAACCATCGAGCTTCCCGACATCGAGCTGGAAAACGAAATCCGCCGGGAAGCGTTGCGCGTTCCGCTTGACCGCTTGGACAAGTGCCCTGGTTTCGACGCGGTACAGAGCCGCAAGATCTGTATCGAGCATGACCTTGTGCCCTCGCACAAAGTAAATCCTCCGCGCGATGAACTCGTGCGGGACAGGAAGGGCAGCTCTCTTCGTCGGCTTCGACATCGCCTGGTGCCTTCACCGCACCGACTCGCAACCGGCAGGCAAGAGTCGGGGCATGGATTTCCGGCGGACGATGCGAGAAGTGTGCCGACGCGCCTGGGCGCCAATATCGCGGGAAGCGGCGCGCCGTGGTGCAAAATCTGCCACCATTCCGAGCATGGTGGATCGCAGCTGCTGCCACTTTCGTCTTTTTACATGTGGCTTTACTTCTGCCTTTTTCCCTTTAAACTCTTCACTTCTTTAGTGAAGCCGTCCAGTTGAGGACGACGGTGACGGCCGAGGGCGCCGCTTCTTCGGCGCCAGCAGAGGCCGGCCGAGGAATCAGGAATCGCTGGCCGTCGGGAGAGACTGCGTAGGCGTGGTAGGTACCACCTGGGTGACCCATAGCCACGTAGCCCGTGTCGAATAGCGCCTTGGGGACGCCCGCTTCCAGCGTCGCTCCGCTCGCCTTCACCTCCACGGCAAAGAGCTTTCCCAGGCTTACATTCCCGAAGTAAAAGAGCTCTTTCCCATCGCGCTGCCATCTCGGGTATATTCCACCAGCCGTCGAGACTTGCCACTTGCCGGCGCCCGACGGGAAAGGTCTTACGTACACTTCGACACGGCCCGTCTCAGTCGACTCATAGGCGATCCATCGTCCGTCTGGCGAAATCTGACCGTGATTTTCGCCGAAAGGCGTCTGCGCGAACGGAAACGGCCCGCCTACGCCAAGGCTCCGGCGAGGCTCGCCGGAGTTTGGTGCGGTCAAACCGAACGAAGGCGGCTTTCGGTCGCCTGTCAGCGGCAGCACCCATAGGTCGTTGCCGGTTTTCGGGCCAGTGAGCGAATAGACAAGATATCGACCGTCTGGAGACCAGCTCATCGGGCCTGCATTTGTCTTCGTCTCGAGAAGCAACTCATCGTTGCCCGCACCGTTCGAGAGTTTTTGGTAGAGACCCCAAGACCCGCCACGAAGTGAGCTGAAGGCCATCCGACTCGCATCGGGCGACCAGATGGGGGATCCATTGTCTTGCGAGGCATCGAGGGTGAAGCGCGACGTGGTGCCTCGGGCTTGTTCGTGCACCCAGATGTCGCCTCCCTGCCCATCGTGACGATGGGCCGCCACACGCGTTCCGTCGGGAGAGACATCGACGCCTCGGTACGGGGCGGGCGCTCCGACCGGCTCAATCTGTTTGCCCTGCCGATCGAACCAGGCCATCTGAAGATTCTCTCCAGCTGTGGCGCCCGTTCGATAGGTGAGGACACCGTTGTGGGATGCGGAAAAGGCGCTAAGACCGTTCCCCGTAT
>JAHFUJ010000330.1 GCA_023265105.1 Acidobacteriota bacterium
AGGGATCCCAAGCCAACGTGCGGAACGTGGCGTACACGGGTCGCGTCGAGTGGGTCGGCACGCGCAATCTCACGGTTGGCGTCAGCGGGTGGACCGACAAGTCGAGTTTCTCTTTGCGGCGCCTCAACGCCGGCGTCCGCATTGGAGAAGCGGATGTCCGCTACAGGCGAGGGCGGCTGGAGACGCGCGGTCAGTTCGCCCAAGTGTCGATTCGAGACGCCGGTGCCTTGAACGAGGCACTCGCGCGTCTGAAGGGTGTCTCCCCGAACATCGCGCGCAGCCTGCGGGGCTTCTACGGAGAAGCCGGGTACCGCGCCTGGGCGGACGGTCCCGGCAGGGACCTCGTTGCGTTCACGCGGTACGAGAACTTCGACACGCAGTTTCGTATGCCTCAGGGGTTTCTTCCGCTGCAGGAGTTCGATCGCGACGCCTGGGTCGTCGGCCTGACCTATTACCCTGACCCTGACATCGCGGTCAAGGTTGATTACGCGCGCGTGCGAAACCGGAGCGGGATTATCAGATCGCCGAACGTCGTGAACATCGGTCTGGGGTGGTGGTTCTGAAATGAAGAACAGGCGAATCAGACAGGCCGTCATCATCGTCGTGGTCGCCATCTCGTGCGCGGTCGGCGCAAAGGCGCTGCAGCCGCCAGAGCGTCGCGTCATCCATGTGGCCGCGGAACGCTTCACGTTCGCGCCGTCTCAACTGACGGTCACGACCGGCGAGGAAATCGAGCTGCGCCTCACGAGCGACGACACGGCTCATGGGTTTCACATCGCGGACACCGACGTGAACGTCGTGATTCCGAAACGCGGCGGCGAAGAGCTGGTCGTCACCTTCAAGGCGCCAGCCCCCGGTCGCTACCCCTTCGAATGCAACCGCATGTGTGGCGCGGGCCACGATTTCATGCGAGGCGTTCTGGTCGTGCGACCGCGCGCCGATCAAGCGGTCACACGATGAAACGACACCATCGCATTGGGACGGGAGCGGTCGCGTGGGCCGCGTGCGTGCTGCTGGTGTCGCTCGTCGGCGCCGGCCAGACACGCGAACTGCGCCCCGGCGATCCGCTGCCTGGGATCACGCCGGTTGAATTCTCGGAATTCCGCCTCGGGCTCGACGATTTCAGCGAGGTCGAGAATGCGGAAGAGGGTCTCGGCCCGGCATTCAACGGCACGAGCTGCGCCGTCTGTCACAACGTTCCATCGATCGGTGGAAGCGGCGTCATCCTGGAAGTGCGGGCGGCGTATCGCGACGAGAACGGCGGGTTCCGCGGCTTGAACTCCGCGGGCGACAGCTTGATACACTTGTTCTCGATCCCCGCGCACAGCTGCCAGCCGATCATGCCCGACGATGTGACAGTGGTCGCCCACCGTGCGCCGATCCCGCTGTTTGGCGCCGGCCTGGTCGAAGCGATCCCTGACGACACGCTGCTCGCGCTCGAGGATCCATTCGATCGCACCGGCGACGGCGTCAGCGGACGGGCTGCGGTCATCACCGACGTGGCGACCGGCGATCGCCGGGTCGGACGCTTCGGGTGGAAAGCGCAGCACGCCACGCTGCTCGCCTTCGGCGCCGACGCGTACCGCAACGAGATGGGCATCACGAACGATCTGTTTCCGCGTGAATCCGCCTTCGGCGTCAGCGCAGAACAGATGCGCCTGTGCGACTCGATGCCCGACCCCGAGGACGTCCGCAACCCGACCACGCGCCGGCGCGGCATCGACAACTTCGAGGCCTTCATGCGCTTTCTCGCGCCCGTGACACGGGGCCCGATCAACGAGGTGGTGCGCGACGGCGAGCGCATCTTCCACGCGATCGGCTGCGCCGCCTGCCACGTGCCGGCGCTGACCACCGGTCCGAGCGTCAACCCGCTCTTCAACCGCAAAACAGTGGCGCTTTTCGCCGATCTGCTGTTGCACGACATCGGCACCGGCGACGGCATTCAGCAGGCGGCCGCGGCGCCGGAGGAGATTCGAACACCGGCGTTGTGGGGACTGCGCGTGCGCCGGCCGTTGCTTCACGACGCAAGCGCCGCCACGATCGAAGACGCCATCGGCCGGCATCAACGAGAGGCCGAGCTCGCGCGCCGCGGCTTTCTTCAGTTGTCTCCAAGCGATCGCGGGCGTTTGCTGGCCTTCCTGCGATCGCTCTAGACAAAAACTAGACTCAGGATTCAGCACATGCCAAGAGCGCTCGCTGCTTCTCGCGGTGTCACGATCGCTCGACTTCGACGAGCAGCTTCGAGGCCGCACGCGCGCCGATGGTAATCGCGCGCCGATCCCTTCCCCGCAATCGTACCGAATCGGCCGCCGGGTCGCGCGCCTCCACCTCGACGCTCTGCCCCGGCTTCAAGTCGTTGCCCTCGATGAACCGCAGAAACGACGGATCCTGATCGGCAATGCGCGTGACCTTCAAGGGCGTGCCGATCGGGCAGGTGAGCAGGCTGTCGAGCCGCAGGGGCGTGATCGCACCTTCGGGGTTCGGAATCGGATCGCCGTGCGGATCGTGCTTCGGCCGCCCGAGCATCTCGTCGATTCGCTCGATCAGACGTTCCGAGACGACATGCTCGAGCTGTTCGGCCTCGTCGTGCACTTCGGCCCAGCTCATGCCCATCACCTGGACGAGGAACAGCTCGACGAGGCGATGTCGACGCAGCACGAGCCCCGCGAGCTTCTCGCCGGCCTTCGTCAAGCGCACGCCGCTGTAGGGCTCGTACTCGACCAGCCCCGCCTCCGCCAGCGCCTTCACCATCGTCGTCGCCGTACCCGGCGTGACGCCCAACGCTGAGGCCACCTGTCCCATCGGCACGAGCCGCTCCTGGCCGGTCAGCGCCACCTGCCCCTGATAGATTGCCTTCAGATAGTTCTCGACCGTTCTCGACGGGAGCATGCAACGATATTATCCACTAGCGCGAGCGAGTGGCAGCCTTGAGCCAAGAGCGCCGGGGGTGGGGCCCCGGCGCCGTGAAGAACGTCGGGCCCCGCGAGCATAAGAAAAATGCCACTCGACGAGCGCATTGCGACCCCTGAGGGGAAGCGCCGCTACGTCGCGACGTTGTTCGCGACGATTGCCGAGCGTTACGATCTCATCACGGTCCTGCTGTCGTACGGACGGGACCGCCGGTGGAAGCGGCGGCTCGTCGATTTGGCCGCGCCCTCCGACGGGGCGCGCGCGCTGGATTTGGCGACCGGCACCGGCGACATCGCGTTCGTGCTGGCCGCGCGCGGCGCACAGACGGTCGGCCTCGATCTGACGCGGCGCATGATCGAGCTGGCGCGGGCGAAAGCCGCCGCCACGCGGTCTTCTCAGGCCAGCGGTCGCGGCGCCAACGGCCCCGCGCCGCAGTTTATCGTCGGCGATATGCTCGCGCTGCCGTTTCCGAACGGATCGTTCGACATCGTGACCACCGGATACGGGTTGCGGAACGTGCCTGATCTCGGGGCGGCGATTGATGAAATCGGACGCGTCCTGAAAGCGGGCGGCCAGGTGCTGTCGCTCGACTTCAATCGCCCATCGAGTTGGCTGGTTCGCTCGGTGTACCTCCGGTACCTGGGACTCGTCGGCGGCGCGCTGGGCTGGATACTGCATCGCGATCCTGACACGTACCGCTACATTCCGGCGTCGATTCGACAGTATCCAGGGGCCGAGGCCGTGGCCCGGCTGATGGAGGCGCGAGGCTTCACGCGGGTCAGGTATTACCCGGTGCTCGGAGGCCTCATGGCCATCCATCGGGGGTTCAGAGACTGAGAATCTACGATCTACGATTGGTTCATCTACGATTGAATTGCGGAATTGTGGGATGCAGATTGATTCGTCGAACTGGTCGGGAGAGGGCGCCTTTACGCAGCAGCTGCTCGAGCGTCTGCAGCAGATCGAAGGCATTGTCTTGGTGCGCGTCGAGGACGCGCCAGCGAGTCGAAGCGAGGCGGACTACAACTTCATCAGCAATGAAGTCTTCGTGGGGTTCGCCGCCACCGTTCGTCGCGAGCGCGTTCGGCGTTTCGGGTTTCTGCCCACGTCACGGATGGTCACCGACAAGGCGATGACGGTCGCCGGGCTCGAGGCCGCGCTGGCGGCGGTTTCAGAGATCGGGGCGCCCGACTATTCCGATGACGGCATGTTGCAGTACCTGCGCGCCGAACGGATTGTGCCGCCCTATCAGACGCGCGGCTACAAGCTGGTCGAGCTCGTCAGGGTGTACGAAGTCGGTGCGCCGCGGCGTTCGTAATGGTGGCGGCCGCTTGCGCCGACACTGAGCTTGTGCGGCTCTTGCGCCCGCGTGTGCCAGGGTGTGCAGCCGCGTAAAGCCGCGAGCGAGTGGCAGCCTTGAGCCGAGTGCGCCGGGGTTTGGCCCCGGCGCCGTGAAAAACGAGGGGCCCCACGAGCATAAAAATATGAGCCTCGTTTCTTCAATGCTCCAGTCGATTGTGCGCGTCGACGGCGAGGCGCTTGTCCTGCACGCCGGGGACAAGCCCTATGTCGTCGCGCCGTCTGGGCAGATCGAGCTCGCGAGCCGAGGCCTCACGCTCGAAGCGGTCAGCGGCATCGTTGCCCAGCTGTTGCCGATCGAATTTCAGAATGCGCTCGATGAATTTGGCGCGGTGCAGTACGAGCTGCCGCGTTCTGACGAGTTTCCCGGCGAGCATTTCACCGTGGTCGCCGCGCGCGGCGGCGACGACGTGTGGGCCGAGGTCCGCCGGCACCGCATTCCGGACGACGACCAGGTCCCCGAAGACTTGTTCGAAGCGACCGGGGCCGAACCGCCGGAGCAGATCGTCGGGGTTGTGGCGGAGGGGCCGGCTGGCGACGACCTGACTCTACCTGACGCGACTCAGTTGTGGGGGCACGACGAGGGCGTGGAAGAACTCCCACTGTCCGAGCTGATTGAACCGACGCCGCCGATTCGCGAGACGCCCCCGCCCGCGCGCGAGGTTCCCGCGGTGCCCTCACCGCCGGCGGCGCTCGCGGTCGCGCCAACACGGATCGCGCCGATGCCGGCTGCGCCAACACCAGTCGCGCCGATGCCGGTCGCGACAGCACTAATCGCGCCGATGCCGGCTGCGCCAACACCAATCGCGCCGATGCCGGCCGCGCCAAAAAGGG
>JAHFUJ010000331.1 GCA_023265105.1 Acidobacteriota bacterium
GTCGCTCTTGTTTCCGGATAAATGACGTCGGAAAGTCCAGCTGTTCCTTTATCGCGCGGCCCCTTTCGGTGAGAGGTTCCGCCATTCTCTTCCGCCGGACTCGTTCGCGCTCCGCTTCGACTGCCTTCCGTATCAGTTCCTTCTGGGCCGGAGTTCGGTCATTCCGATCGCCCGCCTCCCCCTGTCCGACTTCCTGCTGGTCCAGCACGTGATCGAACGCCTTCTCGACGAGCGGATAGGCGAACGTGCGAATCACGTCGTCCATCTCCTCGCCTATGTGCTCCAACGTGAGCTCACCCTCATCGTTGATGTCAAGCAGCAGCATCAACTCCGGCAACTCGCGAATCGGACAACCCTCGAAATTGGCGAACTCGTCAAGACGTTCCACTGCGTCCACCTTATTCCGGGCTGCGACGATGCCGAGCTGCCCGTCCACGTTCCGCACCACAAAAACCGGCATATGCCCTCCGCGTTCCTCGACAACGCCGTGATCATAATCCTGTTCAACGAGAATCGGCGCGAACCAGGGATCTGAAACTAGTCGGCACGTCGAAAGTCCCGCCATGCTGGTAGACTCGCGCGTACCGTGGCATCAATGAGCGAGAAGGTAGTCACCCGTAAACTGTCCCGGCTGCACAAACCGCCCGACCTGTCGCTCGAAGCGTGGCAGCGGGAGCTTCGGCGCCAGTTCGGGCGCGAGCAGTCCTTCAGCCTGACGAACGCCGGCACCGAGCCCGTCTTCTCCGACTTCCAGGTGAGCAACCCGCGAAGCGGCAGTATGTATCGTGTGGCCATCCGCGGGCCTCGGCCTGGCGACAATTACTGCAGTTGCCCGGACTTTGCCACCAACTCGCTTGGCACATGCAAGCACGTCGAGTTCGTCCTGCGGAAGCTCGAGCAACGCACGCGAACGCGGGCGGTCCTGCAGCGCGGGTTCCAGCCGCCCTACAGCGAGATCGTCTTGCAATATGGCGCGAAGCGCGAGGTGCGCTTTCGACCGGGCACCTCGTGTCCTGGAACGCTGACGGCGCTGGCGGCGAAGTATTTCGACTCGCAGCAGGTCTTGCGCGCCGGCGCCTATGCGACATTCGAATCGTTTCTCTCCCAGGCCGCCCGGTGCAACCACGATCTCCGGTGCTACGACGACGTGCTGGGGTTTGTTGCGGAAGTGCGCGACCGATCGCGCCGCGAGCGGCGCATCGCCGAGGCGTTTCCTCGAGGCGTCAGCGACCCGGCGCTCCACACGCTGCTCAAGGGCGAGCTCTATGAGTATCAGTGCGAAGGGGCCCTCTTTGCCGCGCGGGCCGGTCGCTGCCTCATGGCCGACGAGATGGGCCTGGGCAAGACGATCCAAGCGCTCGCGGCGGCGGAGATCATGGCGCGTCAGTTCGGCGTCGAGCGCGTGCTGATCGTCTGTCCAACATCGCTGAAGCACCAGTGGGAGCGAGAGATTGCGCGCTTCACGGATCGCCGGGCGGTGGTGGTCGCCGGGCTGCGCGCGCGACGCGAGCAGCAGTACTCCGCGCGGGACGGCTTCTACACGATCACGAACTACGACACCGTCCACGCCGATCTCGACTTGATCGCCAGATGGTCACCAGACGTGGTGATCCTCGACGAAGCGCAGCGAATCAAGAACTGGAACACGCGTACCGCCCGCAGCGTGAAACGGATCGCTTCGCCCTACGCCATCGTCCTCACCGGCACGCCGCTCGAGAACCGATTGGAGGAGCTCGTGTCGATCGTTGGGTTCGTCGACAAGCATCGGCTTGGGCCAACCTTCAGATTCCTGGCTGATCATCAGATGCGCGACGACAACGGCAGGGTTGTTGGCTATCGAGATCTCGACCGAATCGGCAAAACCCTGGCGCCGATGCTGATCCGCCGGAACAAGGACGAGGTCCTGAATCAACTGCCCGAGCGGCTCGACAAGAATTTCTTCGTACCGATGACGCCGGAGCAGCGCGTCCACCACGAGGAGAACCGTGACATTGTCGCCAAGATCGCCGCGAAATGGCGCCGCTACAAGTTTCTTTCCGAAGCTGACCAGCGCCGGCTGATGATCGCACTCCAGAACATGCGGATGAGCTGCGACAGCACCTATCTGCTGGATCATCGGACGGACTTCGGCGTCAAGGCTGACGAACTGACGACGCTGCTGGACGAACTGTTGGAGCGGGCAGGCTCGAAGATCGTGGTGTTCAGCCAGTGGGTGCGGATGCTCGAGTTGCTGGTCGCACGGCTGAAGAAGAAGCGCATCGAGCACGTGCTGTTCCACGGCGGGGTCGATGGCAGGCAGCGAAAAGAACTCATCGATCGCTTCCGCGAGGATGATCGGTGCCGCGCGTTCCTGTCAACGGATGCCGGAGGCGTCGGACTGAATCTTCAGCACGCGTCGATCGTCGTCAATATGGATCTGCCATGGAATCCAGCCGTGTTGGAGCAGCGGATTGGCCGAGTCCATCGCCTGGGTCAGCGGAATCCCGTTCAAGTCATCAACTTCATCGCCCAGGGCACCATCGAGGAGGGCATGTTGTCGGTGCTCACGTTCAAGAAGTCGCTCTTTGCCGGTGTACTCGATGGCGGTGAGCGAGAGGTGTTCCTTGGCGGCAGCCGGTTGAGCCGCTTCATGGACACGGTCGAAAAGACGACGACGGCGATTGTGCAGCCACCCGAAGTCGCTGGCGATCGCGTGCGTGAGGCCAAACTGCAGGTTGAGACCGAACCTCGAGTCGGCACAGCGGCCACACCTCCTGCGGCCGGAGCGATTGATTGGGCCGCGCTGATGCAGACCGGCGTGGCGTTACTCGAGCAGCTGGCAGCCTCTTCCCACGCCGCCCGGGCCAGTGGCGCCGAAGGGCTCCGCTTCGTCCACCGCGATCCGCAAACGGGCGAAGACTACTTGAGGATTCCGGTGCCCAGTCCCGAAGTCCTGGATCACGTTCTGCAGACAATCGGCGCCCTCGTGGATCGGTTCAGACCGACGACGAGCAGCCGATGACCGGCTTCGACTCGGGCGCGGGGCGAAGGGAGTGGTTATCAGGGTTCTCTCGGGCTTGGCCGTCGTGTACACTGGCAAGAGAGGGTCACACCATGATTCGAACGGTGGAAGCCGTGATCGACGAAGACGGTAATGTGCGGCTGCTAGAACCCGTCCGTCCTCACACAGCCCGTCGCGCGCTCGTCACGATTCTGGAGGAAGGTCCTGTGACGCAGGTGAGCGAAAGTGCGCTCCTCAGCGAGGAGGCGCTCGCGCAGGATTGGAACCGGCCAGAGGAGGACGAAGCGTGGTCCCACATCCAGCCGGGGCGGTAGTTCTCGTCCGCTTTCCCTTTTCTCGATCTGTCAAAGACCAAGTTGCGTCCAGCCGTCGTTCTCGCTGACGCCGGCCGAGGCGACCGGATCCTCTGCCAGGTGACGAGCAAGTCCCACGGCGATGTCCGAGCATTGCAGCTTGGTACTGTGGACTTCGCGAAGGGCTCCCTGCGGGTCACAAGTTATGCGCGTCCCGGAAAGTTGTTCACCGCCAATCGGGGTCTGATTGCCTCCGAGGTTGGTACACTGAAGCCGGAAGCACTGAAGCGCCTTGTCGATGCAGTGGGGGATCTCCTTCGCGCGGGTGGCTGATCGGCACGGTGCACGATACTTTCGAATCTTGACCGCCGACGCTTGCGCACCGTCGCCTTGACGTGGCGAGCATAGCGGGTTCGCTCACGCTTCAGCCCACGAACCGACCGCCAGTCGCCGCGCTCCACCGATTGACGTGACGCATCTCTTTTTCGATCGGCTCAAGCTTCATGATCTGTGCCGATGATTCTTCTGCGTCGAGCACATCATGATGAGCGTCAATTCGAACGAATTGACTTGACTTTCGCAGAGCTCAGCCATATTTTCGGCGGCTGGCGCGGCGGCTCCCAGGCTGCGCGGAATGGAGAGCGATATGGACAGACGTGTACGGTTCGTGACCAGCCTGACGCTGGTGGGGTTGTTGGTGCTCGCGGCGCCGCTCGTGCGCGCCGACGACGACAAGGGCAAAGGCTCCCCGAAGAATGGCTGCAAGGACCTGCCGTCCCACGGCGCCTTGCGCAACGCGCTCGAAGATGCGCGGGCCCAGGCGAACGGAGGGTTCGATCTCGACATGTGGGGCACAATTGTCGACCGCGACGGGATCGTCTGTGCGGTCGCGTTCACCGGCAATCATCGCGGTGACCAGTGGCCGGGCAGCCGCGTGATTTCGGCGCAGAAGGCGAACACAGCCAATGCATTCAGTTTGCCCGGCCTCGCCTTGTCGACTGCGAATCTCTACAGCGCAGTGCAACCAGGCGGCAGTCTGTTCGGACTTCAGGAAAGCAATCCGGTCGATCACGAGGTCGCCTACGGTGGGAATCCGGCGAGCTACGGCCGGCAGAACGATCCGATGGTCGGTGGCCGGATTGGCGGCGTGAATGTGTTTGGCGGCGGGCTGGCCTTGTACAGCTCCAACGGCCAGCTTCTAGGCGGCCTCGGGGTGAGCGGCGACAGCTCGTGCGCGGACCACAACATTGCATGGCGGACGCGTGACGCGCTGGATCTCGATACCGTGCCCGCCGGCGTCAGCGGCGACCCTGAGCGCAAGGACAACATCGTGTACGACATCGCGTCGCAAGCCGGCCAGATGCCCGGTGTGAGTACGGGGGGATGGGGCCACCCCCATTGCGTGCATCCGGCCGACGAGAGCACCATCGCGGCAGGTCTCCCGAAGAACGAATGAGGCGTGGGCATTTGATCTGAGCCTCCAATCGGTAAATGCCTCCGATCGTCGGGTCCGCGTGCCTTGCGGATCCGACGATCGGCTCCGGCGGGGCAAAAGAGAGGGACCCGGTCTCCACTTCGAAAGGTGATTCGAAGCTCGCGAAAGCGTGACGCGCCGATGTCATTTGACATCAGCCTACCCCCACCCTACGCTGTTAGCTTCACATGCGATCCGGGAACGCACTTACTCTGAAAAGCTCTTGTGTTGGCGTAGCTTTCAGCTCTCAGCCTTCAGCTCTCAGCTTTCAGCTAACACCTCCAGTACTGAAAGCTGA
>JAHFUJ010000332.1 GCA_023265105.1 Acidobacteriota bacterium
CGGAATCATCGGCGGCAACAACAACAAGGTCACCAAGTTCGATCTCAATGGCAAGCTGATCACGTCATGGGGCACGCAGGGCACATTCCCCGGTGGCCTCTGGAACATGCACCAGTTCTCCGTCGATTCAGAGGGAAATCTGTACATCGCGGAGGCTACGGGAGGCCGCACGCAGAAATTCCGGCCCAGGCGAGGAGCTGATCGGTCGAGATTGATTGGCCCCCCTCAGGCGCTGATGCCCTTGGGGACCAACTGAGGCCAAGCGTGCCGCGCTGCAAGGACTCGATCGGGAATCGCGGATCGAAGGGCCTGTCTCCGCTCTCGGTGCGATCGTAGCAAGATTGCGCCTTCGTCAGGCATCCAGGCGAAGGAGCCGGCCGGCGCTGACCTGTCCTTCGCCAAAACTCGTTCGGCGCTGCTTTGCGTCGTACCCGTCTTTCCTGCGGAAAAAGGTCTGCTCCGGCTCCCACGTGCCCTGGAGCACTGCTTCGAGAGCGGCGGGCGGTCGTAGGGGCGATGCGGCTCCTCGCCAATAAGCGTCAGCTCACCGTCGAAGCCGCGGTCGCGCAGCGTCTCGGCTGCGCGCAGGCCGGCGAGCGAGGCGCCAACGACCACGATGCGATGCAGCATCGGAGCCGCTCAGCCTTCGATTGAAATCGCCCCCGTTGGACACTCCCGCACGGCCTTGTCCACCTTCGCGCGCAGACCCTCCGGCGGCGTCTCGTTCAGGACACGCAGCACGCTGTCGTCGCCAATCTCGAACACCTCAGGCGCCGTCTCCACGCAGAGCCCGTGGAGGTTGCACACGCTCAAATCGACAACGACCTTCATGATGTCCTCCCAGGTAACGCGCCAGTTCCTCGAGCACGTGCGCGTGTCGCTCGCGCCTTCAGCGAGTCGTCCTGAGTTCTGCGTAGACCTGGCGCACGAATCGCTCGCCCGTGGTGCCGGGTTCCTGGATCCTCGCGTCCAGGTCCGCGGTGACCTTGGCCGCTACCACTTCGTCCTCGCTCTTGCCCTGGTCGACCAGCCGTGCGACGCGGTCGCGAACGGTCATGGCCATGTCGCGATGCGCGAGCACCGCGCTGCGGTCGACCGTCGGCCCGTGACCGGGAATGATCTTCGTGTTGAGGCCCGCGTGGCCGATCACCGTGCCCAGGCCGTCAATCAGGCCCGCCAGTGAGCCGCCGTTGTTGCGATCCACGTTCGGGTACTGGATGGAGCGGTAGAAATCGCCCGTCATGATGATGTCGAGGCCAGGGAAGTACACCATCGTGTCGCCGTCGGTATGCGCTCGTGGGACGGCGATCAGTTGGACGTCCTCGCCGTTCATGTGGAGCGTCAGCATCCCGCGATAGGTTTGCTTGGGGAGGCCGGAGGCAGGCATCGGCACGCCAGGCGAACCGTTGGCTTGCGGATTGGGATGCGCCAGACGGAAGCGCAGTTCCTCGCGCGAGATGATGGTGGCGCCCATCTTTCCGAAGTTTTCATCGCCGCCCGTGTGGTCGCCGTGCACGTGCGTGTTCACGACGAACCTGATCGGCTGCGGCGTGAGTCGCTTGATCGCGGCCGCGATCTTGTCGCTCAACGGCGCGAACTGCGTGTCCACCATGAAGACACCGTCGGGCCCGAACAGGACGCCGATCGTCCCTCCCTGGCCGTCGAGCGTGTAGAACTTGTCGGCGATCCTATTGGCTTTGATTTCAACTTTGCTGAAATCGGGCGCGCCTTGCGCGTGCGCGAGCGCCGCACACAATACCAGAGCCCCGAACGCGAATATGCTTCGAACAGATTTCATGGTGTGAGACCTCCTTTTGGAAACGTGCCGTCGGCGCGACGCAGGTTACATCAGGTCGAGTGGCAGGCAACTCTTGCACGCATCTTGTCCTGCACGCACTTTGTCACGCATCTTACACCGATCAATCGACCACGTCGCCGAGGCTGAGCCAGGCCCGGAGCCGGCTTTGGCGCCGAGGTCGCTCACGCGGACGCCGAGGGTCGAACCGCCTCGTCACGTCACCAGCGAGTCGAACGCTTCGATCAGTGATGAGTCGTCGCGAAGGGATTACCGATCTGGCCCGGTGCGGTCTGTAGCCAGATCGGCGTTTTACGTTCCTTATCCGGTCTTCGACGGTTCTCCGTATAATTCGGCTGGGTCTGCGTGACTCTGACACCCGGCACGCGTATCGGCCCGTATGAAGTCACCGTCCTGACTGGCGAAAGCGGGATGGGCAAGGTGTGGCGAGCCCATCACACGAAACTGAGGTGACGGAATTTCTCGAGCGCAACACCTTGCGGTCACGGTTCGCGCGGCCGTTCTCAATGCGAATACTATGATCACGCATCGCAATGCGAGGGGGTACCGCACATGAATTCCATTGTTGACTCATTGTTCGATCAGTATGAACGCGGCCGGATGACGCGTCGGCATCTTGTCCAAGCGTTGGCCGCACTTGTATTGCCGACGCATACCCTGGCGCAGGACGCCGCCCGGGCTCCAGCTCCAATCGTTCGTGGCTTGTCCGTCAACCACGTCGCGCTCACGGTCAGCGATGTTCCACGTTCCTTCGCGTTTTACGAACGATTGTTTGGGGTCAGAAAAGGCTGGCCAGCCACGAACGCCGGTACGGGTATCCACATGGACTTGCCGGACGGGTACATCAGCATCGATTCAGTCGCCGAACAGAAGGGCGTGATCACACATTTCGCGGTGGCAGTCGACCATATGGATCGGGACGCTGCCAAACGCCTCGCTGACAAAATCAACCGCGAGTTGCCGGATGCCAAAGCGAGAGATGCTTATCAGGCAAATACCGGGGGATCGACGGTCAATCTCAGGGATCCCGACGGTTTCTTCGTGCAAATCTCGTCGAAGGATGGGCGCTGATCAAACGTCCGGCGATCAGATTCACGAGAGCATTCCGTATCGTCTGCGGGGCGTGCCCAATCGGTCCACCGGTCAGGCTCGCGGTTCATGGGGTCAGACAAGCCTCGCTGGAGCCGCGACGGCTAGGAGCTGTACTACATCGCCCCCGACCGCAAGATGATGGCTGTACCGGTGAAGACCGGACCCGCGTTCGAGCCTGGCGTCGCCATTACGCTGTTCGATACGAATGTGACGGGCTTCTTTTCCTACGACTCGTCAGCGCGGACGGGCGATTTCTCCTCAACGCGATCAGCGAAGCCGCGTCGCCAACAGCATCATTCGTAACGGTCGGCTTGAACTGGCAAGCCGGCCCTGCGGCGATAGGGTCCTCGCTATTTCAGAAGCTGATGCACGTAGCCCGCCGGCAGCACGTGGTTCGGGTCGACCCGAAAAACCACGTAGTCGAGGTCCTTTTCGATGGCACTGAACCAGTGCGCCACACCAGGTGGCACGACGATCACGTCGCCGGGCGCGATGCGGCGACTCTGACCGCCGGTAATGGCCGCGCCGTTCATGCTCGGCCCGACCAGCACTTTCACAGTGTTGCCGGTCGGATCCGCGGGGCTCGCGTTGGTCATGGTTCCGCCGGTGACGAAGGTCCCGGCCCCGTCGATAACGTAATAGACCTCGGTGATGGCGCTGTGCGAGATCGCATTCTGCGTGGCCCTGCCCGAACGGTGCAGGATGCCGACCGCAACGTTGTACTGCCCGATGTCCACGACCTTGATCTGCTGGTCCGTCACGCCATCGGGGTTCATGCTCCGGAGCACAGTCGCGAACTCGGCGCGCGTGATATCGGTGGCGCCGGTGGGCGGCGTGGTGGCTTGCGCCCACGCGTTGGTTGACAGCCAAAGCAGCATCAGCATGCAAATCAGTCGGGTTGTCATCTGACATGAACCTCCGGGACGAGATTATCGCGCCACCGCCACTGGAAGAACGCTTGTTTTTCCGCACGAGCCTCTGCTCGTTCCGAGTACCGATTCTCGGCATGAGGACCTCCGCGGGTACCCGTGGCGCCGTCGGTCTCTTATTGAAACGTGACCATATCCGTACGGGTCAGCGTTACGGCGTTTGGTTTCAAGGGTTGGTTCGCCAGGTTCGCATTGCCCGAATTCAAGACATTATAGAAACCGATGGTCGTCTCGTAGTCGCTGCCGGCTGAAGTCGTATCCATCGGAATAACGACGGTGTAATCGTGCGCCATCGCTCCGACCGATGTGTAGGTCACCGAACCGCTGATCTTCCAGCCGACCATGATGAGCGTCTTGATGCCCTTCGCCTTCAGCTCCTTGTCGAGATCGGTGTTGTAGAACCGGTCCTGGGCCGTGTTGGTGATCCTGATGTCGCCCGGAACCGGCGCGACCTCTTTCAGCCATTTGGTCTGGTTCTGCGCTCGCGTGCCGTAGGCCACGGTGAGGCCCGCCCTGCGTACCCGCTCCATAAAGGGGGTCATGGCCGGCAGCATCTTGGTCTTGCAACTGACCTGGTTGTTGCAAATGTCCTCAACATAGTCGAGCACGATCAAAGCGGTGGTCTTGGGATCGAGCGTGACGCGGGCCGGGTCTGGGGTCGCCGGCATTTGCAAGGTGATCATTTTGGCCGGAGCTTGCGCGGCCGGTGCTTCAGATGCTCCGGCGCAAAGCGCAAGGGCGAGACCGCTCATAAGGACAGTGCGAAACAGCTTCATGTGGAATCTCCTTTAGGGGGCTCAAGTTCCGGTTCAACGTTCGCAAGACCTGGTACACGCCTTTCATTGCGAGCTTCGAAAGCAGGGACTGAAACCTACACTAATGAGTCCGAGCCCGACGATCGGAACCCACGGATGGTGCGCCGCGCGACCCACTCTCGTTCTCGGTCGCGTCCGCGCTACGCTCCGCTAGGACGGATCCAACATCCGCCCTGCCTGGTGTGGGGTCAAGCCACATCCAGATTCAATACCCGTCCGGTCATTCACTGCGCGCCGAAGCTTCTGTTTGCAACCAAGGGAGCGCTCCGTGGTCGGGACGGACAGTGGCCGAGGAGGAACGAGATCCGGTCCAATTCGCCCTCTGCTTCCACAGCACCTTGGCGGTCATGCCGTCGGCCCATACCCACCCGACCCCGTTGATGCC
>JAHFUJ010000001.1:0-11959 GCA_023265105.1 Acidobacteriota bacterium
ACGAATCGAAGACCGTGTCCGCGGTCATCGACCGGATTCGAGCGACCAAGCTGCCCATCGAACTCATCGTCGTCGACGACGGATCGACCGATGGGACGCCGGCCGTGCTCGAACGCGAGCGTGACCGCATCGATCGGCTGATTCTGCTCGAGCGGAATCGCGGCAAGGGCGCGGCACTGAAGGCCGGATTCAAGGTGGCGACCGGCGACATCGTGATCATCCAGGATGCCGACCTCGAGTACGACCCCGACGACTACGTCGAGCTGCTGCAGCCGATCGTGAAGGCGAACGCCGATCTCGTGCTCGGATCGCGGCTGACCGGCGCAAAACCGCAGCGCGCCTACTACTACTGGCACTACGTCGGCAATCGCCTCATCACGTTCATCGCGCGCGTGCTCTACAACACGACGCTCAGCGACATCTACACGTGCTACAAGATGTTCCGCCGCGAGCTGCTCGACGGGCTCGACATCAAGAGCGACGGATTCGAGTTCGACGCGGAGTTCCTCGCGCAGTTGCTCAAACGGCCGCTTGTGGTCTACGAAGTGCCGATTTCGTACCACGGCCGCTCGTTCGCGGAAGGCAAGAAGATCAGGTGGCACCATGGGGGCCTGGTGGTCTGGAATCTGATCAAGTACAGGTTTGTGGCATGACCCCCGTGTGCCTCGTGATCGCGCCGTCCGTCTTTCTGCTGGACGAGCGTGTGTTCATGAGCCTCGGCATCCTGCGCGTGGCCGCGGTGCTCGAATCGCAGGGCCGACCGGTGGAGGTGTTGGACCTGTCGGGGATCGAGAACTACGAAGAGGTCACGCGTCTGCACGCCGCGCGGTCGGCGGCCGCCTGCTTCGGCATCACGGCGACGACGCCGCAGATGCCGGCGGCCGTGAAGGTTGCCGCCGCGATCAGGTCCGCGCGGCCAAGTGCGCGCGTCATTCTGGGCGGCCCGCACGTGACGCTGGTCAATGCCGCCGCCAAGCGGGAGAGGACCGACGGTATCGAGGGACGCGCGACGAGCGCAATGGCCATTCTGCGTCGGGATTTCGACGTGCTCGTCGCGGGTGACGGCGAGAAGGCGATCTCGCTGGCCCTCGGCCCGCAGCCGCCGGCGGTTCTCGACGCCGACGAGCCAACCTCGCCGTTGTTCCTGACCAACGCGGCGCTGACCGAGATGCCGTTTCCCGCGCGGCACCTGGTAGACGTCGAGAGCTATCGTTATGCGATCGACGGCCATCGCGCGCTGAGCCTCATCGCGCAGCTCGGATGCCCGTTCGAGTGCGGATTCTGCGGCGGCCGCGCGTCTCCGTCGCTGCGCCGCGTGCGCACGCGGACCCCGGACAACATCATCGCGGAAATGACGGCCCTCTATCAGCAGTACGGCACCACGGGCTTCATGTTTTATGACGACGAGCTCAACGTGAACCGCGGGATGGTGGGGCTGATGCGCGGCATCCGCGCGGCGCAGGAGCGGCTTGGCGTCGAATGGCGGCTGCGCGGCTTCATCAAGGCCGAGCTGTTCAACGACGAGCAGGCCGCCGAGCTGCACGGTGCCGGCTTCAGGTGGATTCTGGTGGGCTTCGAGTCCGGCTCGCCGCGGATTCTGGAAAACATCAACAAGAAGTCGACGCGAGACGACAACACCCGCTCGGTCGAGACCGCGACGCGTCACGGACTGAAGGTCAAGGCCCTGATGTCGATCGGGCACCCGGGTGAGTCGCCCGAGACCGTGAGCGACACCCACGAGTGGCTGATCGCGACACGGCCGGCCGATTTCGACGTGTCGATCATCACGACGTATCCCGGCACGCCGTATTACGACGAGGCGCTCCGGCATGATCGGCTGCCCGACGTCTGGACCTACACGTACAAGAAGACAGGCGATCGCCTCCACGCTTATGAGGTCGATTTCACGCGCGTCGCCGAGTACTACAAAGGGGATCCCGACGGCGGCTATCAGGCGTACGTCTTCACCGACGCGATGACGTCGGTCGAGCTGGTCGACGCGCGCGGCAAGATCGAGCGCGACGTGCGCGCGACGCTCGAGATCCCGTTCAACCCGCACGCGTCCGCGCTGCGGTACGAGCATTCGATGGGGCAGCCGGGCGTGTTGCCACGCCACATCCTGCGGCAGACGAGCGTCGCGGCCAAAGTTTGAAGCACCCAGGAACCCGGGAAATGCAACCACGAAGGCACGAAGGCAGAAAGCGACAAAAAGCGCCCGCGGCCCGAGCGAGGCGCCGGAGGGTAGCCCGGCGAAGCCGGGCCGCCGAGTGAGAGCGAGCGGCAGCCTTGAGCCAACCGCGCCGGGGGTGGGGCCCCGGCGCCTTGAAGGAAGTCGGGCCCCGCGAGCCTAAGCAAAGCGCCTGCGGCCCGAGCGAGGCGCCGGAGGGTAGCCCGGCGAAGCCGGGCCGCCGAGTGAGAGCGAGCGGGGGTGGGGCCCCACGAGCCTAAGCAAAGCGCCTGCGGCCCGAGCGAGGCGCCGGAGGGTAGCCCGGCGAAGCCGGGCCGCCGAGTGAGAGCGAGCGGGGGTGGGGCCCCACGAGCCTAAGTAAATGTGTGGTATTGCTGGCATCGTTTCGCTGACCGGCCGGCCGCCCGATCCCGACCGGCTCGGACGGATGGTCGCGACACTGCGCCATCGCGGCCCTGACGACAGCGGGCTGTTCGTCAGCAGTCCTGTCGCGATCGGCGCCGCGCGTCTCAGCATCATCGACGTGGCGGGCGGCCACCAGCCGATCTCGATCGATGGCGCGGCCGTGACCGTGGCGCAGAACGGCGAGATCTACAACCACGTCGAGCTCCGAGACGAGCTGCAGCGAGCGGGACGCCGCTTCGCAACGATCTGCGACACCGAAGTCATCGCGCATCTGTACGCGGCGCACGGGATCGCGGGTTTCGGGAAGATGCGCGGCATGTTCGCCGTCGCGCTATGGGACGCCGCGCGCCAGCGGCTCGTGCTCGCGCGCGATCGGGTCGGCAAGAAGCCGCTGTACTACCTTCAGAAGAACGACGAGCTGCTGTTCGGGTCGGAAACAAAGGCGATTCTGTCGGCGGTTTCGGAGGTGCCGCCGGTCAGCGCGCCGGCGCTGCTCGATTTTTTCACCTTCGGCTACGTGTCGGGCACCAACGCCGCGTTCGACGGCATGCGGCGCGTCGAGCCGGGGACGGCGGTCGGCGTCGATGTTCGGACCGGCGCGACCAGAGTCGACGCCTTCTGGCAATGGCCGGACGCGGTCGAGCGCGACGTCATGTCCGAAGGCGAAGCGATCGAGCGTCTTCGCGCGGAGCTGACCGAAGCGGTTCGCCTCCGCCTCCGATCGGACGTGCCGCTCGGCGCGTTCCTGAGCGGCGGCATGGATTCGGCGGCCGTGCTCGCGCTGATGACGCGACAGTCGGCGCAGCCGGTCAAGACGTTCACGATCGGTTTCGGCGATCCGGCGTACGACGAGCTGGACGAGGCCCGCGCGACCGCGGCGCATTACGGCGCCGATCACCACGAGCAGGTCGTCACACCCGATTGCGTTCGCGTCGCCGAAACGCTGGCCGTCCACTACGACGAGCCGTTCGCCGACGCGTCGGCCATCCCGACGTTTCACGTCGCCGAGCTCGCGCGCAAGCACGTCACGGTCTGTCTGAGCGGAGACGGCGGCGACGAGCTGTTTGCCGGCTACACACCGTACGCCGACGCTCTGGCCCGCGTCGGTTCGGCGCCGCCGGTACTAACCAACGCGATTCGAAGCGTCATCGGCGCGGGTGCGCGCTACGTGCCGGTGCACGCGCGCGGGAAGGGCCGTCTGTCGACACTGGCGCTCGGACCCGAGGCGTGGTTCGTGTGGCGTCGCACCGTCTTTCCGGACTACCTGCTCGACGCGATCGTCGACGGCGACGTGCGGCGGGCCGCGGCCACCCTACCCGAGCAGCAGGCCGTCGCCGACATCAAAGCGGCGCGCGGACCCTTGCTCGCCAGGCTCCAGCGCTGGGATGTGCGGCACTACCTGCCCGACGACATCCTCGTGAAGGTCGACCGCGCCACCATGGCGCACTCGCTCGAGGCGCGGTGCCCGATCCTCGATCACCACGTCATCGAGCTCGCCGCACGCCAGTCTTCGGCGCGGCACGGCGGCGCGGCCAGCACGAAACGGCTGTTTCGCGAGGTGATCAAACCGTGGGTGCCGCCGGAGGTCCTCTCGCGGCCCAAGCGCGGGTTCGGCGTGCCGCTGCGCCGGTGGTTCCACGAGCGGTTGACGGGCTGGGCCCGCGACATCCTGCTCGATCCTCGGACTCGTCAACGCGGATGGACGCGGCCGGCCGAAGTCGCCTTGCTCGTGCGGCAACACGAGATCGGGTCGCGCGATCATGCCAAACGCATTTGGGCGCTGGTCTGTCTGGAACTCTGGGCGAGAGCGCACGTCGATCGCGTCTTTTCTCACTCCGGGGTCCCTCCCCCGGTCGGGCTCGCTCGGCTTGCGGGCGCCCCTTCGCCCCGCGCCGCTGCGCTCGCGTAGGGCGCTTCTGGCGACTGAACAATGCGCGTAACGATGATGGTGCGCTGCCTGGCGATGATGCGGGGTGGCGGCGAGACGCGCCACCTCGCGTGGGCGCGCGAGCTCACGTCACTCGGCGTGGACGTCGACATCATCACGGGACGGCCGTTGCTGTTCGGCCGGCCGCGATACCCGACGGACGGTCACCGCGTGACGATACTGCGATCGCCTTACGCTCGCGACTTCGTCTACCGGTTTCAAAACCGCCGCGGCTTCGGCCGTGTGACGATGCACGCGCTTCATATCGACGAGGAGTGGTTCTGCCGCGCGGCGTGGAGGCACATTTCGGCCGCGGGCCGGCGGCCGGATGTCGTGCACGCGCACGCGCTGCATCAGGCGGCTCGGCTGCGGCTGCGCGACGTTCCGGTCGTGATCAACCTGCCTGGCGCCCCCAATCCTCGGTACGTGGCGGACCTGCAGCATGCCGACGCACTCGTCGCCGACGGCTGGGCAGCCGAGCATCTGCCGGCGACGCTGGGCCGCGCGGTCGAGCGTGTGCCGAAGGGCGTCGATGCGGAACGATTCCGGCCCGAGGGGCCCAGTGTGCGGGACGCGCTGAAGCTCGGCGACAAGCGCGTGGTGCTGACTGTGGCGCGGCTGGTCCCGATCAAGAACGTCGAGCTGCTCATGGAGGCGGTGGCCCTCGTCCGCGAACGGCTGGCAGGCGTGCACCTGCTCGTGGTCGGCGACGGTCCCGAGGCCGCGGCGCTGAGGCATCTCGTGCGAGCGAGGGCGCTGACCGACGCCGTGACGTTCATCGGCTCGGTCGCGCAACCCGACACGCCGCGCTATTACCGGGCCGCCGACGTCTTCGCGCTGTCGTCGGACTTCGACAATTCCCCGAACGCCGTCCTCGAGGCGATGGCCAGCGGGTTACCAGTGGTGACGACCGACGTCGGCGGCGTCCGGGAGTTCGTCGCCGATCGTGTCGGTGGAGCGGTGGTGCCGGCGAGAGCCGCCGAGGCGCTCGCCGACGGCCTGAACAAGTACTTATCCTCGACACAGGCGGCACGAGATGCGGGTGCGTTCAATCGCGCCCGTGCGTTGTCCGAGTTCACCTGGCGCGCGAGCGCGCTAAGGCTGCTCGATGTCTATCAGCGTGTGGTCGCATCGCGAGCGGCCGCCTAGCGGGCTTCATGCGAGTCGCGATTCGAGACGACGATACGTGCTACTTCACGGCGCCGGAGCAGCTGGCAGGCGTGTATCAGGAAGTCTGGGCTCGCGTGCCGATCTGTCTGGCGACCGTGCCGTTCGCGCTGGGGTACGAGCGAGCGGGCATCCCGCGCGAGCATTGGCGCTCGGGGGAAGCGTTCCCGCTCGAACGAAATCCCGAGCTCGTCAGCGCGCTCAAGGAGCTTGTCGGTGGCCGGCGCGCGACGATCGCGCTGCACGGATACACGCATCAGGATTTTCCAAACGGCTACGAGTTCCAGGCCGCCCTCGACCCTGAGCGGCGCGTCGGCGACGGCCTGCGCTACCTGCGCGAGACGCTCGGCGCCGCGATCTCGATCTTCGTGCCTCCTCACAACGCGCTGTCGAAGCGTGGTCTCGCGGCCGTTTCGGCCGCCGGCTTGAACATTCTGGGATCGTTTCTGTCGTTTCGGCCGTCCATGCGGCGCTGGGATCGCCACACGCTGGCGAATTGGTGGCGCGTGCGCCGGTTCCGTCGAGGGAGCGGCCGGACGCGGGCGGATCGTCTGGTCTACCCCCATGTCCTGCGGTATACGGGTCACGCGGAGTTCGGCTGCCACAGCCTGATTCCGGAGACAACGCTGGAGGAGCTCACCGGCGGGTTCGACGAAGCCCGTCGCGCCGGCGGCGATTTCTGCCTGGCGACCCATCACTGGGAAGTGGACGGCAGGATGAAGGACGTGCTGCTGCGCTTTCTTGACTACGCGTCGCGCCACAACGACGTGCGGTTTGTCGCCGCCGAGGAGCTGTTCGGGTGAGTCTAGTCTGCTGCGTTTAACGCTTTCGTACATCCGCCCCAAACGGCTCTACCACGGAGCGCACGGAATACAAACGGAGGGACACCGCAGGGTTCTAATGGCTTTCCGTGGCCTCCGTCCTTTTGCCCCGTGACCTCTGTGGTAGCGTTTTGTCCCAAGTTCATGCACACGCAGATCGCGCGTACCACACCAGCGTCCTCGTCCTGGGCCGAGCGGGCGTCGTCTCGGTACGACGAGGCGTATGCGAAGCGGTACCGCGCCCACGACGAGGAGTTTCAAGCGAGCGGGCCGTGCCGCGAACTGGCGGCGTGGCTCCAGCGAATCTCGGCGGCGTTCGATCCGCCGATTGACGTGCTCGATCTGGGCTGCGGGACCGGACGATACTTCTGGGCGCTCACCGGCGTTCGCGATCTCGTGGGAATCGACGCGTCGCCCTCGATGCTCGCCGAGGCCAGCCGTCCCTACAACGCCGGGCGGATCGGCGCGCGGTCGGTCACGCTCGTCGAAGGCGATCTCCTGAGTCATCAATTCGAGCCGGCGCGATTCGATCTCGTCTACTCGATCGGTGTGCTCGCCGAGCACGTGCCCTTCGACGAAACGCTCGTCGTGCGCGTGTCGCGATGGCTCAAGGCGGGAGGTCGCTTCGCGTTCACCACCGTGCATCCCCAGTCGCCGTCTGTGCCGCGCACGATGACGCGCCGGATCGGGGCATGGCTCGAGCCATTTTTCAATCCGCGTGGGGCCGCTGGTTGTTACCTTCGCAGCAGGATCTTGGCCGGCGGCTTGTACGCCGACGAGGCGCGCGTTGGCGAGCTCGTCGCGGGCGCGTTCGACGTCGAGTCGCTCGAGCGCTTCCAGTCCGAAGCGCACCTGCATTGCCTGTGCGTCGCGCGAAAGGCGCACGAGCATCAATAAATGCCGACAGGCTTCTACACGGACCGGCACGTCCTCGTCGTGGGTGGGTTCGGCTTCATCGGCCTCACTCTCACGCGCCAGCTCGCGCGGCTGGGTGCGCGCGTCACCGTCGTCACGCGAGCGCTCGATCGGCACCGCGCGTCGATGGCCGATCTCGAGCCGCTCGGCGTCCGCGCGCTCGAAGGCGATCTTCGCGATCCTCGGGCAATCGGCGCGGCGTTGGTCGGGCAGGCCGTCGTGTTCAATCTCGCGGGGCAGTCGGGTGCGGTCCGCAGCATGGAAGATCCGTGGACGGACCTCGACGTCAACTGCCGCGGAAACCTTGTGCTTCTCGAGGCGGTTCGCGCCATGCCGTCGGCACCCAAGCTGGTGTTCGTCAGCTCGCGGCTGGCGTACGGCCTTGGCGGTGGGGTGGCGGTGGGTGAGGAGCGTCCGCCCGATCCGCTGTGTGTGCACGCGGTGCACAAGGTGGCAGTGGAGCAGTATCTGAAGATCTACTCGCGGCTGTACGGCGTGACGTTCACGGTCGCACGCGTGACGAATCCCTACGGTCCGGGCCAGCCTCGCGAGCGGACCGCCTACGGGGTCGTCAATCGATTGATCCATCTGGCGTTGTCCGGCGAGCCGCTGCCCATCTACGGCGACGGCCGGCAGCGGCGCGACTACATTCATATAGAGGATGCAGTCCAGGCGCTGTTGCGCTTGGGGGAATCGCCGGCGAGCGACGGGAAGGTGTACAACGTCGGTAGCGGCACCGGCACGCCGCTCGTCGACATGGCGCGCACCATCACGTCGATCGTGGGCGGCGGCCGCCTCGAGTTCGTTCCCTGGCCGCCGCTCGCCGAGCAGATCGACACCGGTGATTTCGTCGCGAACGTCTCGAAGATCCACCGCGACGTCGGCTGGGAGGCGCGAATTTCTCTGGTCGAGGGACTGGAGCGGACGGTCGCGTTCTATCGGGCGCACGCGGCGTGAGCGCGGCTCCGACGCGGGTCGTGTATCTCGCGCACGCGTTCATGGTCGGCGGCGCCGAAGAGATGGTGCTCAATCTCGTCCGTCATCTGCCGCAGAAATTTGAACCGATGGTGTGCTGCATCAATCAGACGGGCCCGATCGGCGAAGAAATCCGCGGCACCGGCACGCCGGTCGCCGTGCTTGGCCTCAATCCTGGCCTGCGCCGTCCGTCGGACGTCGGCGGCATCCGCCGCTATCTTCGCGACGCCCGGCCGCAGATCGTGCACACGTTCCTGCTGACGGCCAGCCTCTACGGACGTCTCGCGGCCATTCTCGAGCGCGTGCCGATCGTCATCGGCACCGAAGTCAACATCTACGAGCGGAAGCGTCGTCATCATGTCCTCGCCGAGCGGCTGTTGATGAAGCGAACCGATTGCGTCGTGGCGTCGGCCGCGGCGGTGCGCGATTTCTACCTGCGCCAGGTGCACGCCGATCCCTCCAAGGTGGAGGTAATTTACAACGCCGTCGATTTCGCGCAGGCGCGGCCGGCGAAATCGAAGACCGACGTTCGCCGCGAGATCGGCGTGCCGGAGGACGCCGTGGTCGCCGGCATCATCGCGCGGCTCACCGAGCAAAAGGGGCATCGATTTCTGATCGACGCGCTCGCCGCGGCGCCTCAGTTGTCGCGCGTCCATCTGATCGTGGTCGGCGGAGGCGAGCTGCACGACACGCTGGTTCGGCAGGTCGACGCGTGCGGTCTGACCCGCCGCGTCCACTTCCTCGGTCCACGCCGCGATTTGGGTGACCTGCTTGCCGCGATGGACATCTTCGTGATGCCGTCGCTTTGGGAGGGGCTGCCGCTGTCGATGGTGCTCGCGATGGGCGCGGGTCTGCCGGTGATCGCGACAGAGGTGGCGGGGATTCCTGAAGTCGTCGAGAATCGCGTGACCGGGCTGCTCGTTCCGCCGGGCGATGCCGCCGCACTCGCGTCGGCGCTGACGAGGCTGGCGACCGACGAGCCGGCCCGGGCGCGCATGGGATGCGATGCGCGCGCGGCGGTGGTGCCTCGCTTCAACGTCGACGGATACGTGAACGCTGTAGTCGCTCTGTACGATCGCCTGTTGAACGAGCACGTTCAGTAGCTTTCAGCTGTCAGCTCAACTCTCAGCAGCACGCATCGGCTGAAAGCTGATAGCTGATAGCTACGCCAACTCAAGTGACGTCCGGGATCAAGATAATGACGCTCGGCATTGTCTATCACATGCCGTTCTGGCGCGCCGCGGACGGGACGCTGTGCGAGGTCGAAGGCTCGTTCGCACGGTACGTGGATTCACTCGCGCCGTATTTCGACGAAGTTGTCCTCTGCGTGCCGGTGTCGCGGACGATGAAAGGTGAGGGCACGGCGGTACGGTCGAAGAACGTGACGCTCGCACCAATGACGGACTTCGCCGGACCGGCTCAGTTCTATCCGCGGCTGGCGCGGCTGCTGCCGCGGCTCTTCCGCTTCGCGCGTCGCGTCGATCTGGTGCACTGCCGGATTCCCACGCCGGCCGCAATCTTCGCGTTCGTCATTGCGCGTCTTCTGGGTCGCCCCACGTTTCTGCTCGTCGTCGGCGATCTCGAGGCGCTCGGGGGGACGCTGCCGTACCGCGGTGCGAAGCGATGGCTCTGGCGCGCGTACACCGCGTTCGAGGAGCGAAACGTGCAGTGGATGGCCGAACGCTCGCTCACCTTCGCGAATGGCGCGGGGCTGGCGCACAAGCATGCGCGAGCCGGCCGGCCCGTGATCGAGACGCGCACGACGACGGTCGGCCTCGCGGATCTGGCAGTGCGCGAAGACAGCTGCGTCGATCGGTCGATCCGGCTGCTGACCGTGAGCCGCATCGATCCGAGGAAAGGGTTGCGCATCCTTCCCGACGTGGTGAAGCGGCTCGTCGACGGCGGCTTCGACGTCAGCCTCGACATCGTCGGTCCGGCGGTTGGCGCACCAGGTGAGACCGAACGGCGCGACATCGAAACGCGCGCGAGGGCGCTCGGCGTGGCCGATCGTGTACGGCTCCGTGGGGCGATTCCGCTCGATCGGCTGTTGCCGCGATATCGGGAGTACGACCTGTTCGTGCTGCCGACGCTCGCCGGCGAGGGCATCCCGCGCGTGCTGCTCGAGGCGATGACGAGCGGCGTCCCGATTGTGACGACACGCGTCGCCGGCATTCCTGGTCTTGTCACCGACGGCATGAACGGACTGCTGGTGAACCAGCCGACAGCGGAGGCGACGGCCAACGCGCTGGTCCGGCTGATTGCCGATGCCGGTCTGCGGCGGCGGCTGATCGCGAACGGCTACGAGACGGCCCGCGCGCACACGCTCGAGGCGCAAGCGGCTCGCATGATGCACGACGTGTCGTCGGGGCTGGGCGTGACGCTGCGGCAGCCCGCCGTGGCGCCGGCCGCATGACGCGATCGTGAAGGCGGCCCGCCCGCGCGTCTGCTTCGTGCTCCCGTCGCTCAACGGCGGTGGAGCGGAGCGGGCGGCCGTCCACATTCTGAACGCGCTCGACGGCAACCGTTGGGATCGATCGATGTACCTGTTGCAGCGCGAAGGGCCGTATGTGACTGACGTGCAGAGGTCGATCAACCTCGTGTCGGCATCGGGCGGGTCGCGGCTGAGGCGATGGCTCGAGCTGCGGCGGTATCTTCGCGCGGCGCGTCCCCAGTTGGTCGTGTCGTTCCTGAGCTATTTTTCGGTGCTGACCGCCGCGCGTACCGCTTGCATCGGCGCGCGCGTGGTGTTCGATCAGCAGACGCCGATGTCGGCCTTTCTCACGGACGCCGACTATGCGTGGCGTGGTCGGTGGCATCGCCGCGCGTTCGCGGTGGCGACGCGGATCGGGTACCGGCGGGCCGACGCGATTGTCACGACCTCGGCCGGCGTGGCCGACGATCTCGTCCGGGCGTTCGGGGTCCCGCGAGGCCGGATTCGGGTGGTGCACAATCCGGTCGACCTCGACGCGATCGCGGCGGCGTCGAACGAGCCGCTCGCTCTCGAGCACGAGCGCGCGTGGTCGCGTCCGGCGATCGTCGCGGCCGGGCGCCTGGCCGACGCGAAGAATTATCCGCTGCTGCTCCAGGCGTTGGCGATTCTGCGACGCACCATTCAGGCGCGCCTCTTCATCCTCGGACGGGGCGACGGCGAAGCGGCCGTCCGTGAGCAGATCGACCGGCTCGGGCTCGGCGAGGCGGTCGTGCTGTGTGGGTTTCAACCCAATCCGTGGAAGTACATCGCGCGCGCCGATGTCTTTGCGCTGACGTCTCGGTACGAGGGATTCGGCAACGTGCTCGTCGAGGCGATGGTGTGCGGCGTTCCCGTCGTCGCCACGAGCTCTCCCGGGACGCGAGAGATCGTCAGTGTCGGGACCAATGGGCTGCTGGTCGAACGCCACGAGCCCGACGCGGTGGCGGCTGCGCTCGAGCGTGTGCTCGGCGACGCCGCGTTCAGGCAGCGACTGGCGTTGGGCGCTCGCGCGAGCGCGGGCCGGTTTGCGTTGCCGACCATCGCGGCTGCCTACGACGGTGTGTTCCGTCAGGTGTTGACGTGCTGATGTC
>JAHFUJ010000001.1:12059-81338 GCA_023265105.1 Acidobacteriota bacterium
CTCTCGCCGCTCACCGTGTGGTTTGCCCTCGCTATGGCGATCATGGTGTGGGCCGCCGGCCGAGGGCTCGACGACAACGAGCGCCGGCGCATCCACGTCCTGCTGGCCGTCGCCATCGGCGTGCGCGTGCTGGCGGTCGTCGCGTTATTCCTCACAACCGATCATTCCCAAGTACCCTTCGGCAGCTTCTTCGGCGACGAGGAGTATTTCATTCGCCGATCGATGTGGCTTCGCAACGTCGGTCTCGGCATTCCGATCCATCGCGCGGATCTGATCTACGCCTTCGACGAGTACAGCGAGACGAGCCAGCTGTACGTGCTGGCGTTTCTGCAGACGCTGGTCGGCTTTGCGCCGTATGGCCTGCACCTGATCGGCATCGCGTTGTACCTCGGCGCCGCGCTGTTGTTGTTTCGTCTTGTGCGGCCGGCCTTCGGCGCAACTCCGGCGTTAGTCGGTCTCGCGCTGATGCTGACGCTGCCCAGCCTGTTCGCCTGGTCTATTTCTGCGCTGAAGGAGCCGCTTTTCTTTACGCTGACGGCGGCCGCGCTGGTGAGCGCGGCGGCGGCCGTGCGAGAAAGGCGTTGGAGACGAAAAACCGTGCTGATGCTGACGGCGGTCGGCGGGGCGCTGGCATTGGAGACGGTTCGCCGCGCGGGATTCGGGCTCGAAATCGCGAGCATTCTTGCTGCAATGGCGTTCGCGTGGATCATCGTGCGGCCCAGGGCGCTCGTGACCTCGATCGTCGCCGCCACGCTCATTGGTGCGGTCGCGCTGGCCCGTCCCGAAGTGCAGCTCAAAGCGGCGACGACGCTCGTGGATGCCGCACGTTTCCATCGGGGCCACATCTGGACGCCGGGCCACACGTATCATTTGCTCGACGATCGTCTGTACGACGAGCTGACGGAAATCCGGACGCTGCGGCTCGACGAGGCCGGACGTTTCGTCGCGAGGGCTCTCGGCAGCTACGTGACCGTGCCGCTGCCGAATCAGATCTACTCGAACGCGGCTCTGGCATTTCTGCCAGAGCAGATCGTGTGGTACGCGCTTGTCGCGCTCGCGCCGATCGGGCTGGTGTTCGCCATGCGCCGCGATGTGCTCGTCACCTCGTTGTTGCTGATGCACGGCGTCGTCGCGGCACTGACGGTCGCCTTGACCAGTGGAAACATCGGCACGCTGGTGCGTCATCGCGGCTTCGCGCTGCCGTATCTGATATGGATCAGTGCCGTCGGCGCCTGCGAGCTGATCGCACGCGCGAGGGGCACGGTAAGGATTCAATAAGCATGACTGTTATCGATGAACGGGGCCGCGTGTTCGGCCGCATCAACCTAATCGACGCGGCCGCCGCGCTCTTCGTGTTCGTCCTGATTCCGGTGGCGTACGGCGCGTATCTGCTCTTTCGGACGCCTCCCGCGAAGCTGACATCGGTCGCGCCGAACAGGGTGTACTACGGGGCGAATCAACACGTCGAGATCAAGGGGCTCAACCTCCGACCGTTCATGCGCGTGGCGTTCGGAACCAATCAGGGCGTGACGTTCGCCATCAACAGCACGACCTCCGCGCAAGTGGACCTGCCGGATCTCCCGCCGGGCGTGTACGACGTCGTGTTGTACGACTACCGGCAGGAGGTGGATCGACTGCCGAAGGCGCTCACGATCCTGTCGCTCGCTCCGGTCCCATTCGTTGAGATTGAGGTCTCCGGCAGCTTCAAGAATCTGGACGAAGCATCGGCGCGCCAGTTCCAGGCGGGACAGAAGCTGGCGAACGGCAGCATCACGGCCGAAGTACTTCGCGTTGGTGCGCCGGTGCCCTCAACGCTCAGGCTGACCGCCGGCGGCTCCACGCTGACGATGCCGGTGCCCGGGCAGGTGGAAGTGCCGGCGGCCATTCGTGTGCAGTGCTACACCGAGGTCGCGAACGACGCCTCGGTTCGCTGCATGGTGCCGGGACCGCAGCACCCAGCGCCGGCGGCGCCGGATTCGATGCTGACGCTGCCCGGCCCTCAGGGATGGGTCAACTTCCAAGTCGCATCGGTCGCGATTTCGGCTGCGCCTTCCGTGGTGGAGGTGCGCGTCGTGTTCGCGGCGAGCCCGGAGACCGCCGCGATGGTCAAGGCCGGTGATGTGGATGCCAACGCGGTGGCATACGCGCGCACGTTGCGGGCGACAATCGTCGCCGTCAACGGCCTGCGTACAGGCAGCGGCGCCATCGACGCCACGCTGCGCGTGCCGGCCGTGTTGGGACCTTCGGGGTGGGTCTACAACAACCAGCCGATCAAAGCCGGCCTGCCGTTCCAATTCGAAACAACCACCTACGTGATTCGCGGTCAGGTGACTAGCATGAAGGCGCCGGCTCCGGTCCACCAGTGATGACGGTTCCGGGCCTCCGGCGTCCGATCGCGGCGTGGAGCTTCCTCGTCGATCTCGTGCGCGCCATCACTGAGCCGCCGGCGGATGTGACCCAGTGCGACGAAGGAGTGAGGGCCGTCGTGGCGGAGAGTGCCATCGCGCGCGCGCTGTCGGCGGCGGCAGGCGCCTGGGATCGCGCGTACAGCAGTTCCGCCCTCGTCGCTGCCTATCGTCGCAAGGTGCTGCCGCTCGTGCCGGCTCAGATGGCGGATCGCGTGCGCGCCGTGGGGTGTGTGACGGCGATGGCCGCGGCGACGACGTTGATTCTGCGCACCTTCTCCACCGAGCGTGACCCGCTCACCTGGGCGCTGCCGGCCGCGGTTGGTATCGTCGCCCTCATCGCCGTCCTCGGGGCCGAATCGATTGCCAACGCGATCGCCAACAGGCATTCGTGACCGACCGAACCATCCGCGTCCTGGCGCTGTCGCCGATTCCGGAAGAAGGTGCGGGCTGCCGGTTTCGCATCGCACAGTTCATCCCGTACCTCGAATCGGTCGGGTTCGAGGTGACGCTGCAGTCACTGTTCACGCCGGAGTTCTTTCGCCTTGTCTATAAACCTGGCCAGTATCTTCGGAAGGCGGTCACCTTCGCGGGGCTGTCGCTCAGACGTCTGGGCTCGCTGGCGTCGGCGTCGCATTTCGACGTCATCTTCATCTATCGCGAGATGTTCCCGGTCGGCCCTCCCCTGGTCGAGCGGCTGCTCGCCGCGCGCGGCCGGCCGCCGATCGTGTTCGACTTCGACGATGCGATCTTCCTGCCGAGCGTGAGCGAGGCGAACCGTCTGATTTCCGCGCTGAAGCAGCCCGGCAAGGTGAGCACGATCATCCGGCACAGCGACCACGTCATTGCCGGCAACGACTATCTCGCCGCGTACGCGCGCCGGTTCAACGACGCCGTCACGGTGATTCCGACCAGCGTCGATCTGTCGCGGTTCGTGCCGCGCCTTGGGATCGCGTCTGGCAACGGCGCGTCTTCGCAGCCGCTGGTGGTCGGATGGATCGGCAGTCCGACGACCGGACGATACCTCCGCATGCTGACCCCGGTCGTTCAGAAGCTCTCGGAGCGGCACGCGTTCGTCCTGCGGATCAGCGGCACGGCCGATCCTGTCTCCATTCCCGGCGTTCGGGTGGACAACACGCCGTGGACGCTGGGCCGCGAGGTCGAGCTGTTCAACACATGCGACGTGGGCGTCTATCCGCTGCCTGACGACGACTGGTCGAAAGGCAAGTGCGGATTCAAGGCGATTCAGTTCATGGCCTGCGGCGTGCCGGTCATTTCCTCAGTGGTCGGCGTGAACCGCGAAATCATCGAGGACGGGGTCAATGGGTTCCTCGCCTCGACCGACGAGGAATGGGTGCGAAAGCTGGATCGCCTGCTGTCGGACGCGGCGCTGCGCCGGCGCTTCGCCGATGCAGGCCGCCGCACCATTGAAGCACGGTATTCGCTGGATGTGAACGCGCCGAAGCTGGCCGCGACGCTGAGAGCCGTCGCGAGGGACGCTCGGTGAGCGACATGAAAAACTTTGCGCTCACCGGGGCGGCGGGCTACGTGGCGCCGCGGCACCTGAAGGCGATCAAGGACACGGGCAACCGGCTCGTCGCGGCAGTCGATCCACACGACGCGGTCGGCATCCTCGATCGCTACTGGTTGGACGTGCGGTTCTTCACGGAAATCGAGCGGTTCGATCGCCACCTCGAGAAACTGCGGCGCGGCTCCGAGGCGGATCGGGTCCACTACGTGAGCATCTGCTCGCCGAATTATCTGCACGACGCGCACATCCGTCTGGCGCTGCGGGTCGGCGCGCATGCGATCTGCGAAAAGCCGCTCGTCATCAATCCCTGGAATCTCGACGCGCTGCAGGAGCTCGAGCACGAAACGGGCCGCACCGTGAACACTGTCCTTCAGCTCCGACTGCACCCGCAGCTCGTCGCGCTTCGCGACCGGATCGCCGGCCAGCGGTCGCCGCGCCCCTACGACGTGTCGCTGACGTACGTGACCGTCCGTGGCCGCTGGTACGACACCTCATGGAAAGGCTCGGACGAGCGGTCCGGCGGCATCGTCACCAACATCGGAATCCATCTGTTCGACCTGGTGCTGTGGCTGTTCGGGCCGGTCGGGGCATGCGAGGTACACCTGCGCGAGCCGCGGCGACTCGCCGGCTTCCTCGAGCTGGCTCACGCGCGCGTGCGATGGTTTCTCTCAGCGGATCTGGCCGATCTGCCGTTCGCCCCGGAGCCTGGACTGAAGACGACGTTTCGATCGATTACGGTGGACGGCGAGGCGGTCGAGTTCAGCGACAGCTTCGGCGATCTGCATACCCGCGTGTACGAAGAGACACTCGCCGGCCGCGGATTCGGCATCGACGACAGCCGGCCGGCGATCGAGCTGTCGCACCGGATCCGCCAGACGCCGGCCGAGCCGGTCGCGTCGCATCTGCATCCGGTGCTCGCCGGCGTCGTTGGGGAAAACAAGATACGACGTTGAACGCTGAGGTCGCAGAGCACGCAGAGGATTCGTCCTGAAGTTTTTCTCTGCGGTCTCCGCGGTCTCTGCGTCTACGTGATTTCTTCACACGCTCTGAGTTCTGCCGTGGCCGACTATTTCGCACACGAGTCCAGCTACATCGACGAGGGCTGCCAGATCGGCGAGGGCACGAAGATCTGGCACTTCACGCATGTCATGGCGCGCGCCCGAATCGGGGCGCGCTGCAACATCGGCCAGAACGTCGTGATCTCGCCCGACGTGGTCGTTGGCGACAACGTGAAGATCCAGAACAACGTGTCGGTGTACACGGGCGTCGTGCTCGAAGACGACGTGTTCTGCGGGCCCTCGATCGTGTTCACCAACGTGGCGAATCCGCGCAGCCACGTGTCGCGGAAGCACGAGTACCAGCAGACCCTCGTTCGCCGCGGTGCCAGCCTCGGTGCGAACGCCACCATCGTCTGCGGTCACACGATCGGACGCTACGCATTCGTGGGTGCGGGCGCGGTCGTGACGAAAGATGTGCCGGACTACGCGCTGGTGGTCGGCAATCCAGGGCGGATCGCCGGGTGGATGTGCGCGTGCGGTGTGAAGCTGGCGAGCGGAGCGCACGCGCCGAAAGAGGCGACCTGCGCGGCCTGCGGCATGCGGTACCGCACAGTAGGGGACACGCTCGTTCCGCAATGAATCCGAAGAGCGTCGCGATCGCCTTTCTCCTTGGTGCGATGTCGGCGTGGATGTACGGACACCGGCTCGACTACGCGCCGCCCTACGTCGAAATCGACGAAGTGCTCATCGGGCTCGAGGCGCACGCGATTCAGTCGACCGGACATGACCTGGGCGGCGAGTTCCTTCCGCTGTATTCCCAGACGGCCGAACATTCGTGGTATCAGCCGTTCGTGATCTACCTGACGGCCCTCGCGTTGAAGATCGTGCCGCTGTCGGAGTGGGCCGTCCGCGCGCCTACGGTTTGCATCGGCGTGATCAACATCGCGTTGATCTACTTCGTGGCGCGGCACCTCTTCGGCAGCGAGCTGTTCGGCGTCATTGCCGCCGGCCTCCTGGCGATGTCGCCGGCGCACTTCATCCATGGCCGGTATGGGATGGACTACCTCTATCCCGTGCCCTTTGTCCTGGCGTGGGTGCTCTGCCTCGCGCTCTACACCGAGCATCGTCGGGCCTGGGTGCTGGCCATTGGGACGAGTCTGCTGGGCATCGGGTTCTACAGCTACATTTCATCGATCGTGATGATGCCGCTCTATTTTGCTGTGACGTGCCTGGTGCTCCGCGGGCAGCAGGCGCCGCGCCGGCTGTATGGGGTCGCGGCGGCGGCCTTTCTTCCACTTTTGTTGCCGTTTCTCGTGTGGCTCGTCCGGCATCCGAGCGCTTACGGCGCCACGGTCACGAAGTACGGGCTGTACGATGCGAGCCGGCTCGACGCCGTGCAGGGGCTGCGATCGCTAGTCAGCTACCAGAGCGTTAGCGAGCGCTTGTCGCACTACTGGAACTTTTTCAACCCGTCGTTTCTGTTTTTCGGCAGCGGCACCAAGCTGATGTTCTCAACGAACCGTGCGGGCGTGTTTCTGCTTCCGCTCGCCGTGTTCTTGATGGTCGGGATCTGGCAGGCGCTCAAGCATCGCGCGTCAGCGATCAACCTCGTGCTGCTCGTGGGCTTCGCGACTGCGCCGTTCGCGGCGTTGATCGTGTCCGAAGAGAACGCGATATTCCGCGCCCTCGCGTTGCTGCCATTCGGCGTGTTGCTCGCGACCATGGGAGTGCAGCACGTGTGGTCCGGCGCGATGGCAACGCGACTTCCTGTGAAGCAGTGGAGGATTCTCGCGGCCTGCCTGCTGGTGCTGGCGCCGGTTCAGTTTGCGTACTTCTGGACCGATTATTTTTCTGACTACCGGGTGCGGTCCGGCTACTGGCTCGGCGGCAACATTCGAGGAGCGCTCGAAGCGCTCATCGAACGCGACGAGCGCGAGCATGCGCCCGGCATCTACTTCGGCACGTTGCAGTCGTCCGCGGGACAGATCGATGGCAGGAATCAGTACATGGACGCGTACTGGAAGTTTTACCTGACCAAGCACGACCGGCAGGATCTTCTGGCGCGCACGATGCCGTTCGAGCCACAGAACTTGCGGACGATGGCGCCGGGCAGCCTGGTCCTGGCGAATCTGGGTGACACGACGACCGACGCGCTCGTCAGCAAGGGCGAGCTCAAACAGGTGAAGGCGATCGACGAGCTCGACCACACCTCGTTTTTCGTTGTCTTGCAACGATGACATGGACATCGCGGATCCTGGCCGTTGAGACCCTGGCGATCGCCGGGACCTTCGCGCTGGCGCTCGACGTGTACGCGCACAAGCGCGTCGAAGATCTCGGCGGTGTGAATATCTGGGGCTATCGTGGTCCGGTCGCTCACCAACGGCAGCTCAATGAAATTCGGGTCGCCGTCGTCGGGGGTACCAGGGCTTTTGGCTGGGGAGGGCCGGCGTCGGCGCTCGTCTCGGAGATTCGGCGTCTCATCATGCTGACGACCGACCGGCCTGGCGCCGAGGTCCGACCGGTCGTTGCCATCAATCTCGGCCGCCTCGGGGCGCTGCCAGATTCGTATCAGGAGACGATCGAGCACTTTTCCTATCTGCAGCCCGACTACCTCTGCCTGTACGACGATCTGGGAGTTCGTGGTGGTTCGTCTACTCAAGACACGTCCGGGGTGTTTGCGCTGACCGGCTATGCGCCTGCGTTGCCGCTCGTGCTTCGTGAGAAGGGAATGGTCTGGCGACTCGGCGACGTGCAGCGCGGCTACGCGTCCGCGGAGTCCCAACGCAAGGCAGGGACCTTCGTGCTGTGGCGCGCGGCAGGTTCGACGCTTGAGGCCGTTGCCGACACCCTGAGTGCCGCCGATCGCGCGGTCCTGGCGATGCTTCCGCCACGTGGCGTCCGGCTTCAGCCGGACCGTTCAGTACGTAGTGTCCGCCTTCAGGCGGACCGTCCAGAACGTAGTGTGCGCCTTCAGGCGGACCCCGTTGGCTATGCCGACCTAATGATGGCCGCCATCGACATGGCTCACCGCCATGCTCGCGGCGTGGTCGTTGTGGTGAGCCCGGCAGAAACCGGAGAGCAGGCTGGCAACTTGCGCGCGCTCAAGGCGCGGCTGGACGGCACGCTTGGTTCAGCCCCGTGGCTCCGGTTCGTCGACCTCGGAGGCGAAGCAGCGTTGTCGGTCGATGGCGAATTGCGCTTGGATGGATGGAACTATGCCTCGGCGGGAATTGCTCTGGTGGCAAACAGAATCGCCCCGGCGCTCCTGAGCCTCATTGCCAAGTCGTGACCACCTCAGTGAAACCCTTCGCGCAGAATCCAGGCCGGGATATCTCGAAGGACCGCCCGGCCCCGTTCCCCATTGCGCAGTACTACTACGATCAGCGATTGCGGATCGCTGAGGACGCAGCCGTTCTCCGAAACCTCATCGCGGCGGTGGATTGGGCCGGCGATTTGGGCCCCGCGCAATGGGCGCAGTGGTACAGCGTGGCGCTGGGTTTTGCGCCGGACCTGATCCTCGAGCTCGGCCGAGGCTATGGCAACTCGACCGCGGTGTTCGCGCAGGCCGCGCGCCGGCTCGATCGGGGGAGGTGGACGGAGCGGACGAAGATCGTCAGCCTGTGTCGCACCGGCGACTGGGCGTCCATCGTGGCGCCGAGGATCGCCCGAATCGTCGACAAGGCCTGGTTCGCGAACGTCGACGCGCGGAGGACAGACATCCTCTCCGCCGACTATGGGGAGATCATCGCGGATCACGAACGAGTGCTGGTGCTGTGGGATGCTCACGGCTTCGAGATTGCCGAGCTGGTCCTGGGTGACATCCTGCCGCGCCTGGTCGATCGCCGGCATCTCGTGCTGGTGCACGACATCAGTGACAACCGGCACGCGTCCGTGCCGCGGTCGTACGGCGGCCAGCCGTTGTGGAAGGGTTCGAAATGGCAGGAGCGGGTGGGCGCCTGGGACAGCCGCATCAACATCGGATGGATGAATTCGAGGCAGGATCAGGTGATTGCGGTTGCCGACTTCTCGGCGCGAAATGGCCTGGAGATCGGATCGGCCGATCACGAATACGCCGAGTTCTTCGCCGCACACCCGGCGTACGCCGATGAGATGCGTCAACTGCTCGGCGAGGAGTTCTTTTCCCTCATCGGCCAGTGGGCGTTTCTCTCGTTGAACGGCAAAGAAGGTCCGTTCCATTTTCCGGCGGTGAGCGGCGGGAGAGCGGCCACCAACCGCTGCGACATCGTGACCGACGAGCTGCCGCGCCTGCCCGCGACGATCGTGACCGACGCCGTACCGTGGGCCTACGCGTCGAAATTCGAGTGGCGTCCCGCGGCCCAGCCGCCGCCGAACGTCCAGGCCTGGATTCGGTGTCGACTTCGCGTAGACGGCGGCGTGATCGGCGTCAGTCTTCTCAGCCCTGATGAGCAGGCCTTCGTCGAGTCACAGGTCGTGTCATCGGCGGCCAAACCGGTGAATGTCCTGTTGCTGGTGCCGGATCTGATGCAGCGCGGCAGTTTGGTCATCCATACATGGGACACGCCCACGTCGGCGCGCGTCCGCATCGACGAACTGGCGCTCGTCTGGTAAGACCTGTCGGCTTGATCCCGGAGGAGTCATGACGGACGCGAACAAGAATGACCTGGTGCTGGTGACCGGTGCCGGAGGATTTATCGGCGGCCACTTGATCGGCGAGCTCCGACGCCTCGGATACCGCCGGCTTCGTGCGGTTGACATCAAGCCTGCCGACCAGTGGTACCAGGTCTTTCAGGACGCCGACAATCTCACGCTCGACCTGCGAGACCGCGAGGCATGCCTTCACGCCGCGACGAACGCACGCGAAATCTTCAACCTGGCGTGCGACATGGGCGGGATGGGATTCATCGAGACGCACAAGGCCGAGTGCATGCTCTCGGTGCTGATCAACACGCAGATGTTGATGGCGGCCCGCGACGTGAAGGCCGACCGGTTCTTCTATTCCTCGTCCGCGTGCGTGTATGCCGCCGACAAGCAGACCCGCGCGGACATGCCGCCGCTCAAGGAAGCGGACGCGTATCCGGCCATGCCGGAGGACGGCTATGGCTGGGAGAAGCTGTTCAGCGAACGGATGTGCCGGCACTTCCGCGAGGACTTCGGCCTCGAGACTCGTGTGGCCCGCTATCACAACGTGTACGGGCCCCACGGCACGTACGACGGCGGCCGCGAGAAAGCGCCGGCGGCGATTTGCCGGAAGGTGATCGCGGCACAGCTCGCCGGCGCGAACGAGATCGAGGTGTGGGGCGACGGCGAGCAGACGCGCAGCTTCATGTACATCGACGACTGCCTCCATGGCACGCGCGCCCTCATGGCCAGCGACATCCGCGAGCCCCTGAATATCGGCAGCGACGAGCTGGTCACGATCAACCAGCTCATCGATATCGTCGAAGGCATTGCCGGGGTGACGCTGAAACGCCGCTACAACGTGAGCGCGCCCAAAGGCGTTCGGGGCCGCTGCAGCGACAACACCGAAATCAAGAAGAGGCTCGGCTGGGCGCCGTCGATCAGGTTGCGTGACGGGATGGAGCAGACGTATCGGTGGATCTACGACCAGATGAAAACGCCGGCCAATCGCCGCCGCGTGTACGCCTGAGGCGCCGCTCGCATGCCTGACACGCTCGGCATCGCGCTGGCGCAGCTGAATCCCACCGTCGGCGACGTGGCCGGTAACCTTGCGAAGATCCGGGAGTGTCGGCAGGCGTGCGGATCGGCCTGCGATCTCCTCGTGTGCAGCGAGCTCGCGCTGATCGGGTACCCGCCCGAAGACCTCGTCCTTCGCCCGGCCGTCATCGAGGCCACGCGACGCGCGATTGACGATCTCGCGGCCGACACGGTTTCTGGGCCCGCGGTCCTGGCGACGACGCCGTGGCAGCACGACGGCGCGCTGTACAACGCCGCTGTGCTGCTGGCAGACGGTCGAGTTACCGAGGTGCGGCTCAAACACGAGCTCCCCAACTACGGAGTGTTCGACGAGAAGCGCGTGTTTGCCGCCGGACCGCTCCCCGACCCGATCGATTTTCGCGGTGCGCGCCTCGGCGTCATGATCTGCGAGGACATGTGGTACCCGAAGGTCGCGCGTCATCTGGCGGATCGAGGCGCCGAGCTGCTGATTGTTCCGAACGGTTCGCCGTTTGAACGCGCGAAACTCAATCAGCGCGTCGGCCTGGCGACCGACCGAGTTCGTGAGACAGGGCTGCCGTTGATGTACGTCAACCAGGTCGGCGGTCAGGACGAGCTGGTCTTCGACGGCGGCTCCTTCGTCGTCGGTCGCGACGAACGGTTGGCCGCTCGTTTGCCCGTGTGGAAGGAATGCACGCGGATACTGCGCTGGAAGCGCTCCAACAGCGGCTGGAGCTGTGACTCAACGGCGATCGCGCTGGTTCCTTCGGAGCCTCAGAACACCTACCAGGCGCTGATGCTGGGTCTGCGGGATTACGTCAACAAGAACCGGTTCCCAGGCGTCGTGCTGGGGCTTTCCGGCGGCATCGACTCCGCGCTGACCGCCGCCGTCGCCGTGGACGCGTTGGGCGCGGATCGGGTCCGGGGCGTTCGACTCCCGTCGCGGTTCACCAGCCAGGACAGTCAGGACGACGCCGAAAGGGAAGCGCGGCGGTTGGGCATCCAGCTCGACACGATTCCGATCGCCGACGTAGTGGACGCGGTCGAGCGGACGCTGGCGCCGCTGTTTGCGGGCCGCGACCGTGACGTGACCGAAGAGAACGTTCAGGCCCGCGTTCGCGGGCTGTTGCTGATGGCCGTGTCGAACAAGTTCGGCCCGATGGTTGTGACCACCGGGAACAAGTCGGAGATGTCGGTCGGCTACGCGACGCTGTACGGCGACATGTGCGGCGGCTACTCGGTGCTGAAGGATCTCTACAAGACCGAGGTGTACGCCCTCGCCGCGTGGCGTAATAGTTGTCTGCCAGACGAAGCGCTCGGGCCGGCCGGCGAGGTGATTCCGGCCTCCGTGATGACCAAGGCGCCGACGGCCGAGCTGCGGCCGAATCAGAAAGACCAGGACACGCTGCCGGAGTACGCCGACCTCGATGCGATGCTCACCGGCCTGGTGGAGCAGGAGCGCAGCGTCGACGAGATCGCCCGCGAGGGGTATCCCCGCGACGTCGTGAGCCGAACGCAGAACATGCTGTTGACGGCCGAGTACAAGCGCCGCCAGGCCCCGCCTGGCGTGAAGACGTCCAGCCGCAGCTTCGGTCGCGATCGGCGGTATCCCATCACTAACCGGTTTCGCGAACGCTGACGTCGCGCGAACGCTGCTCCTCCTGGAGGTGCGGCAACGTGGGGGAATGGCGAAAATCAGATGGGCTTCTTGAGGCGTTCGAGAGGTGAAGCATGAAAGTGGCAACCATCGTCGGCGCGCGCCCGCAATTCATCAAGGCCGCCCCGGTAAGCAAGGCGCTGCGCAAGGGCCACCACATTGAAGTTCTCATTCATACGGGCCAACACTACGATGACGGTCTGTCCGCCATCTTCTTTGAGGAGTTGGAGCTTCCCGTGCCCGATTACAACCTGGGAATCGGCTCAGGCTCGCATGGCGCGCAGACCGGCGCGATGCTGGCCGGAGTCGAAGAAGTCCTGACGCAAGAGAAGCCCGATTGGGTTCTGGTCTATGGTGACACCAACTCGACGATCGCGGGCGCACTGGCAGCCGCGAAGCTGCACCAGCGAGTCGCACACATAGAAGCCGGTTTGCGCTCCTTCAATAGAGCGATGCCGGAAGAGATCAATCGCGTGCTGACCGACCATCTCTCGGACCTGCTCTTCTGCCCTAGCCCGACAGCGGTTGAAAACCTGGCCGCAGAGGGCATCACAGGTGGCGTTCATCTCGTCGGAGATGTCATGGCCGATGTGTTACAGCAAACAATCGAACGAGCTCGCGAGTCGTCGACCATCTTGCAACGCCTGGAACTGAAAGAACAGGGCTATCTGCTGGCGACCATTCATCGCGAGGAGAATACTGATGACCTGGTCCACTTACGAGACATCCTGTCAGCTTTCAACCAGGTTGAAGAGACCATTGTTTTTCCGATTCATCCTCGAACCCGCAAAGCCCTTGCCCGGCTCAACGGCTCTGTTACCTTGACAGCCAAGCTACGTCTGATTGATCCGGTGGGTTATCTGGATCTGGTGCGGTTGGCGCAATCGGCGCGTCTCATCCTGACCGATTCCGGCGGATTGCAAAAGGAAGCCTACTGGCTTGGCGTGCCCTGCGTGACGCTGCGCGATGAAACCGAATGGGTGGAAACTGTCGGAGCAGGCTGGAATATCCTGACAGGAGCACGGACAGAAGCGATTGTCGATGCGGTATCTTCGTTTCGACCAGCAATGACCAGACCAGCCCTGTATGGAAACGGCAAGTCAGCCGCGCGGATCAGCTACGCTCTCACGATGACCAAGTAGCCTCAGCGCGGGGCCCCACGTTATGAAACCTTCTGCTCTCAATCATTCTGCGCAGCATCTCGGCACACATTACAGACTGCTCTGGCGGATCACCCGTAATGAACTGACCACGCGTTATGCAGGGTCGATCTTCGGCCTTGGTTGGTCTGTGCTGACGCCGCTGATGATGCTCGCCATCTATGCTGTTGTCTATCTACTGATCTTCCGTGTGCACGTGCCAGGTCTGTCATCGGCTCGGTACGTCCTGTTCATCTTTTCAGGGCTGGTCCCATTCTTGATGACCAGCGAAGCGCTCAGTATCGGTGTCGTTTCCGTCGTAGCCAACAAAGCAGTGCTGAGCAACACGGTGTTCCCTATTGACCTTGCCCCTGCCAAAGCTGTTCTGCTCAGCCAGGTCACCATGGTCGTAGGCATCGCCGTCATCCTGCTCGCGTCGATTCTCACACGCACACTACCATGGACGGTCATTTTGCTGCCCGTGCTGTGGGGTCTGCATGTGCTGGCCCTTACGGGATTGCTCTGGATTCTGTCGCTGATCAATCTAGTTTTCCGAGACCTCCCGAACCTGATCAATCTACTCCTGATGATGATCATGATTCTTTCGCCGATTGCCTATACTCCTGACATGGTGCCGGCAAGCTTGAAGCCCGTGCTTATCTTGAATCCCATGGCCTATTTTGTTGTCGCCTATCAGCAAACGCTGATTCTGGGCCGTCTACCTGGCGTTGGAAATGTGCTGGTACTGACCGTGCTTTCTGTTGGTCTGTTTGCCATCGGCGGATATTTCTTTGCGCGCGCCAAGCCGGTGTTCATCGACTATGTCTGAACGCAACGTCGTTCAACTGTCCGGCGTTGGGAAGATGTACAAGATTTTCCCCTCGCGCCTCGACCATTTCGTGGTTGCGCTGGGCCTGTCGCGCTTGATGCCGTGGCGTCGGATTGAGCCACATGAGTTCTGGGCCTTGCGCAACATTGACTTCGAGCTCAAAGCAGGCAGGCGTCTCGGCATCATCGGACGCAACGGCGCGGGGAAAAGTACATTGCTCAAACTCATCACCGGCAATCTCGCTCCCACTGAGGGACACGTCAGCGTCCAGGGTCACATTCAAGCTCTGCTTGAAGCCGGAGCGGGTTTTCACCCGGAATTTACTGGTTATGAGAATGTACACGCGGCACTCACGTACCAAGGCCTTAATCGGGTGGAGATTGATAAGGCCACGGAAGACATCGCTGAGTTTACGGAGCTGGGAGACTTTCTCGGTCAGCCGTACAAAACATACTCCACAGGGATGATGGCCCGCCTCATATTTGCCGTCGCCACTTCGGTCAAGCCGAAAATCCTCATCATCGATGAAATCCTGGGCGCCGGTGACGCGTATTTTTTCTCCAAGTCAATGGAGCGGATGAAGCGACTGGTACTCGAAAGCGGCGCTTCTGTGTTGTTGGTGTCTCATTCACTTGGCCACATCCTTCAATTCTGTGATGAAACGATCTGGATCGAGCGAGGAAGAATCATGAAGCGAGGGCAGTCTATGGGAGTGGTCAACGCCTATGAAGGTTTCATTCGCACTCTTGACGAAAGAAGATTACGAGGAAAAAACAGTAAGCTGAGATCAAAAACAGTTCCGTCATTTCTACTTGATAATTACGGTGACACGATCAGCTTCACATTTACTCTTCAGGGGTCTGCTGGGGCGAGTAGCGATATCTCAAACGTCCAGCTCATAAGAGATGGCCAGATTGAAGACGAGATTAGAGTGGGAGACGTACAGGACTCCACAACAGCCTTTTCAGCATTTATCTTAGTAGACAACAGCCATTGGTCGAAACCAACGCGCAGTGATGGCGAACACTTCCGCAGCCTGACCGTGTCAGGACAGACCAGTTCTGTCGCCATTGGGCAAGGGGTCTTTTACCTTTATGGCCTGGCAACTGACTCGGCGTACCACCTGCGGGTCAGATACCGTCACAGCTCATCATCACGCCTTGCGGTGACAGTCGTGAAAAACGGCGAGGTGCTCTACAATCAACGTGATCTGCCAGGTTCCTCGTCGGAATGGACGGAATGCGAGCTCCCGCTGTCTGTGGCCCTATCCACTGGCGACACGAGTCGTCCACTGCCGGGAACCTCCAGTCTGGAATCTGCAGTCTCAACCGGTCAGGAGCCCCCGCCATCAGTTAGTAGCTCACTCCTCAACCCCGAATCGAAGACAAGGACGGTCCCGATGGTGCGGTGGCCGAGTGAAGGATCAATAACCATCGAGAAAGTGTCGACACTTGGCGAGGACGGGCGCGAACAGACCGTCGTGACCTCCGGCAGCACAATGACCATCTGTGTCTCTCTCCTCGCACACCGTGACGGGCAGTTTGATTGCGTTCCTGCCGTGACGCTTCAGCGGCTTGATGGTGTGTTGATCTCAAATTTCATTGGTCACGCTATCCCGCTGAAGCTGGTACGTGGGGAGCGCAAGACAGCACGTGTGACTATCCCCAGGCTTCTCTTCGGCGATGGCGAATACCGCCTCTCGGGCTCAATCTTCGAGAAAACTGTAAGCGAATCGTCCCGATACGACTTAGTCGCTCACGGCTGCGAATTCAAGATAACGGGCAATGATTCGCTTGTATCAGGATTCGTCGTCCAACACCCTACATCTGAATGGGTGATCTCGTGATTGGAGAAGGACAACCAGGAGAGATCTATTCGAGTGTCGGAGCCATCATTCCCAGCGGGCCGCCGTGCGCCTAAGTCAGACAACTAACGCAAGTGAGCGGCACGGTGGATCGGCCGCGCGCCTGTCAAAAGTGTGGTTGCTGCTGCCCGCGTTCAACGAAGCGGAGTCTTTGTCCCTCCTGCTGCCCAAGATCAAGAAGCTCGCGGATGAGGTGTTACTCCATACCATCGTGTGCGATGACGCCAGCACGGACGGAACACGCGATGTCCTTCGTGAGTTCGACGACGAACTGAGACTCGACATCATCGTTCACAAGATGAACCGCGGGCTTGGCGAAACCGTTCGTGACCTGTTCGAAAGGGTGAACGAACTGTGTTCCGCGGACGACGTCATCGTACGCATGGATTGCGACGACACGCACGATCCCGCGATCATCTTGTCGATGATCGACAAGTTGAACCAAGGCTGCGACGTGGTGGTGGCATCGCGGTTTCAGCCCGGCGGCGGTCAGGTCGGCGTCAATCGGTTGCGGAGCCTCCTGAGCACCGCCGCCAACCTGTTCATGAAGCTTCTGTTCCCCATTCGCGGGCTGAAGGAATACTCTTGTGGCTACCGGGCGTACCGGGCGTCGGCCATCAAAACCGCGCTGGCGGTCTACGGCAGCGACTTCATTCAACTCAAGGGGCTCGGCTTTTCGTGTACGCTCGAAAAACTGGTGAAGTTGAGAATGCTCGGCGCGCGATTCGGGGAGGTCCCGTTTGTGCTTCGTTATGACCGCAAGCTGAGCCAGAGCAAGATGCTTGCGAATATCACGACTTTTGGCTACATCACGCTGGCCATTCTCTACTATTGGCCCTGGAACGGTTGGCGAAACCATTACAAACACATTCCCAAGCTCGGAGAGTGTGGCTCAGCGGAGGGCGCTGCCAAGCCCCAATCTTGCCGGCTCTAACTCGGCAACATGAGCACCACGATGCCGCCGCGACGTGACGATCTGGTGAAACTCAACATCATCCACGAATTCGACCGTGTCCTTGCGATTGCTAATCTGAGAGGCTGCTACGGTCGCATTGCGGAGCGCTTCTATTCGCGGATGATCCGCGACGTCAAGGGAACGCGTATTTTGGACGCAGGATGTGGCTTTGGTCAGTTCAGCAGTTGTTGTGTGGCCCGAGGGTTGTCGGTACATTCCGTTGACATCGATGAACGCTCCCTCGCGGTCGCGCGAGACGTGTATCAACTGAAGTGCTTCAATGAAAGTACCTATCAGACGTCGTTGCCCGACAACTCCATCGATACGGTCGTCTCGAATGATGCTATCTGCCACTTCGACATCGAGCGCTTTCTTTGCGAGACCAGGCGGCTTGGTGCCCAACGGATCATCGTGCACGATTCAAATATCGAAAATCCCTTTCTTGTCGCCAACCGCCGTTTGATGCGGCACGAGGAGTACCGCTCGTACAGTGCGTTCGACGTCGTCAATCTATTCCAGGCTTCGGGCTACAAGTGCGTGAAGCTCGACTTCGTCAACTTCTTGAGCTTGCCTATCAGTGGCGGGTTTCAGAGACGACCCCTGCCGGTCGTCAGCCGATTTCCTGCGTTTGTTTACGCCATCGATTCGATCATCGCACGCGCGCTGACGGTTTTTGCAGCCCGGCAGAAGTTGGCATTCAGGTTCGTGGCCGTGTTTGAGCGCGCATGACCGCGAGTGAACTGAGTGTGCTTAGGCAGGACCGTTCGACCACCGCCGCCGCGAACGGCATGAACAAAGTCGAGATTGCCACAGGCGAGCTCTATGGCTCCATCTGGAATCTCATGGATGAAGAGGCGTTCGCAACGTTTGCGGACGCCCATTGGAACAAGTTCCGCAACGCTGGGTTGGCCCAGGACTTTCTCAGGGGAAGGATTTGTCTGGATGCGGGCTGCGGCAGCGGCCGAGCCGTGCGCTCAATGTTGAAGGATGGGGCCGCGAAAGTGTATGCAATAGACATCGGCGACGAGTGCGTCAGAAACACGCGCGACCGGAACGCCCCTTGGCGCGATCGCCTCGTCGTTGAGCAAGGATCGGTGCTGGCGTTGCCGTTCCCCGACGACACGTTCGATTTTGTCCACTGTGACGGGGTACTGCACCATACGCGTGCGCCTTTTGCTGGGTTTTGCGAGCTCGTCCGCGTCGCCAAGCCTGGCGTGCCCATCATGGTCGGTCTGTACGGGGCGGGGGGACTCCTCAATTTCAGCATCTACCTGGCCCGCGCGTTTCGCCATCTCATTCCGCGCTCGCTAGCTGAGCGAGCGCTGCACCTCGTCACAAGCGATCCGGTAAAGATGTATGTATTCCTCGATCCATTTTACGTACCGATCCGTAAAGTCTACCGAACTCGGGACGTTGATGCGTGGGCGACGCGCGCAGGTGTCGAAGGCTTAAGGCGCCTCGAGCATCATTACAACTATCGAGGCATCGATCGCCTCCTCAAAGACTACAACTCATTCGGCCGCTGGTTCAGAGGGGACGGATACTTGACGTACATCGGTTTCAAGCACAACCATTGAGTAGTCCGCTCGCGCGCTCATTCAGTCGGTCGCCCGCCGCACTCGCAGGATGGCAGTTGACCGTCGCCATCCTGAGTCTCCTGGCACTCAACTGTCTGTGGAAATTCTACGTTGATCATGCGAGTAGGTACATCGTGTCGTACGTCGGCGTCTACCATCAACCGCTCCTTGCGATCCTCTCTCGCAAGCGCTGGTGGGAGTATTTGCTCCCGATGCCGGAGCTTAACGGAGGCGTGTGGGCAACTACAGGCATTCTCACTGTGTACGGCTTGGAGCTGTTGCTCGGTTCGGCGCCGCGTGCCTATTATTTGGTCACGAGTCTGGTGATTGCGACAGCTTTCTTCGTGTCGTGGCGAGTCTACCGCTCATTACTCCTATCTTCGCTCATAGGGCTCTCGTTTGCCCTAACAACCTACGACTACGTCTCGTACGCTCTCTCGGGGGGCGTCATTACGCCACTCGTCGTGACGTTTGCCATGTTGTTCGCGTACTCCCAGTATCGGTTGTTCCTGGGCGGCGGCAATGGACTGAAATGGGGCTTCTTTTTCCTGGCGCTCGCGCTCTACGCGCTTTCTTACGAAGGCTGGCTCGATTTCGTCGTCGGACAATGGATCCTCTATCCTGTTGTGGTTTACGCTTTCTATCGCCAACGTGATAGAGGCAGAGCAAAGATGGCGGTGGCCATACTCATGGCCACGTCGCTCGCGGCTGCAGCTTACGTCCTTGTCAAGGTCAGCACATCATACCTAACGCTGCATTCACCGGGTCTCGAAGCTGACACCGTATTCAACTATCGCGGTCGCTATCTCCTGATTGGCGTGGAAGATGTGATCGCGAATGTCATCACGTTGTTCTTCACTGCGATCACCACCTATCTGCCTCCGCAGGTATTCAACTTCTCTCTTTCATCTTGGTATTTCGGAGACAAACAGATCGTCGCGCTCCAGAATGGCTATCATCCGACACACACGCAGTTAGTCGCGTACAGCCATCTATTTCTGTGGCGTTTCTATGCCGGCATCGCGATCGCGCTTTTTGGTGTGATCTATGTTCGCGTGATTCGCCGACTCGTCGAAAATCCGACGCCGTCGATGCTCTCCATCTTTACCTTCATGACAGCGTCTTTAATAGGAAGCCCAACGCACGCCATGGTGAAGATGCGTCCGATGCACGCAACGCCGTTGTTGGGATATCAGGTGTATTTGGCCGTCGTCGGCGTGACATTCTTGATGTGCTACGGCGTGCACTACCTGAACTCGACCATGCAGTCACGCAGATGGCTCCCCCTCATCGTCGCCCTTTTTTGTCTCAACTTGTTCTTCTGCGCGCTGGCCAGGCCATCACTGCTGTCTCACATGTCGGTTCTGTCCGGTTTGGGTCCTTATCCCGTCCCCTAGACAGACTATGGAAGCAGTAACCAACGAATCATCACAACGATTGCTGGACAGGCGAAACGCTGAATTCTGGAATGAACTGTGTGGGACTGGGCTGGCACAGGCCATTGGCATTACCGATGCCTCTCGGGAGAGCCTCCGCCATTTCGATGATGCCTACTTTGGGATGTACCCCTACCTGATGGATTATGTGACGCCGCACTCCCTGGACGGCAAGAAGCTGCTGGAAATAGGTCTCGGATACGGCACGCTCGGCCAGCGATTGGCTGAAAGAGGCGCAGATTATCATGGCCTCGACATTGCGCCGGGGCCGGTCATGATGATGCGCTACAGGCTGGAACAACTCGGCCGTCCGCCCAATGTCCTGGAAGGTTCCGCGCTCGACATGCCGTACGAGCCGGAAAGCTTCGATTATGTCTACTCGATTGGCTGCCTGCACCATACGGGCAATCTTCGCAAGGCGATTGAGGAAGTGTGTCGCATTCTGAAACCTGGCGGGCGCGCCATCGTGATGCTGTACAACCGCCACTCATTTAGACAGTTCATGCGGGTGACGCTGCCACGCTGGCGTGAGCGGTTGAAAGGGCGGCACAAAGCGACCCAGGCTGAAGAGGTTCGGGCCCTGTACGACACCAACTCCACGGGGGACGTGGCCCCCCACACCGACTACGTGACGCCTCGTGAAGTTCGCCGCCTATTCGCCGACTTTTCTCGCGTGAACATAGACATCCAAAACTTCGATGCCTTTTACCTGCCGTACCGGATCATGTTCATCCCGCGAGAAAAGTGTCTGAACAATATCGGCAGGGTGTTGGGATTGGATCTATACATTACGGCAACGAAGCACAGGGCGTCATGACGATCCCTCCGCCGACACCCTCGCTCCCGCCAGATCCTCCGCTCGATCTGCTTCGCCACGTCGACAGCGTGGTGATGCTGTTGCCGGCCAATGCCAGCCAGGCCGCTTCGGCCGCCTCCTGGGCGGAGTTCATCGCCAAGCGTATCCGCGTTGTTCTGGTGACTCTCTGTGGGCCGGGCATGGACGAACCGAAACCGGTGGTCGAAGGCCGGTTGATTCACCTCGCGCTACCGACGTCAACGGCGACCGATCGAAGCGCTTGCCTCAATCGAACGCTGCGCAAGCTCGGCCTGGTGAGACCGTTGCTCTGGCTCGAAGACCCTACGCACGCTCTGTGGTTTTGTACGTGCTATGCACCATTCAAGGTCGTCGTGTTGCGGAATCATGACGTTCAATCGCTTCACCAATGTCTTTCGCAGGCTGACGCGATTCTCATCTCAAATCCGGCGGTGAGCAGTGACGATCTGCTTCCGGCGCTACGTGAGCGTTGCCGAGTTCTTCCAGCGCAGCCGACCGAATCGCACATCACAGAGTTCTGCCAACTGACGAGCCAATCCATGATGAGCCGGCCACCCGCTGGTTCACGGCTCAATATCGCCATTCTCTACGACCATTCCTACACCTTCACCAACACCGTCCGTGAATATTTGGAGTCCTTCGCGCTCTATTCACGCCACCGCGCGTTTTATGTGCCGGCCTCGATTTATCATCCCAATCCACCAATGCAAGTGGATCTGTCGATGTTCGACGTCATCATCATCCATTATTCCATTCGCCTGTGCTTCGACACGCTCCTGCCGGTCTATGCTCGGGCGCTGGTGAACTTCGGCGGCCTGAAGGCCTGCTTCATTCAGGACGAATATGACTACACCGAGATCACCCGTCAGGCGATCGATCGTTTCGGTCTGCACATTGTATTCACCTGCGTCCCTGAAGCATACCGCGACCGAATCTATCCTCAGGATCGCTTTCCGAATGTTGATTTCATCCAAGTGCTCACGGGCTATGTGCCCTTGGACCTGGAAACGCCGAGACGCCACAAGCCATTCAAGGAACGCCGGTTCGTCATTGGCTACCGCGGGCGCTCGCTGCCAGCCTGGTATGGCGATCTGAGCCGTGAAAAACTTCTGATCGGCACACGTGTCCGTGATGCCTGCAAGGCGCGTGAGATCCCGGTAGACATTGAATGGGATGAAGACCATCGTATCTACGGAGAACACTGGTACGAGTTCATGCAGAACTGCCGGGCCACGCTGGGAACGGAGAGCGGTTCCAACGTGTTCGATGACCACGGCGACATTCGTCAGGCCATCCAGCGCGCCGTGCGGAGAGATCCTGATCTCAGTTACGAGACCATTCATGCACGATTCCTCGCAGGACACGATGGCCCGGTTCAGATGAATCAAGTATCACCTCGAATCTTCGAGGCCATTGCCCTGCGCACCGCTCTGGTACTGTTCGAGGGAGAGTACTCCGGCGTTATCGCAGCGGAGCAGCATTACATACCGTTGAAAAAGGACCTCAGTAACCTCGACGAAGTATTGCAGCGGCTGGCGGACGACACCTACCTCGAAGGTCTGACGACGCGCGCCTGGGAGGACATCGTTGGATCCGGTCGCTACAGCTACCGCTCGTTCATCAACCGGATCGACGAAGCCATTGACCGGCAGAGTTATCGGGGCACTGGAACAACCCTGTTGACCGGTGTGGTCGCGTCCCGCGCCGCAGAGCAACGCCAATGGCAGTGGCTGGCGACGGATCGGGCGCTGGCGACGTTTTCCGCGTTCACGACGAGCCTGATTGACTCCGAACAGACGCCTCCTTCCGCTGTACCTGTCGCCGGTGATGCTCGAGGTGCGGCAGTAGAAAAGAAGGCGCCCGCATTGCACCCGCAGAATGCGCTGCAGGCACTCAAATGGCGGATCGCCGATGTTCTGTATCCCTACAGTGCAGTGTATCTGTCGATCAGAACCATGTACCGAAGCGCTCGTTTCGTTCTCCGCCAAGTTCACCCCGGATATCGTGGGCTATCGGCGCGGTCCGAACCCGCCAGAGAAGCGGAGCGATCGGCCGACATGCGAATACGGAATGTCAGACGCTGAAATGAACCTCTTGGTTCAGAAGCGAGGATCGGAAGAATGTGTGGCATCGCGGGTATCCTAGGTACCCATCTCGAATACATCCCCGACCTCGATCCCAAGCTGGCCGTCATGCAGGCCCTGCTTCGCCACCGCGGGCCTGACGGCGCAGGGATCTGGAAGCATCCCAATGGCCACGTCGGCTTCGCTCACCAGCGCTTGAGCATCATCGACCTCTCGCCGGCCGGCGCACAACCCATGACCGACAGTGCCGGCAACTGGATTACGTATAACGGAGAGATCTACAACTACGTCGAATTGCGCGAGGAGCTCGGACCGGACAATTTCACCGGCAATTCTGATACCGAAGTGATCTTGTGCGCGTGGCGGCGCTGGGGGCGTGAGTGCGTCAGTCATTTTCGCGGGATGTTCGCGTTCGCGTTGTGGGACGAGCGCTCTCGAACGCTGTTTTGCGCGCGCGATCGATTCGGGATCAAGCCCCTCTATTACACACTGGCCGGCGGCACGTTTTACTTTGCCTCCGAGATCAAAGCCCTGCTGCCGTTTGTGGATTCGATCGACACCGATCTGGAAAGCTTCAGTGAATACCTGACCTTCCAGTTCTGTCTGGCAGGCAAAACGCTCTTCAAGGGCATTTGCGAATTATTGCCGGCGCATACTCTGCGAATAGCGAACGGAACGCTGGAAACCGGGCGGTACTGGGAAGTCTATTATGAGTTGGACTTCAGTCACACTGCCAGGTATTTCAAAGAGCGCCTGCAGGAGTTGCTGGCCGATTCAGTGCGGATACATCTGCGCAGCGATGTGCCGGTCGGCGCCTATGTCAGCGGGGGGCTGGATTCAAGCGTGGTCGCAGCACTCGCCCGACCGCATACCAAGGGAGTGTTCTTGGGATTTAACGGAAAGTTCTCCGTTGGGTCGGAATATGATGAAAGCCATTATGCTCGCGGACTGGCTGAGAGAGCGGGCATGGAATTGCTGGAAGTCGACATCTCGTCCGCAGATTTCATCAAGTATTTCCGGCGCGTGATTTACCACCTAGATTACCCGGTGGCCGGTCCAGGCTCCTTCCCGCAATATATGGTGTCGCAGCTTGCCGCACGACATCGCAAGGTCGTACTCGGCGGGCAGGGCGGCGATGAGGTGTTCGGCGGCTATACGCGGTATCTGATCGCCTACTTTGAGCAGTGTATCAAAGCCGCCATAGATGGGACGATGAATGATGGAAACTTCGTGGTTACGTACGAGTCCATCATTCCAAACCTGACGGCCCTGCGCAACTACAAGCCGTTGTTGCAGGAGTTCTGGCGGGAAGGTTTGTTCGAAGACATGGATCGCCGGTACTTCAGGCTGATCGATCGAGCGCCACACCTGGCCGACGAAATTCGCTGGGAGGCCCTCGGCGACTATTCGCCGTTCGACACGTTCCGCCGTGTATTCAACAGCGACAATGTCGGCAAGCAATCGTACTTCGACTTGATGACACACTTCGATTTCAAAACGCTGCTGCCGGCGTTATTGCAAGTGGAAGACCGCATGAGTATGGCGCACGGGCTGGAATCGCGCGTCCCATTGCTGGATCATTCGCTGGTTGAGTTCGTCGCGACTATTCCCGCTGACGTGAAGTTCCGGAGCGGAGCGATGAAGCAGGTGTTCAAGGATGCCGCGCAACCGTATCTGCCCGACGTGATCATCAATCGAACGGACAAAATGGGCTTCCCGACCCCATGGACCGAATGGTTGAAGGGAGAGGTCCGCGACTTCGTGCTCGACACGTTGACGAGCGGTCGGGCACTGGAGCGCGACCTGATTGACAATCGCCGAGTGGTACAGCAAATCGAAAGCGAGTCCAAATTCGGCCGTAACATTTGGGGCCTGTTCTGTCTGGAAGTGTGGCAGCAGGAATTTCAGGACAAGGCGGCGGAGTTCAAACAGCAAGTCCAGTTGTCTCCTGAGAACGCCGAGTCGAGGTGAATCGTGAAAAAAGTTCTCGTAACCGGTGGAGCGGGCTTCATCGGCTCCCATATCACCGACGGCCTCGTGGCGCGAGGTGACAGTGTGCTCGTGATTGACAATTACGCAACGGGCCGCCGCGATAATCTTCAGGCGCACGATAATTTGAGGGCGATCGAAGGCAGCGTTGCCGATACCGGCCTGGTGAACAGGCTGTTCGACGATTTCAGGCCGGAGTGTGTGGTCCACGCGGCGGCATCGTACAAGGATCCTCATGCCTGGGCCGAAGATGCGCTGACCAATGTTCTAGGAACGGTCAATGTCGCTCAGGCCTGTGAGCGCACGAAGGTGGCTCGCTTGATCTATTTTCAGACGGCGCTCTGCTATGGCTTGCATCCGCTGGAACAGCCGATCACGCTCGATCATCCGCTGAGACCCTATGAGAGCAGCTACGCCATCAGCAAGACTGCAGGTGAAAACTATATCAGCCTGGGGAGTGTGGATTTCATCTCGTTTCGGCTGGCGAACGCCTATGGCCCGCGAAACATGAGTGGGCCCTTACCGACATTCTTCCAGCGTCTGACCGCGGGCAAGAAATGTTTCGTCATGGATACGCGCCGCGATTTCATTTATGTGGGCGATCTGGTCGATGTGGTCTTGAAGGCTCTCGACGGAGTCGGCCGACGTGGGCCGTACCATATCTCCTCAGGGAGCGATTCTTCGATCGCGGAGCTGTTCGACGAAACAGTGAAGGCGCTGGACATCGGACTCGACGAGCCGGTTGAGGTGCGCGAACGCAATCGCGATGACGCATTCACGATTCTGCTCGATCCGTCCAGGACGAATCTGGACTTCGCTTGGGAGGTTGCCACGCCGCTGAGCTCGGGCATTCGAGCGGCCGTCCGGTATTACCAGCAGTTCGGCATTGCTGAAACCTATACGCATCTCGGACCGCTCGACGCACGGCATTGACCGAACTCGAAAACTGTTCCGTTCTGGTCGTCGGCGGAGCAGGATTCGTCGGCAGTAATCTCGTGCGCCGGCTCCTGAGGGCCAGGGTCGCCAAAGTACAGATCGTCGACAACCTGCTTTCAGCCGAACGAGTCAACGTTCCGGATGACGCACGCGTGCTGTTCACCGAAGGCTCCATTGCCGATGACCGTGTCTTGTCGCAAGTAGCCGACGAACATGAGTATGTCTTTCAACTCGCCACGTATCACGGCAATCAAAGCTCCATTCAGAACCCATTGGCGGATCACGAACACAGTCAGCTGACGACGTTGAAGTTGTTCGAGCACACGAAAACCTTTCGACGCGTGAAGAAGCTGGTGTATGCCGGGGCGGGATGTGCCGTGGCCGAGAAGACCTTCGATCGAGCACTGGCGACTTCAGAAGACGCGCCGGTGTCGTTGCAGATGGATAGCCCATATTCGATTTCCAAGATTGTGGGTGAATTCTACGCCGTGTATTACTTCAACCGCCACGCGTTGCCGACAGTACGCGCGAGATTTCAGAACGTGTATGGCCCGGGCGAGATACTCGGCGCCGGACAATGGCGAGGCACGCCCGCGACAGTGTGGCGGAATGTTATTCCAACCTTCATCTACAAGGCTCTTAAGGTGCAAGCCCTGCAGCTGGAAGGCGGTGGAGTGACGAGCCGCGACTTCATCTATGTCGAAGACATCGTGCGAGGCTTGATGTCGTGCGCGACGCATGGCAAGCCCGGTGAGGTTTATAATCTCGCCAGCGGCGTCGAAACAAGCATCCGGCAATTGGCGGAGCAGATCACCAAGCTGACTGGCAGTTCGGCTCCGCTCGACATTCGCCCGCGACGCGACTGGGATCGTTCCGGCAAACGTCTCGGCAGCACCGAGAAAGCGCGGCTCGAGCTTGGTTTTGAGGCGGAGATCAGACTGAGTGACGGTCTGGCCAGGACAGTGGAATGGACGAAGGAGAATTTGAGTCTAATCGACAGCTGTATCGCAAAGCATGACCAAAGCATGCGACTCTGCTAGCGATTCCGGCCGCGGTGATGACCAAGGCGCCGATCGTCGGACTACGGTCCAATCAGCAAGGCCGGGACACGCTCCCCGAGTACACTGACCTCGACGCCAAGCTCGCGGGGCTGGGGGAGCAGGGGCGCTGCGTCGACGAGAGGGCGCGCGACTGGCATCGTCGCGACATCGTGTTCCGGACCGAGAACATGCTCTTTGGGCCCCGCTACACACGTCGTCGCGGCGCCCCGCCTGGCGTGAAGACTTCCAGCCGAAGCGTCGGCCGCGATCGGTGGTATCCAATCACGAACCAGTTCCGAGAGCGTTGATGGCAGCAGGCGTGAGGCCCTCGTCGCTCCACTTTCGTCTGGGTTCCGGCGATGCGGAGCGTGATCGGATTCACGCGTTCGTCCGGGCACTGTCCGATCGACATATTCACGTGCTCGACTTGCCGTACCGGCTGGCATCGCCGGCGTACGGCTCGAGCGAAGCCGCCCTCTGGGAAACAGATCAGCGTGAACTCGCAGCGTTTGCGGTGTGGCAGCCCGCGTTCAAGATGCTCGACTACGGGATGGATCCCCGTCACGGCGTCACCCAGCTGGGTGACGGCTTGATCGATTGGATCGAGTCCTGGTTCGGGCAGCAAGCGCAGGCCCGCGTGGGGCCTCTGACGTGCTGGCTCAAGGTCGGGGCGGCGAATTGCGATCTCATTCCGCTGCTCGAGAGGCGCGGATTCAGCCGCTGCCCGTGGTCCATCGTGCACCTGGAGCGGCCCCTTGGCGCCGGCGCCCGTCCGGAGCTGCCTCCAGGGTTTTCGATTCGCTCCAGCTCCCACGTTTCGGCCGAGTCGTGGGCAGAGCTCCATCGAGCGGTCTTTCCGCGCATCGGTATGAGCGCCGAGTGGCGGCTCGGCATCACGCGATCGCACGGGTACTGCGGCAACCTGGATTTGATCGTGGTGTCTGCTGACGAACCGGCGGTAGCGTTCTGCTGCGCGTGGGCAGGCCACCTGCAGAGCGAGCGGGTCGGAGAGATCGAGCCGCTCGGCGCCCACCCCGACTTCCGCGGAAAGCGCCTGGGCCGGGCCGTTCTCCAGGAAGTCATGCGCCGTATGGCCGCCGAGGGCGTGGCCCGTGTGTTCGTCGAGCCCTGGGACGACAACGTCGGCGCCGTGCATGCCTATGAGTCGCTGGGCTTCAGGCCGACCTTCAAGATCCCGACGTTCGCGAAACGGTACTCGTGAGAACTGAAGGAGATCTCGAGCGGTTCTTCGAGCGGCTCGCTGCGAAGTGGCACGAGGTTCCCGCGTCTCGCCTGGAGCGGACGTCGACGCGCGTGCTGGTGTCTGCCACCGACGAGGACGCGTTGGCGGCGTGGGAGCGTGCCCGCGCCGACACGTCGGACGGCATACGCGGGCTGAGGCTTCGCGGCTGGTTTCACGCCGTGTACGGCCCATGGGCCGCAGGTAAGAAGATCTTGGAAGTCGGACCCGGTCTAGGAATCGACGGCGTGGCATTGGCGTGCGCCGGCGCCACGATGACATTCGTTGACGTCAGTTCCACGAATCTCGAACTGGTCCTACGGGTGTTCTCGCTCAAGGGGCTCGGCCGCCCTGAGTCGCTCCACCTCCAGCGTGTCCGGCAGCTGGATGAACTCGCCACGGACTACGACGCAGTCATGGCGTTCGGATCGCTCCACCACATCCCGGCTGACACCGGCAGGCCCGAGTTCGAGGCGCTCGCACGGCGCCTCAAGCCAGGTGGCCGATTCATCATGCACGCGTATCCGTTCCAGCGCTGGATCGATGAAGGTCAGCTGCCGTTCGACCGTTGGGGCGAGAAAACCGACGGCGCCGGCACGCCGTGGGCAGAGTGGTATGACGCGGACAAGCTCATCGAGCAACTACGGCCCACGGTGTTCGCGTCCGTGTTGTACTGCGAGTACCGAGACGGTGCCATGAACTGCATCGACTTGATCAAGGTCGACGGTGTTCCCGGACTCCAGCAGCCGGCTGCGGGCGCCTCAGCAATTGCCCGAGCGATCGACGTCGCCGCCCTCTCCGTACAGCCAGGGTGGAGGGCCGTGGCGACGGTTGATGGCAGCGGATCAGTACTCGTGACCACGCCGGAGGAGCCATGGGCGTACGCGGCCACCGTGCCCGTCCATGTGGATCGAATACCGGCAGATCACACGCGAGGAGTTGTCAGAGTGCGCGCAACGGTGCGTGGTGGCCGTGTCGGTTTCGGGATCCCGGCCGGGAACGGCGCCGCGTTCGTCACCGAGGAATATCTGGCACGCGACCGTCACGAGCACGAGCAGGAATGCTTTCTGGAATTCGACTTGGCGGCCAACCCTGCGGCGCTCATGATCGTTCGCAACGCGTCGCCCTCGGCTGGGCGTTCGCAGGTGGTCGTACACTCTCTGGACCTGTTCTCCCTTTAGTACATGCCGCCGTTTCCTCCAGGGCCCCGCGCCGGATGTCACAGGTCGAAGAGCGGACAGAGCGGGCAAAGGACGATCTCGGGCCGGGCTCCGGGTGGCAGAACGAGGAATCCGCATGTCTAGGCGTGTGTCGGTGATTGGATTAGGAAAGCTTGGTGCCAGCATGGCGGCCGGAATCGCCAGCCAAGGTCACGACGTCGTCGGCGTGGACATCAATCAAGCCGCCGTTGACGCCGTGAACCACGGTCGTGCCCCAGTCCAGGAGACCGGGCTCGACGACCTGATTGCGGCGAATCACCCAAGACTGCGCGCCACGCGAAGCCACGCCGAAGCCATTCTCAGCTCGGATATCAGCTTCGTCATCGTGCCCACGCCGAGCGACGAGCGCGGCGCGTTCAAGCTGCAGTACGCGGCGTACGCGTTCAGGGAAATCGGACGCGCGCTCGCAGGGAAACCTGACTATCACACGGTGGTGTTGACGAGCACCGTGCTCCCGGGTGCGTCGCGATACGGGCTGCTGCCCATACTTGAACGGTCGTCCGGAAAGCGGTGCGGCGAAGGGTTCGGTTTCTGCTACAGCCCGGAATTCGTCGCGCTCGGCAACGTCATCCGCGACTTTCTGAGTCCCGACTTCCTCCTGATCGGGGAGTACGACCGCCGCTCGGGCGACCATCTCGAAGCGCATTACCGCGACATCGTCGACAACGGCGCCAGCGCGGCCCGCATGAGCATTGAGAACGCGGAGCTCGCGAAGATCTCCGTCAACGCGTACGTCACCACAAAGATCACGTTCGCGAACATGCTCGCGGAAATCTGCGATCGGATGCCGGGCGGCGACGTGGATGTCGTCTCGAACGCTATCGGACTCGATACGCGCATCGGAAGAAAATACCTGACGGGCGCCCTCGGCTACGGTGGTCCCTGCTTTCCGCGAGACAACGTCGCGCTCGGGTTTCTGGCGTCCGCGCTCGGAGCTCCGGCCGATTTGTCTGGCACTATCGATCGCCTCAATCGCGGGATTGCGGAGCGACTCGTCAGCCGCCTCGTCGGGACAGTCCACCCCGGCGCCACGATCGCTGCCCTGGGCCTTGCCTACAAGCCGCGCTCCCACGTCGTGGAAGAGTCGCAGGCCATTCAAATCGTCAAGGCGCTCGTCGACCGCAAGTACCGCGTGCTGGCGTTCGACCCGCTCGCCGGCCACGAGGCCAATCAGGAGCTCGGCGGACGGGCGCTGGTGCTCGATTCGATCGAGGCGTGCCTGCAGGACGCCGAGGTCGTGCTCATCGCCACCCCCGATCCGAGCTTCGCGCAGCTGACCGCCGCAGATTTCACTCGAGGTCACACGAGGACGGTCAGGGTGGTCGATTTCTGGCGGCATCTCGCCCCGGCGCTCCAAGGTGCACCGGGCATCGATTACATCGCCTACGGCCGCTGCGGCGTGACGCCACCGTCGGAGCCCAATCCGTTGGCCGAGCTGTGGGAAGACGCGGTGGCGGGATTCACCGAAGGAGCCTGAGGACATCATGAGCGATGGCCCATTCGTCGACGTGCCAATCTCGGCAGTCGAGGCGTTCTGGAACGCGTCTCCCTGCAACATACACAATTCGCCGTATCCGGTCGGCTCCCGCGAGTATTTCGACGATCTGGAACGGCGCAAGTATTTCGTCGAGCCGCACATCCCGTCGTTCGCCGACTTCGATCGGTGGAAGGGCAAGCGCGTGCTCGAAATCGGCTGTGGCGTCGGGACGACGACCATCAGCTTCGCCCGGGCTGGCGCCGACGTCACCGCCGTGGAGCTCTCTACCGAATCGGCCGCGGTGACTCGTCGGCGAGCACAATTGTTCGAACTGGACCATCGGGTAGAGGTGCATGTCGGCAACGCCGAACAACTGTCGTCCTTCGTGCCAGTCGATACGTATGATCTCGTTTACTCGTTCGGTGTGATCCACCACTCGCCGCATCCCGACCGGATCGTGAACGAAGCCCGAAAGTACATGGATACGCGAAGCGAGCTGCGGCTCATGGTGTACAGCCGCGTCAGCTACAAGTTGTTCTGGATCATGAGACAGGAAAACGTCTGGGACATGAATCGAATCGATGAGCTGGTCGCGAAGAACTCCGAAGCTCAAAGCGGCTGCCCGGTGACCTACACATACACGCCGGACAGCATCAGGAAGCTGCTGAAACACTTCCGAGTCCTGGACATCTCGAAAGCTCACATTTTCACCTGGGACGTCGGGGCATATCGGCAGCATGAGTACAAGAAGGATCCGGCGTGGGCCCACGTCAGCGATGAGGAGCTTGCAAGTCTCGAGAAGGAACTGGGCTGGCACACGCTGGTTCGCGCGGTGTTGACCGAATGAATCCAATGAGCACCATCACGACGACGATTCCGTTGGTCGAGCCGTGGTTTCCCCCGGCGTACGCCGACGCCGTGCGCGATCAGGTGTTGTCCGGCTTCATCGGCCCGGGGCGAGCAACGCAAGAGTTCGCCGCAGCACTCGCGCTGTTTGTCGGTGCCGAGAGAGCCGTGGCGACGGTCAGTGGGACCGTCGCACTTACTGCGGCCGCGAAGGCGCTTCGTCTCGAGCCTGGCGATGAGATCTTGGTCCCGGCCTACGGCGTCATCTCGACGATCAACGGGTTCGCTTCCGCCGGGCTGAGGCCGCGGCTGGTTGACATCGACGCGAAGACCGGCTGCCTTTCACCGGATGGCGTCGCCGAGGCGATCACCGAACGCACTCGAGCCGTGTGCTTCGTGAACTTTTCCGGATACACGGGCGACAACCTGACCGAGATCGTCACGCTGTGTGCCGACCGTCGGCTGCATCTGGTCGAAGATGCCGCCTGCGCCCTTGGTCATCGGCATGCCGATCGGGCTGCCGGAACGTTCGGGACCGTCGGCACGTTTTCGTTCAGCGTACCAAAGGTCTTGACGACGGGCCAAGGTGGTGCCGTGGTCGCGCGCGATCCCGTCGTACTCGATCGGGCCGCCGCGTACATCGATCACGGTGACCTGGAATGGCGACGGACGAACATCAACCGTGCGATCGGGACGAACCTGCGATTTACGGATCTCCAGGCCTCCCTCGGGTTGTGTCAGCTGCACGACATCGATGCGCGCCTCGAGCGGCGCCGCCGCTCGCACGCCGCGCTCCGCGTGCGTCTCGGCTCGCGCCTGTATGCCGTGCCCGGCACCGAGGCACCGCTACACAACATCGTGTTCACGAGCGCGCCTGACGCGCTGGTCTCGGCCCTGAAGGCCCGCGGCGTGACAGCGGTTCGTCAGTACCGTACGATCTCGCAGCATCCGGCGTATAGGGAGCTGGCGGACCGTCCGTTTCCCGCCGCCGATTGCTGGACCGACCGCGCGGTGTACCTCCCCTTCGGCATGGCGATGACGCCCGACGATGCCGCGAGGGTTGCGGACGCGATTCGCGATGCGGACGTGCCACTGGAAGAACTGGGATCCGCCTGATGCGGTCGGTGGTCGTGACGGGCGGCGCCGGCTATGTCGGATCGGTCATCACGTCTCAGTTGCTGTTCGGCGGGTGGGCCGTCACGGTCCTCGACACGCTGGCCGGCAGCGGCGAGTCGCTCCTGGGCTTTGCTGGCCACCAGAAATTCCGGCTCGTCGCGGCCGATGTGCGCGACGAGCGCGTCTTGCGGACCGTTTGCGCCGGCGCCTCCGCTGTCGTCCATCTGGCTGCGGTTGTCGGCGAAACCGCCTGCGCCGCGGACGAGGCGAACGCGCGATCGATCAATGAGGGAGGAACGCGAGCCGTCCTTTCCGCCGCGGATGCTGCCGGGGTACGTCGGTTCGTGATGATCAGCACGTGCAGCAACTACGGCGTGTCGAGCCCGGATGTTCTGGCGGACGAGGACGCGCCGCTTCGCCCGCTGGGAACTTACGCGGCGTCGAAGGTGTTGGCCGAGCAGATGGCGCTCGCTCATACGGGACGTTTGCTGACGTGCGGTCTCCGGCTCGGAACGATTTGCGGGCTGTCGCCGCATATGCGATTCGACCTGCTGATCAATGACATGGCCCGTGCTGCGGTGCTCGGCGACGCGATCGACATCTTCGCGCCCGATGCGTGGCGACCCTTCCTTCACATCTGCGACGCGGCGAGGGCCGTGGAATGGGCGCTGCAGGCGCCCGAGGACGTCGTGGCGCGGCAGGTCTTCAATGTCGTCGGCGAAAACTATCAGAAGAAGCAGCTGATCGACCTGGTGAGAGCGCACTATCCGGATGCGTCGATCAGGATCACGCCTGGCGTTCCGGACGCACGCGATTACAGAGTGGCCGGGGATCGCATTCGCGAGTGCGGCGGATTCTCGCCCGCGCACACGATTGATGCGGCGTTTACTGAGGTGGCAGAGGCGGTCCGCGCGGGCGTCTTCCGCGACCCCCGATGGGCGGGGCACTCCGCCGCGCCGGCGGTCTGGCGCTAGCGCCCCATCGGCGTTCGTCGGCAGGAGTCGTATGGACATCTCGGTCATCGGTCTCGGGAAAGTTGGATTGAGCCTGGTCTCATGCCTGGTCGCAGCGGGCCACAAGGTGATCGGCGTCGACATCGATCTTGCGGTCGTCGAGGCTGTCAACCGGCGGGCCCTCCAGACCCAGGAGCCTGGCGTCCTGGAGCGGCTGCGACTGGCGCCGCAGGCCGCTCTGGTGGCGACCGCGGATCTCGCTCAGGCCGTCCGCGACACGGAACTGACCTTCGTGATCGTCCCGACGCCGAGCAACACGCTCGGCGGCTTTTCGCTGCGGCACGTGCTGCGCGCGTGCGACGACATCGGCGCCGGGGTGCGGGCCAAGTCCGCCGACCACACGGTCGCGATCGTCAGCACGCTCCTGCCCGGATCGAGCGATGCGGTCGTGATACCTCGGCTCGAGCAGGCCTCGGGCCGCAAGATCGGCGCGGGCCTTCTGTACTGCTATAACCCGTCGTTCATCGCGCTCGGCGAAGTCGTCAAGGGGTTCGAGCAGCCCGACTACCTGCTGATCGGCGAAACCGATCGGCGGCCTGGCGACATCGTCCTGGCGATCCACAAGTCGATCGTCAAGGTGAACCCGCCGGTTGCGAGGATGACGCCGGTCGAAGCCGAGATCGCAAAGGTCGCGTCCAACACGCACGAGACCATGCGCGTGTCGTTTGCCAACATGCTGCTGACCGTCTGTTCGGAGGTGCCGGGAGCGAACGTGGATCGAATCACCGACGCCCTCGCGCACCGCATGGGTCGGCGGTTCTTCAAAGGCGCCGTTCCCTATGGGGGGCCGTGCTGGCCGCGCGACAACCAGGCGTTCTCCGCCTTCATCGACATGATTGGGGCGGTCTCGACGCTGCCCCGCGCGGTCGACACGTTCAATGACGAGCACGCCCGATTCGTGTTGCGCAAGATCCTCGAGCTGTCGTCTCCTGGCGAAACCGTCGGTCTGCTCGGCCTGGCGTACAAACCCGGGACACCCGTTGTGGAGCGAGCGTTCGCGATCGATCTCTCGCGCTGGCTGGTGCGCGAACGGCGGTGCGTCATCGGGTGGGATCCCCTGGCTATTGACGGGGCGCGGGACGTCCTCGGCGATCGGATCACGTTCGAGCCCGTTGTCGAGGACTGTCTGCGACAGTCCGACGTGGCGGTAATCACGATCCCGCTCCGCGAGCTCCAAGGCGTGAACTGGGCCTCCGGCAGCCACCTGCGGATGGTCGATTGCTGGCGCTGTCTGCCGGCCGACGCGGCGGCCTGTTTCGCCGAGTACGTTCCGCTAGGACGCGGCCCGTCGACGCACGTCGGGGGTTGGCTGGAGAAGACGGCCGGCGATCGCTTCCGGCTGCTGACGAGTTGATCGGGCGTGCAGCAACCACTGATCTCGCTGGCGCTGGCCGTCAAGAACGGACTACCCCACCTCCGGTCGGCCATCGAAGCCGTGCAGCGCCAGGGGTATCGGCGTTACGAGCTCGTCGTGCAGGACGGTGGCTCGACCGATGGGTCGCTGGACTACCTCCTGTCCGTGAGGAAGAGCATCCCGGTTTGTCGAATCGAATCGGCGCCCGACGCTGGAGTCGGGCAGGCCTACAATCGCGCGCTGGCTCGCTGCGCTGGCGAACTGGTCTGCTTCATCGCGAGCGACGAGCGGCTCGAAGACGATGCACTGGAGCGGGCGGTGGGGTGGTGGCGCCGGCACGCCGATGCCGTCTACGTCAACGGCAGCGTGCGGCTGGTCGACGGCGCGGGTGCGGTCACTCAAGTGTTCGACTCGCCGCACTTCGACCTGCTCGGACACTTGCGGTGCGAAGTCGTGCTGGCGTTTGCCGGCCTGCTCAACGCGAAGAAAATCGGAAGCGATCTGTACTACGACGAAGCGCTTCGGACCTGCCCCGACTACGACTTCTGGATACGGCTCGGCTCCAGATTTGGCCCGGAGGATTTCTTCGTGGCTCCCGAGGTGTTCAAGACGGCCCGGGCGGACCGCGCCAGTATGTCGTACCGCGCCGACCGGTTCCCGCAGTTCTGCGCCGACAAGCTGTTCGTGCTGAACCGCTTCCTCGACGCGCAGACTGCGGGCCCGCTCATCGAGGCGGTGCGCCGATCCTCGAGCGCCGGCATCCTGCTGTGGGCTGCCGAACAGGTGGCGTACCTGGAGGGGTTGTCGTCATTGTTCGTCCGGCTCTGCGAACGGGCGGCGGCATTCGATCCGTGGTCGCCACGTCTCCAAAAACTAGTGGCCGACTCTGCGCGCCGTCCCGTGCCCCGCGGTTGATGGCGACGTTCGATACATCGATCCGAGAGTCCCCCGCATGACGGAACGGTCCGAACCGTTATTGAGCATCGTGGTGGCCACGCGCAACGACGATCACGGTGGCGATCCCTTGAAGCGCCTGCAGGCGTTCGTCAACACCTTTGCCGCCCAGTGCCGCCGCTCGGGGCTCAACGCCGAGCTCATCGTCGTCGAATGGAACCCTCCCGCCGATCGGCAGAGGGTCGGCGAGCTGCTGCGCCTGCCGCCTGATGCGCCATTGGCCGTGCATGTCGTCGAAGTGCCGCCTGAGATCCATCGGACATTCCGGCACGCGGCCGTCTTGCCCCTGTTCCAAATGATGGCGAAGAACGTGGGGATACGACGCGCGCGGGGTCGATTCGTTCTGGCCACCAACATCGACATCATCTTTTCCAGCGCGCTCGTGGAACATCTGGCGTCCGAACAGCTCGAGCCCGGCCACATGTACCGGGTGGATCGTCACGACATCCAGGCGGATTTCCCGATCGACGGCCCGCTCGAGCAGCAGATGGCGTTTTGTCAAACGCATCAGATCCGCGTACACGCACGCACCGGGACGCATCCTGTCGATCCGTTCGGCCGGCTGAGGACGCTCGAACCTGATATTGTCGGATTGGCGGGCTTTACGCTCGGCGACGGCTGGCACACGCGCGAAGGGGATAGCACATACGGGTTTTACCGATGGGCGACTGAGCAAGCGCGGTTCACGGTCGACCGAACCGCCTGGCCGAATCTGGTGCGGGGCGTGGTGCTCGACGTGGAGGTGGAACCGAACCCGTACCAGCCTGACTCCTGGACCGAGCTGGAGATCTTCGACGGCGAGCGGCGACTGGCGCACAGGCGCGTGTCGCGGCGCACTCGCCTGCGCGTCGCACTCGATGACGGCGTGGCGCGTCACGAGATCGTCATGCGAATGCTCGATTCGAGCGGCGGCCGCCTGGGGTTGCCGCTGTTTGAGAGCCGCGGGCAGTTGTGCTATCGCGTCTGGCACGTAGGCGTCGGCACGGTCCCCAGCCACGAGTACGACATGGCATTGTGGCGGCGGGCGCCGAACGCCAGTCCGCAATTGATCGTGGAGCACACGCCGTCCGGCGTCGAGATCATGACCGATGCCGAGAAATATTCGTGCTGCGCGCAATACGGGTCGTTCGAATCGCCGGCCGACGGCATCTACGAATTCCTTCTCGAGTACGCGCCCGTCGAAGGTCGCCTCTCTTTCAGTGTGATGGACGAAAAGCGCGGCCGCTGGCTTCCGTCGACTGTCGTCGAAATTGACCGCGACAAGATCCAGCTCCTGAGCCTCTCGGTTGAGATTCCGCACGGAACGACATTCTCGCTCTTCATCTCGAACAATCTGCCAGACGGTGGCGTGTCCCGCTTTGTTCTTCGTCGACTCCTCGGGTCGGTGTCGCTGGAGGAGCTGCGTCAGAAGCAAGGGGCCTCGACGTTCGCGCGAGTCGTACGCCGGTTGGGCGACGTGGCTGTGAGGTTCACCGCTCCGTTCCGATGGGTGAGATCGGCGGCCTCGTCGATTGACCAGCAGCGCGAGTTGGAAGGCCGCGTCGCGGCGCTGGCGCCGCTGGCCGAGCTGGCCCCTTTTGCCCAATTGCTGAGAGAGTACAGGCCCGCTGAGCTTCATCAGAACGCCAGCGGCGATTTCCAGCTGATGGCGCGCGAGCACTGGCTCGCGCTCAGAGGCTATCCCGAGCTCGAGATGTTCTCGATGAGCCTCGACGGACTGCTCGAGGCGCTCGCTCACTCCGCCGGGATCCGCGAGCAGGTCTTCGAGATGCCCCTCTGTATCTATCATCTCGAGCACGAGAAGGGATCGGGCTGGACCCCGGAAGGCGAGGCGCAGCTCAGGAAGCGGATCGCCGAAAGCGGCATCACGTGGCTGGACGCGAGCACGGTGCACATCTTGGCGACCTATATGCAGTGGCTCCAACGCCCCATGATCTTCAACGGATCAGATTGGGGTCTGGGCGACGTGACCCTGCCGGAAACGACACTCCAGCCGGTCACCGACAACGTGTGATGCGCGCCGTCACCGGCGAAATACCAGACGTTTCGACTCCGTACCTGAGCGTCGTCGTGACGTCGCGCAACGACGCTCACGGGGGCGACCCGCTCGCGCGTCTCCAGGCCTTTGTGAACACGTTCGACGCGCAGTGCCGTCGTTTCGAGCTCGATGCGGAGTTGGTGGTCGTCGAGTATAACCCTCCGCCCGAGCGGCCGCGGCTGCATGAGTTGATTCGGAGGCCGCCGAATTGCTCGTTCCCGCTTCGGTTCATCGAGGTGCCGCCGGCGCTGCACGGTCGCCTGCCGCGCGCGCACGTGCTTCCCCTCTTTCAGATGGTCGGTAAGAACGCAGGGATCCGTCGCGCGCGGGGCCGGTTCGTGCTCTCGACCAATATCGACATCATCTTCTCGAACGAGCTCGTGGAGTTCTTCGCCGCCCGCACGCTGCGGCCTGGCGTCTTGTACCGCGTTGATCGGCACGATATCGAGTCGGACTATCCGATCGAGGCGACGCTCGAAGAGCAGTTGTGCCATTGCCGCAGTCATCAGCTGCGCGTTCATCGGTCGTCCGGCACCTATCCGGTCGATCGTCATGGACGGATGGTGCCGCTTCGCCCGGACGTCTTCGATCCTCCATCCGTCACCATCGGTGACGGGTGGCATATCCGCGAGGGGGACCAGGTCCTCGGGATTTACCGCTGGGCGACTGAGCACGCGAGTCTGGTCGTCAATCTCACGAGCGCTGAGCCCGCCGTCGGCGCGGTGCTCGCGCTCGATATCGAACCGAATCCTTACGATGCTACCTCGTGGGTTGAACTCGAGATCGCCGATGGCGCTTGTGTCCTCGCGCGCGCACGCATCTCGGACCGACGCCTTTTGTGGGTGCCTCTCGCGAGCGCTTCCGGTACGCACGAGGTCGTTCTGAGGACCGTTGCCGCGTCACCCTCCGAACGGTCGCTGCCGGCCTTCGAACGCCGGGCCGGACTGTCCTATCGCCTGCGGTCGGCCCGTCTGACCGAGTGGCCGGCGCCACTCGCGCAGTTGAAGGCGTACGACATGAATCGGTGGCGGAGCGCCCACCGTGACGTTGTCAGCGAGCGCGCATCCGAAGGGATCGTGGTGCGCTCCGCTCCGGCTCGGCAGTCGTACTGCTTGCGATACGGACCTTTCTATGCGCCGCGGGACGATCGCTACACGTTCGTGGTGGACTGCACGTGCCACGAGGGCAACGTCGCGTTACACGTGGTCGACGAATGGTCCGATTGCTGGATTCCCTCCGAAGAGTACGAGCTGGCGGACGGCGAGCGCCGCAGCTTGTTCGTGTCATTGAACATGACACGTGGACAAGTGTGGTCCTTGTACATCGCGAACCACTACCGAGGCGGCGACGGTGTGTCGAGGTTTGCGGTCCGCTCCGTCAGCGGATCCGTGCCGTTGAACGAGCTGGAGTTGCGAAAAAACGTGCGCGTTCTTCTGCTGGCTGCTCGCCGAGTCACATCGAAGGTGCTCCGGAGCGTGGTGCGTCTGGCGGGCAGCCTGTATCCAACGAGTGCGGCGATCAGGCGTCCGATGAAGCACGATGGTGCGGAAGCTCATGTACCCCAGCCGCACGCGAACGCCTCCGGCCGCGTCGAGCTCACCGCCCGAATCGAGGAGTACTGCAAGCAGAACCGCCTGGCCGCCGTCCATCGGAACGCGGCCGGCGATTTTCAGCTGATGGCGCGGGAGCACTGGTTCGAGTTGCACGGCTATCCAGAGTTCACCATGTACTCGATGAATGCCGACGGCCTCCTTGGAGACATCGCGCATCACGCCGGCGTCACCGAGGAGGTCCTCTCGGTGCCTCGCTGCATCTATCACCTCGAGCACGCCGAAGGCTCGGGGTGGACGCCCGAAGGCGAAGGGCTGCTCCGGAAACGTCTGGCCGACAGCGGCGCCGACTGGCTCGACGCGGCTACCGTAGACCTGTGGAGCGCGTACATGGACTGGCTGAAGCGGCCGATGATTTTCAACGGATCCGACTGGGGTGTCGGTAACGCCGTGCTGCGCGAGACGACACTCGAAACGGTCGTCGACAACGTCTGAGGTGCGGAATCGCAGTGGGTGCGTCCGCCGACGGCCCTTGGAAGCGGCTGACGCATGACCGCTATCCTCGGGATCTCGGCCTTCTATCACGATTCCGCTGCGGCGCTCGTCGTGGACGGAACGATTGTCGCCGCCGCCCAAGAAGAGCGCTTCAGCCGCCGGAAGCACGACGAGGCATTTCCGACTCGCGCCATCCGGTTCTGTCTTGACGAAGCGCGGCTTTCGGCCGAGCAGATCGATTACGTCGGCTTCTACGATAAACCGTTCCTGAAGTTCGGCCGGCTCATCGAAACGTATCTCTCGTATGCGCCGCACGGATTTCGATCCTTCGCGAAGGCGATGCCCGTCTGGCTGAACAAGAAACTGCACCTGACGCGCGAGATGCGAGCGGGGCTCGGAGACGGCTACCAGAAGCAATTTGTGTTTACCGAGCACCACGAGTCGCATGCGGCCAGCGCGTTTTACCCTTCGCCGTTCGAAGAGGCCGCGATCCTGACCATGGACGGCGTTGGTGAATGGGCGACCGCCAGCGTGGGTCGCGGCCACGGCCACACGATCGAGCTGCTGCAACAGCAGGAATTCCCCCATTCGCTCGGTCTGCTGTATTCAGCCTTCACGTCTTACTGCGGGTTCACCGCGAACAGCGGAGAATACAAGCTCATGGGCCTGGCTCCGTACGGCAGCCCGCGATACGCCGACGCGATCCTGCAAAAGCTCGTGGACTTGAAAGACGACGGTTCCTTTCGGATGGACATGTCGTTTTTCAACTACTGCGAGGGTCTGACGATGACGTCGGAGAAATTCCACACACTCTTTGGTGGACCACCGCGCCGGCCTGACACGCCGCTCACCGAACGAGACATGGACGTCGCCGCGTCGATTCAAAAAGTCACCGAAGAGATCATGATGCGGTCTGCAGTTCATGCGCACGCCCTCACGGGCATGAACAAGCTGTGTCTCGCCGGCGGTGTCGCTCTGAACTCGGTCGCGAACGGGCGGGTTCTCCGCGAAGGCCCATTCGACGACATTTGGATCCAGCCGGCCGCTGGTGACGCCGGCGGCGCGCTGGGCGTCGCGCTATTCATCTGGCACCAGCTCCTGGACAAGCCTCGGGTACCGAATCCATGTGACTCGCAGCGGGGCTCGTTGCTGGGGCCGTCGTTCTCGCCTGAGGAGATCGAAGAAGTCCTGCGCCAGTCACGCGCGGTGTACGACCGCATCGACGACGAGCAGGTGCTTGTCGACACGATTGCGGACCTCGCGTCCGGCGGAGCCGTGATCGGATGGTTCCAGGGGAGCATGGAATTTGGTCCGAGGGCCCTCGGCTCGCGAAGCATTCTCGGCGACCCGCGCAATCGCACCATGCAGACGGTCATGAACATGAAGGTCAAGTTCCGTGAGGGATTTCGACCGTTCGCGCCCGCCGTGCTGCGTGAAGCGGCTTCCACATACTTCGATGTCGAGAGCGAGATCGACAGTCCGTACATGTTGTTCGTTGTGCCGCTTTCACCGAAGCGGAGGTTGCCGGTTACGCCGAATGAGAAAATGGCGAAAGGCCTGGACACGCTGAAGGTCGTCCGATCAGAAATTCCAGCGGTCACCCACGTGGACTATTCCGCCCGGGTACAGACCGTCGATCCGGTCCGGCACGGGCTGTACCGGAAGCTTCTCGAATCGTTCCACCGGAAGACCGGTTGTCCGGTCCTCGTCAACACCAGTTTCAATCTGGGATGGGATCCGATCGTCTGCACGCCGCACGACGCGTATTCGACCTTCATGGCCAGCGACATCGACGTGCTGTGCATGGGTCCCTTTGTCGTCTCGAAGAAGGCGCAGCCGGCAACGATTCAGTCGGCCCGCGGGTCGGGCATGCAGCCGTGGGAGGAGGCGCTCCGGTGCCCGTGTGGCTGCGGCGGCGCACTCCGCGATCAGGGCACCGCTCTTGTGAGCACGGGGTGCGGCCACCGATTTCCGATCGCCGATGGCATTCCGCAACTGTTCTGGCCCCACGATTCGGCCGGGGACCCTGGCGACGTCACAGAGCGCGTCAAGGCGTTCTATGAGCAGACGCCCTTTCCCAACTATGACGACCACGAGTCCGTGCGTTCCCTGATCGAAAAAGCGCGAAACGGACTTTACGCGAGAGCTCTGGATGCCGCGATCCCGTATAACGCGTCCGTCCTCGAGGTGGGCTGCGGGACCGGGCAACTGACGAATTTTCTGGGCATTTCGTGCCGTAGCGTGATCGGCGCCGACCTGTGTCTCAATTCTCTACGCCTGGCAGACACCTTTCGCCGCGAGCACAGCTTGGATCGCGTTCGCTTCGTGCAGGCGAATCTGTTCCGTTTGCCGTTTGAACGACGACAATTCGACGTCGTGCTGTGTAACGGCGTTCTTCACCACACCAGCGATCCGTTCGCCGGCTTCAAGCAGCTGGTGAGGTTGGTCCGTCCTGGAGGGTACATCGTTCTCGGTCTCTACAACACGTACGGCCGACTCATGACCGACCTCCGCCGCCGCCTCTTTCGCCTGACGGGTGGGGCGGCCACGTGGATCGATCCATATTTGCGCTCGGTGCCGATGAGCGATGGGAAAGCCGAGGCCTGGTTCGCCGATCAGTATCTTCATCCCCACGAGTCCACACACACGATCGGTGAGGTGCTGAACTGGTTCGAGGACACCGGCCTCGAATTCGTGCGCGGTGTCCCAAGTGTCACTGATGAGCCAGGCGACGTCGGCGATAGAACGCTGTTCGATCGCACCGAGGCCGGCTCGGCCTGGGACCACTTCCGCGTGCAGGCGAAGCAGGTCGCCGCGGGAAATCGGGAGGGCGGATTCTTTGTCATGATCGGTCGAGCGACGTAAGGACGAAGGATGCCACTGTTTCAGCCCAAGATGAATCCGAGCGACCGCGAGCTGCGATGGTTCGCCGGACTCTGGTTCCCCGGATTCTGGGGCGTCGTCGGGCTGTTGCTTCGTCGGCACCAGCAACCAGGCGCCGCGATTGTGGTGTGCGGCCTGGCCCTGATCCTGGCCAGCGCGGGACTCCTGGTTCCGGCCACGATCCGACCGATCTACCGCCTCATGATGCGCGTCACTTACCCGATGGGGTGGGTGGCGTCTCACGTGATCGTGGGAGCCGTGTATTTTCTGGTCATCACGCCGATCGGTTATCTGATGCGGCTCTCGCACGACCCGATGCGGCGGAAGTTCGAGCCGTCCGCGACATCGTACTGGATCGACTGCGAGCCAGTGGATCGCGATCGATATTTCAGGCAGATGTGAGGGTGACATGGCGATCAAACCAGAACCCGGATCGGACGCGAACGATTTCGCGCGGCGAGCGGCAGCCAGGCCTCGCGGGTTCTTCAGTGAGGTCTACTCTTTCATCCGTTACAACAAGAAATGGTGGCTCACCCCGGTCATCGTCTTGTTGTTGTTCCTGGGCGTGCTGATGGTGCTCGGGGGTTCCGGCGCTGCGCCCTTCATTTACACCCTTTTCTGATGGTCGGCCCCAGGCTCACGTCTGATGTGCGGAATCGTCGGTAGCTTCCATCCCGAAGGTCGGACCTGCGACGCTGGAACGATCGCGCGCATGCGCGATCGCATGGCGCACCGTGGCCCGGACGGCTGCGGTTTGTGGGGCTCGCGCGATCATCGCTGCCGGCTCGGACATCGGCGGCTCTCGATCATCGACCTGTCGGAGGCGGCCGCGCAGCCGATGACGAACCGCGACCAGACGGTGGCGGTCACGTTCAACGGCGAAATCTACAACCACGCCGATCTTCGCCGCGAGCTGCAGGCGCTCGGCAAGTACGCGTGGACGACCGATCACTCGGACACCGAGGTCCTCCTCCACGCGTACGAAGAGTGGGGGCTCGACTGCGTCAAGCGGCTGTACGGCATGTTCGCCGTCGGCATCTACGATGCGCGCGACCCAGGCCGCCCGGTCCTTCACCTGATCCGAGATCGCGTCGGCATAAAGCCCATGTATTTCACGCGCACCAGCCGAGGCGAGTGGCTGTTCGCGTCGGAGATTCGAGCGATCGTCGCCCACCCGGACGTCACGGCGGAGATGGATCGAACCGCCTTCTGGCACTACCTCACCTTCATCGTCGCTCCGGCGCCGCTCACGATGTTCCGCGGCATCTTCAAGCTGCCCGCGGGTCACATCCTGTCGATCGACCACGAGGGCAGCGCCGCGGCGCGGCAGTACTGGGACTGTGCGCCGGATCGATCGAACACGCTGACCCCACGCGACATCGGCGAGACCGAAGCGGTGGCCGAGCTCACCCGGCTGCTGAAGCAGTCGATCGCGCGCCGGATGGTGTCGGACGTGCCGTTTGGCGTACTGCTGTCGGGCGGCGTCGATTCGTCGATGAACGTCGCCCTGATGAGCGAGCTGATGGATCGTCCGGTGACGACGTTCACGATCGGCTACGAGGGGAAGGAAGACTACAACGAGTTCCAGTTCGCGCGCCGAATCAGCCAGCGCTATCGCACCGATCATCACGAGACGCTGATCAACCGCGACGAGATGCAGGAGTTCCTGCCGCTCCTCGTGCGACTTCAGGACGAACCCATCGCGGACAACGTCTGCATCCCGCTCTACTTCCTCGCCAAGCTGGTGAAGGACAGCGGCACGACCGTCGTGCAGGTGGGCGAGGGCGCCGACGAAAATTTTCTGGGCTACTGGTGGTGCGAACACTACCGGCGGCTCGACGAAGCGGTGTATCGGCCGGCGCGACAGCGCTCGCCGTGGTGGCGCCGGATCGGCGCGGCGCTCACACAGCCGAGGGCCGCGTTGTCGAGCGAAGCGATCGAGGTGCAGGAGCGCGCTCGCCGCGGCGAGGAGCTGTTCTGGGGCGGCGCCGTCTGTTGGTGGGGCGACAAGCGGCGACGGTTGACGCCGGATCCCACGCCGTTCCAGCAATCGATCGATTGCCCAGTTGAAGGGCTCATTCCTGACGGTCATCGCTCGCTCGACAGCCACGCGGTCGTCCGGGAGTATCTGGCTCCGCTCGACGGCCGGATCGACGAGCCCGCGGTGCTGCAGACAATGCCGTACCTCGAGATGAAGCTTCGATTAAGTGAGCACCTGCTGATGCGCGTGGACAAGCTGACCATGGCCCATGCCGTCGAGGCGCGCGTGCCGTTTCTCGACCACGACGTGGTCGAGTTCGCGACCCGGATGCCGCCGTCCTACAAGCTCCGCGACGGCGTCTGCAAGCGCGTGCTGAAGAAGGCGGCCGGGCCGTACCTCGACGAGGACATGATCTACAGACGCAAACAGGGCTTCGGCGCGCCGATGGAGGAGTGGTTCCGGGAAGGCGACTTCGGCGCGCGCTGTCTGGCGGCGCTCGAGCGCTCGGCGCTTCGCACTGAAGGGTTCATCGACAGCGAATATTTCACGACGCTCCTGAAGGATCAGATCGCGGGCCGGCAGAGCGTCAGCTTTCCGCTCTGGACGGTGATGAACGCCGTGCTGTGGCACGCGTCCTGGATCGAGGGGCGCGAGGACTGTTTCTGAGCCCGCAGAAAACCATCGTGCACGTCGTCGGAGCACGACCGAACTACATGAAGATTGCTCCGGTGATGGACGCGCTCCGCGGCGAAACTCGCGTCCGCCAGGTGCTGATCAACACGGGCCAGCACTACGACGAATCGATGGCCGGCGGCTTTTTGAAGGAGCTCCAACTGCCGGCGCCTGACCGTGATCTCGGCGTCGGGTCGGCCAGCCACGCGGTGCAGACCGCGCAGGTCATGACGGCCTTCGAAGAGATTTGCGTCGCCGATCGTCCCGATCTCGTCGTCGTCGTCGGCGACGTCAACTCGACGCTGGCGGCGTCGCTGGTGGCGGCCAAGCTGGTGATCCCGATCGCGCACGTCGAGGCAGGCCTGCGCAGCTTCGATCGCACGATGCCAGAGGAGGTCAACCGGATTGTCACCGACCGGCTCGCGGATCTGCTGCTGACACCGTCGTGCGACGCGAACGAGAACCTGCGGGCCGAAGGGGTGCCGCAAGAGCGGATTCATCTCGTCGGCAACGTAATGATCGACACGTTGCGGCGTCACTTGCCGTTCGCCAGCCTGGATCGTGTTCGCGATCGCATTCCGGTCGGTGATGGTCCCTACGCGGTGCTCACCTTGCACCGGCCGTCCAACGTCGACGAGTGCGGCACCTTCCGTAGCATACTGCAGGCCGTGCGTCACCTCGCGTCGCGAATGCCCGTCGTCTTTCCGGTGCACCCGCGCACGCGCAACCGGCTGGCCGAGTTCAACCTCGAGGCCGAGCTCGACGGCACGATTGTCACTGAACCGCTCGGCTACGTCGACTTTCTCGCTCTCACGTCGCACGCCCGGCTGATCCTCACCGACTCCGGAGGGCTTCAAGAGGAATCCACCGCGCTGGGTATTCCGTGTCTCACGCTCAGAGCGAACACCGAGCGGCCGATTACCGTCACCGAGGGCACGAACCGCGTGGTCGGCACGCGCACCGCGGACATCATCAACGGCTGCGATCAGGCGCTGCACTCGACGGCGTCGAAACGGATTCCCGAGCTGTGGGACGGCCGCGCCTCCGAACGCATTGCCGGCGTGATCGGCCGCTTCCTGTTTGGATGACATGAGGAACCTTTTGGGCCGCGTGCGGCGCGCGTCGAAGCGGCCGCTGCGCTATCTGGCGGCCCGGCTGATCGAAGCCGGCCGCGCCCGACTCCAGCGTCCGTGGTCCCGCGCGTACCCGCACGTGCTGACCGCGCGCGCCATCGTGAAGGCGGCCGGCGCGGCCTCGATCGACGAGCTGTGGCGGACCGAGCAAGCCGCTCCGTTCTTCGTGTCGCCGGCGCGTCGCGAAGAGTGGACGCGGAGTTTTCGCACCCGGTACCCCGACGGTCCGCCTTCGATCGTGAGCCCTGCCGATCGAGCGGTCCGTCACGAGTTCGATCTTCTTGGCTCCGGATGCGTCGCGCTCGGATCCGCCCTCCCCTGGCACACGGACTTCAAATCAGGCCGCGAGTGGCCGCTCGAGTCCTCACCCAGCCTGCAGTACATCGAGCTCGATCGACCGTCGGACGTCAAGATCCCCTGGGAGCTCAGCCGGTGCCAGCACTTCACGACGCTCGGTCAGGCCTATTGGCTGACCGGCGACGAGCGATACGCGCAGGAGTTTGTCCACCAGGTCACCGACTGGATCGCGCGGAACCCCCGGAGCTACGGTGTGAACTGGGCCTGCGCCATGGACGTCGCGCTGCGCGCGGTGAGCTGGATCTGGGGCTTCTACTTTCTTAGCGATTCAACTGCTTGCCGACCTCGCGCGTTTCGAGGCGCGTTTCTCCGTGCGCTCTACCTGCACGCCGACTACATCGCGCATCACCTCGAGCGCGGCGAGGTCAACGGCAACCATTATCTGTGCGACGGCGTCGGCCTCGTCTTTCTCGGGACGTTCTTCCGCGCGACGCCCAAGGGCCGAGACTGGCTCCAGGTCGGCAAGGACATCATCGACGCCGAGATCTTCAACCAGACGAGCGAAGACGGCGTCGATTTCGAAAAATCGACCGCCTATCACCGGCTGGTCCTCGAGGCGTTTCTCACGTCGTATCTGCTTCTCGAGCTCCACGGCGAGCGGCTGTCTCCCGAGTGGGTCGCGCGGCTCGGCCGGATGTTCGAATTCGTCGAAGCCTACACCAAACCCGATGGCACCATTCCGTTGATCGGCGATGCCGACGATGGCCGCATCCAGAAGCTTGGCGTGCAGAGCATCAACGATCACCGGTACCTGCTCGCCGCCGGCGCCGCGCTGTTCAAGCGCGGCGACTTCAAGCGCGCCGCGGGCGGATTCCGTGACGAAGCCTTCTGGCTGCTCGGGCCCGCGGGCGCGGACAGGTTCGATGCCATCGACACCGAGACACAGCCGGTTGCCTCGAAGGCGTTTGACGCCGGAGGGTTCTACGTCCTTCGGACCGATCGCGCGCACGTCATCGTGGATTGCGGCGAGGTGGGCATGCACGGGCGTGGCGGACACGGCCACAGCGACATCACCAGCATCGAAGTGTGGCTGGACGGCATGAACCTCGTCACCGATTGCGGGGCGTACCTCTACACGTCGTCGCGCGAGTGGCGCAACCGGTTCCGCAGTACGGCGTTTCATAACGTCGTGCAGGTGGACGACGAGGAACTGAACAGGCTGATTTCGCCAGATCATCTCTGGCAGCTCCGTGACGATGCCAGGCCGCAAGACGTGGCGTGGCGCTTTGACGATCGCGCCGATTACTTTCGCGGCGCCCACACCGCGTATGCGCGACTGGACCCGCCGGTCACGGTCACGCGCGAACTGCTGCTGCGCAAGGATGGTCCCGACGTGCTGGTCCGCGATTCGATCGACGGTCGCGGATCGCGTGAGCTGGTGTGGCGCTTCCATCTGGATGCCGCCCTGCATGCGGAGATCGATCGCGGCGACGTCCGGCTTTCCTCCGGCACTCGCGACGCGTGGCTGCAGCTCGTGGAGCCGATTGTCGGATCCACGATCACGCTCGAAGAGGGCTGGGTGTCACCGACGTACGGCGTCCGCACGAAGACCCAAGTGGCCGTGAGGAAGGCTCGGACGTCGCTGCCGGTCGTCGCATCGTTCAGGATCGGTTTGGTGCGTTTGGCACCGGCTTCGTTGCAACATTTGACGTCGGCGTTTGCTGCGCCGCGCCAGGATTCGCTCGTCGGCATGTAATCGATGCGTCAACTACTGATGAACATGAACGGCGTCGCGGTGGCGCGCATGCCGCGGCCCGTGGTGCAGGCCGGCACGGTGCTGATCCGCGTCCGCTACTCGCTCGTGAGCGTGGGCACCGAAGTCGCGCCGCTCAGGTCCTCGAGCGTTTCGGCCCCCGACACGCCGGCCATCGAGCGGGGCCTCGATCGCGCTCGCCTCCTCAAGCATTACTTCCACGCCAGTCTTCGGGATCCACGGAAGGCGGTTCGCCGGATCTCGCAGATCGCCGAGCAGCGACTCTTGCGAGCTCGTCAGTCCGCAGTGGCGCGCGCCGGAACGGCACCGGCGCCGGCTCAGGTTTCGTCGGACTTGAACGCGCAAGGATGGGCGATCGGCTACTCCGTGGCGGGCGAAGTGGTCGCGGTCGGCGATGGTATCACCGATCTCGCTCCGGGCGACCTCGTCGCCGCCGCGGGAGCTGGTCAGGCGAACCACGCGGATTACGTGAACGTTTCGCGTAATCTGGTCTGCCGCGTTCCGCCGGGTTGCGATCTGAGGCATGCGGCGTCGGCGACCGTCGGCGCGATCGCGCTCCAGGGCGTCCGCCGCGCGGCGCCGCAGCTCGGCGAACGCGTCTCGGTCGTGGGGCTCGGCTTGATTGGACAGATCACGATCCAACTGCTGAAGGCTGCCGGATGCCGGGTCATCGGTCTCGATCCCGACGCGGGACGGGTCAAGCGGGCGCTCGCTCTCGGTCTCGACGCCGGCGCGTCGGACGTCGACGCCTACAAGGCGCTCGTGCGCGATGCCACCGCCGGGCACGGCGCGGATCGCACGCTTCTCACCGCCGCGACGAGCTCCCACACCGTCGTCAACTTGGCGATGGAGCTCACGCGCGCGAAAGGGACCGTGGTCATCGTCGGCGACGTCGGGCTGAACGTGGACAGAGCCGCGTTCTACCGTAAGGAGATCGATCTGCTAATGAGCACGTCATATGGACCAGGACGGTACGACCCGGCGTATGAGGCCGAAGGGCACGACTATCCGTACCCGTACGTCCGTTGGACCCTGAACCGAAACATGCAGGCCTACCTCGAACTTGTCTCGAGCGGCCGGATGAACTTCGAGGCGCTCATCGATCGCGTCGTGCCGATCGACGAAGCGCCGATGACGTATGCGGAGCTCGCGAAGGCCGAAGACGCGCTGCCGCTCGGCGTGTTGATTCGCTATCCGGACGAACAAGAGCGGCAACCAGAGCCGACGCGGGTCACGCTCGCCGGCCATCGTCGGGCGACGGGCACGCGGATCAATTACGCGCTCGTCGGCGCCGGTGCCTTCGGGACCGCGATGCTCGTCCCCCAGATGCAAAAACGAGCGGATCGGTATTTTCTGCGCGGCGTCGTCAGCCGTACTGGCATGCAGGGCAGCAACTTCGCTCGCGACAAACAGGTCGAGATCCTGACGAGCGATCTCGACGCTGTCCTAAACGATCCGGGATTTCAGCTCGTCGTGATCGCGACGCGGCATCACGAGCATGCCGATCAGGTGGTCCGGTCGCTCGCGGCCGGCAAGCATGTGTTCGTGGAGAAGCCGCTCGCCATCTCGTGGGACGGCCTCGAGCGAGTGGTGCGCACCTATTCGACGATGACGACCGCGCCGCTCCTGATGGTCGGCTTCAACCGGCGATTCTCGCCGGCGCTGCAGACCTTGAAGGAGCGACTGGCCGGCCGACGATCGCCGCTGATGATTCAGTATCGGCTCAACGCCGGGTACATTCCGCTCGACCACTGGGTTCACGGCGCCCAGGGCGGCGGGCGCAACGTCGGCGAGGCGTGCCACATGTACGACGTCTTCCGCTTTCTCGCCGGCGCGCCGGCACGGTCGATCGATGCCGCCGCGATCGACCCGCGCGAGCTTCCGTACGCCCGCAACGACAACTTCGCCGCGACAATCACCTACGACGACGGGACGGTTGCCAGCCTCGTGTACACTGCGCTCGGCCCGAAGAGCGGGATCGGCAAGGAGCACATCACCGTGTTCTGTGACGGCGAGGCGTTCATCGTCGACGATTTCAGAAAGCTGACCAGGGCGAGCGACGGATCGATGCTGTGGCAGAGCGGAGAGCCCGACAAGGGTCATTTCGAAGAGCTGAGCCGGTTGGGCGACGCGATCGCCACGGGAGGCGCTGCGCCCATCCCATTTGAGGAAATCGTCGAAACGTCCTCGGTCGCGCTTCAGGTCGAGGATCTCATTCACGGCCGGACGGCCGGCTGGACTACTTGACATGGCGGCGCGACTGGAACCGTCGGTGCGGAGGCGTGTGTTCAGGGCGATTCTGTTCGTCTCCTTTACCTCGGTGGCCCTGGCTGCCGCCGAAATCGCCACGCGGATCATCGACGGGTATCGGCTCGTATCGCTCCGCCTGGAGATGTCGCGCGAGCCCCTGCAGCCGGCCGAGCCGGAGCACCGATCAGGGTCGCAGAAATGGCGGGGCGACACCGACGCGTTGCCGTTCGTTCAGCAGCTTCCAGTGGCGGCGGGCGTCGACCGCGAGTGGTTCACCGCGCACGTGCCCGATCGGCCCGTCGCACGTCCTGACGCGGACCTGCAGGCCCGTGCAGAACGCTACACGCGTGTTGCCGAACTGCACGCGAATTACGAATGGAACTGGAAGTTTGTGGCCAAGGCGGTTTGTCGAGGCGACTACCGCGATGGTGGAGACACCTTCAATCAACTTGATGACATTTATGTGTTCGATCCGACCGATGACTCGGAATGGCCGACGTACCGATTCTTGAGGGGGGTCACCTATCCCTCCGGCTTGCGGACAAATGCCTTTGGCTGGCGTGGGCCCGATATTCCGCTGAACAAACCGCCTGGGACGATCCGCATCGCGTTTATCGGCGCCTCGACCACCGTGAGTCCTCACGCCGAACCTTACTCGTACCCGGAGCTGGTCGGATTCTGGCTCAACAAATGGGCCGCCTCGCATGGCCTCGGCATATCTGTCGACGTGATCAACGCCGGGCGCGAAGGCGTGAACTCACGGAGCATCCAGGCCGTCGTGCGGCAGGAGCTGGCGCCGGTTGAACCGGACCTCGCCGTGTACTACGAAGGCGCCAATCAGTTCTGGCCGGCCGATTTCCTCTGGACGAGGCTGCTGCCGCGCAGCCGTGTCAGCGGCCCTCAGCCGAGCGTGCTGGCGTCGTTTTCGGCGATCGCCCGTCGCGTCGAAAGTGCTATGAGGCACGCGGGTCTGCCTGGCGTTGAACCGCCAAAACCACCTCTCATCGTCAAATGGCCGCGCGATCTCGACGAGCGCGACCCGGATCTCGCGCATCCGCATTTGCCAATCGAACTGCCGCACATCCTGGGCGACATCGAGATCATTCGTCGTGCGCTGGAGGAGGAAGGTGGCAAGCTCGTGATGACGTCTTTCGTCTGGCTGGTGCATCCCGGCCTCGTGCTCGATCCGGTGAGTGACGCCATGCTTTTTGACTACTTGAACACCATGTACTGGCCGTTCAACTACGCGCATATGCGGCGCTTCCTGGATTTTCAGACACGGGCGTTTCGGAAGTACGCCGCCGTGCACGGTCTCGACTTCATCGACCTGGTGGCCGCGTATCCTCGGGATCCTCGCCTGTTCGACGATGCGGTTCATATGACGCATGCGGGCATTCGCCTGCAGGCGTGGATCGTGTTCAACGGGCTCGTGCCCATCATCGAGCGACGGATGGCGTCTCACGAGTGGCCGCGACCCATCCGGCATGTCCTGTCCAAACACCCAGCATTCGGCGAGCGTCGTCTGGTGCCGATGACCGAAGTACGCGCTGCGTGCAACGCGGCGGTGCACTAATGCTTCCCACGCTTGACATGTCGTCGCCACGAAAGCCGTTCACGCGGTGGGGTCTGCTGAGGGTGATGCTGTTGGTGGCCTGTACAGTCATGGCCCTCGCGGCGGCCGAAATTGCCGCGCGGATCACCGACGGCTATCGGCTCACCTCGCTCCGCCTGGAGGTGTCGCACGACCGGCTGTGGCCGGCTGACCCGGAACCCCGGTCGGGGCCGCAGAAATGGCGAGGCGACGCCGATGCGTGGCCCTACGTGCGGCAGCTTCCCGTTACGCCGGGCGTCGACCGCGAGTGGTTCGCGTCGCGACCGCCTGACCGGGGCGTCCCGCGCCCTGACGCGGACCTAGAGGCCCGCGCCAAACGGTATAAGGGCGACGAGCTGTACGCGAATTACGAATGGAACTGGGAGTACGTGGTCAATACCGTTTGTCGAGGCGAGCACCGCGAAAACAAAGAGCTCTTCAACAGGCTCGACGACATTTACGTGTTCGATCCGACCGATGGATCGGAGTCGCCGACCTACCGCTTCTTGAGGAACGTGACGTATCCAACCGGTCTGCGGACGAACACGTTCGGTTGGCGCGGGCCCGACATCCCATTGAACAAGCCGCCCCGGACGATCCGCATTGCGTTTGTCGGCGCGTCCACGACCGTCGGTCCTCACGGGGAGCCATATTCGTATCCAGAGCTGGTCGGGTTGTGGCTGAATCGATGGATGGAGGCGCATCACCTTGATATCTCCATCGACGCGATCAACGCCGGGCGCGAAGGCGTGAACTCGCGGAGCATCCAGGCCGTCGTGCGGCAGGAAGCGGTGCCGGTCGAACCGGACCTCGTCGTGTACTACGAAGGCTCCAATCAGTTCTGGCCTGCCGATTTCATTTCGACGACGCTGCCTCCGCGCAGCCGCCTCAGCGGTCCGCAGCCGAGTGTGCTGGCGTCGTATTCGGTGATCGCCCGTCGCGTCGAGAGCGTCGTCAGACACGCGGTGGAGCCGGGCTTCGAGCCGCCCAAGCCGCCTCTCGTCGTCAACTGGCCGCCCGATCTTGACGAACGCGACCCGGATCTCGCCCATCCGCATCTGCCAATTGAACTGCCGCACATCCTGGGCGACTTGGAGATCATGCGTCGGGCAGTGGACGAGGAAGGTGGCCGCTTCGTGATGACGTCTTTCGTCTGGCTCGTGTATCCCGGCCTCGTGCTCGATCCGGTACGCGATGCCTTTGCGTATGACTATCTGAACACCATGTTCTGGCCGTTCACGTACGCTCAGATGCGGCGCTTCCTGGATTTTCAGACGCAGGCGTTTCGGAAGTACGCCGCCGTGCACGGCCTCGATTTCATCGATCTGGTGGCCGCGTATCCTCGCGATCCCCGCCTGTTCGACGACGGAATTCACATGACGCGCGCGGGCATTCACCTGCAGGCCTGGATTGCGTTCAACGGGATCGTGCCCATTATCGAGCGGCAGCTGGCGTCTCACGCGTGGCCGCGACCCGTCCGGCATGCCCTGTCCAGACATCCGGCATTCGGCGAGCGTCGTCTCGTCTCGATGACCGAAGTGCGGGCCACGTGCAACGCGGCGGCGCGCTAATCCTTCCCACGTTTGACATGTCGTCGCCACGAAAACGGTTGACGCGGCGGGGTCTGCTGCGGGTGATGCTGTTGGTGGCCTGTACAGGCATGACCCTTCCTGCGGCCGAGATTGCCGCGCGGATCATCGACGGATATCGGCTCACCTCGCTCCGCCTGAAAGGATCGCGCGATCGGGTGCGTCCGGCCGTCCCGGACGACCGATCGGGGTCGCAGAAATGGCGAGGCGACGTTGACGCGCGGTCCTACATGCAGCGGCTACCGGTGGCGGCGGGCGTCGACCGCGAGTGGTTCACCTTACGAATGCCGGATCGGCCCGTTCTGCGCCCCGACCCGGACCTGGAGGCCCGCGCGAAACGGTACGAGGACGCTGAGTTGCCGGCCAACTATGAGTGGAATGGGAAAGCGGTGGCCAACGCGGTTTGCCGGGGCGAGCACCGTAACCTGGTGGCATTTGATCGGTTTGAGGATGTCTACGTGTTCGACGCGATCGACGGCTCCGACCTGCCGACGTTCCGATTCCTGCAGGACGCCGCCTATCCATCGGGCCTCCGAACGAACGCGTTCGGATGGCGCGGATCAGAGATTGCGCTCAACAAACCGCCGCACACACTCCGTATCGCGTTTGTCGGCGCCTCGACCACCGTGAGTCCTCACGCGGAGCCGTACTCATACCCGGAACTGGTGGGATTCTGGCTCAATACATGGGCAGCATCGCATGGTCTCGACATCTCCGTCGAGGTGATGAATGCCGGGCGCGAGGCGCTGACATCGCGTAGCTTCCAAGCGATCGTGCGCCAGGAGCTGACGCCAGTCGAGCCGGATCTCGTTGTCTACTACGAAGGGTCCAATCAGTTCTGGCCGTCGGACTTCCTCTCGACGCCAGTACCCCGACCTAGCCGGGTGATGGGACTGGTGCGCCGTGGCTTGGTGTTGTATTCGGCCCTCGCAAACCGGCTTCTCTATGTGGTACGGAAGTCGACGGAGTCTGGTTCCGAACCGCCAAAGCCGCGGTTGACGATCGACTGGCCGCGTGACGTCGACGAGCGCAACCCGGATCTCAACGACCCGCGTTTGCCGATCGCTCTGCCCACGATCCTCGACGACCTCGAAACGATTCGCCACACGCTGGAGGAGAACGATGGCAAGCTGGTGATGACGTCCTTCGTCTGGCTGGTCCATCCGGGCCTGGTCGTGGACCCGGCTCGTGACGCCGATCTGTTTTCGTATCTGAACACGACATTCTGGCCGTTCACGTACGCGCACATGCGGCGCTTCCTTGACTTTCAGACAGAGGTATTTCGGAAGTACGCCGCCGTGCACAGTCTCGACTTCATCGATCTGGCAGCCGCGTATCCACGAGATCCTCGCTTGTTCGACGACGCGATTCACATGACGCATGCGGGCATTCGCCTGCAGGCGTGGATTGTGTTCAACGGACTCGTGCCCATCCTCGAGCGGCGGCTGGCGTCTCACGAGTGGCCACGACCTGCCCGCCATACGCTGTCCAAGCATCCGGCGTTCGCCGGTCGCCGCCTTGTCCCGATGACCGAGATACGGGCCACGTGCAATGCGGCGGCGCACTAGTTCTTCCCACCAGTGAAATACCTCTATATCGGTCCGCACATCAATGGCGTCTCCACCCTGACGACCGACGCGCTGTCGCCGACAACCGAGCGCCACCATCTCACGCTGGACCCCGGCGACGCCATGATCGCTGGGAATCCGCTCGACGAAGTCACCCGGCGCAACGGCGTTGATGGCGTCGTGATTGGTCTCACCGGTGGTGTTCCCGATCGGGCGAGGCTGCGGATCGCGGAGGCGGCGCTCGGGCGGGGCCTGCGCGTCTGGCTGTACTGGCCGAACGAACAGGCGGTCGAGTGTGTGGACGACGAGCGGTTGCAAAGCCTGCATCGGCTTCGACGCGCGGTGACCGCGATGGAACGCCTCGGGCGTCCCATCCACCTTGCGATGGAGCGCTGGAAGCGCCTCCGCCCCGGGCTTCGTTGGATCTACCACGGCAGGTTTCCGGTTCGGCGCGATGATCTTCTGGCGCAGCTCGAGCGTTGGAGCCTCGACGTACGGCCGGTGCCTTTTCGAAGCCTCACCGGCGTTCCGAGCCCGTCGTCGAAGCTCGGCGCTGGTCTTTACGTGAGGACCGACTTCTGGGCGCGAATCTCCTCTGGCGGCAGCTATGGTCATACGTGTTACGTCGCCAAGGAGCTTGCGGCGACGACGAACAGATTCGCGTGCCTCCTCCCGCAGCGTTACGACCTCCTCGACACGCTCGGCGTGCCGCACCTCGCCATGGATCCGCCGCCAACCTTCGTCAACGAAGACGCGATGGTGACCGCGTCCGATCACTACTACCCGAGCCTCAAGACGGCGTGCGCACTGCTTCGCCCAGCCTACATCTACGAACGGTTGTGTCTCGGCAACTGGGTCGCGGCGCTTCTGAGCCACGAGCTGCAGATTCCGTATCTGGTCGAGTACAACGGCTCTGAGATCTCGATGCAGCGTAGCTCCAACAACACGGCGCCGTTTTACGAGGACGTGTACCTGAAGGCGGAGGAAGTTGCGTTTCGCCAGGCGACGGCGATCTCGGTCATATCGGAGCACGTGAAAGCCGATCTCGTCTCGCGCGGCGTGGACGCTCGCAAGATTCTGGTGAATCCGAACGGTGCCGACCTCGAGAGCTACGCGCCCGCGACGCCGGACGACAAGCGCCGGCTCCGCTCGACGTTGGGATTCGACGACGACGATTGCGTCGTCGGTTTCACCGGCACGTTCGGCTGGTGGCACGGCATCGACGTGCTGGCGGCGGCCATTCCCCGCATCTGTTTGGACATACCCGCGGTGAAGTTTCTCATCATCGGCGACGGCTCGCACAAGCCACAGCTCGATGTCGAGATCGGCCGGCATCGGCTCGACCACCGCGTGAGACGAGTCGGTCGAGTGCCGCAGGCGGAGGGCGCACGGCTCTTGAAGGCGTGTGACCTCTACGTGTCGCCTCACAACAGCCATATGGTCGACAGCAAGTTCTTCGGGTCGCCCACGAAGATCTTTGAATACATGGCGATGGCCGGCGGCATCGTGGCGAGCGACCTCGAGCAGATCGGCGAAGTGCTCTCGCCGGCGCTGCGCCCGGCGGACCTTGCGCGGCCCGATGTGAGGGTCGTGGACGAGCGGTCGGTCCTCTGTGCGCCCGGCAACGTCGACGAGTTTGTGGCCGGCGTCGTCGGGCTCGCGCGTCGTCGCGACCTTTGGTGTGCGCTCGGTCGCAACGCGCGTCAAGCGGTCGCGGATCATTATTCATGGCAGCAGCATGTCGCGCGGCTCTGGACGTTCGTGGCCGGCTTGCCGCGTGACAGCGGGGCGCACGAGGTCGACACGGGCGACGCGTACAAGCGCCAGGTTCAGAACCAGTGGAACAACAACCCGGTCGGGTCCGAAACCGCGCGCGCGGCGCAACCTCACACAATGGAGTGGTTCCAGGAAGTCGAGCGGTACCGATACGAGGTGTACGCGCCGTGGATGCCGCGCGTGATGGAGTTCGCGGAGCATGCCGGCGCGCAGGTGCTCGAGGTTGGTGGCGGAATGGGGACCGATCTCGCGCAGTTCGCCCGGCACGGGGCGATCGTGACGGATCTCGATCTGTCGGGAGGACACCTGCAGATTGCTCAGGAGAATTTCCGGCTGCGCGGGCTGATCGGCCGGTTCGTCCATCACGATGCCGAGGCGCTGCCGTTCGACAATGACGCCTTCGACCTCGTGTACTCGAACGGAGTGCTGCACCACACGACGAATACCCAACGTGCCGTCGCTGAGATCTTTCGTGTGCTCAAACCGGGTGGACGCGCCATCGTCATGGTATACGCGGAAAACTCGCTGCAGTACTGGCGGAATCTCGTCTGGCACTACGGAATGAAAAGCGGCGATCTCTCGAGCCGCTCCATGGCCGACATTATGTCTCGGAGCGTCGAACGGACCGGCAACGAAGCGCGTCCGCTGGTGAAGGTCTACACGAAACCGCGGCTGCGTGCGCTCTTCCACGCCTTCGCCGATATCCGGATCCTTCAGCGTCAGATCTCGCCGGAGCTCGTGCCGCGCCGGCTGCGAACGCTTCTTCCGCTTGTCGAGCGGCTGGCGGGCTGGAACCTGATCATCAAGGCTCGTAAGCCCCGGCGTGCGTGACGATGGGCCGTTTCATCACCGCGCTGCGCGATCGCGTTCAATTGCGATCGCGGCTGCGCCGCGTCAAGGTGCTGTATTTTCCGAGCCCGCCGCCGCCGCCCGAGAATGCCGTCGACCCGACGCGGCTGATCCCCCTCCCCCTCCCGACCTTTTGGGACGCGTTCTCCCTGCGAGGAGACGAACGATTCCGCAAGGCCGCCATCGATGCCGCCGATGGGAGATTGCGATTCAACTACCGTGTGGCCGGTTGCGCGAATCATGACGCGCGTTGTGTATGCCGGAGGTCGCGACTTGCTGCGAGCCGGTGTACTTGATGCCGCCCGACTTGGGTGCCTCGAAGGGCACTATGGGCCGTCGCCCGCGATTTGAGGCATGGGCACCGTGGAGTGGAGCGCCCTGTACGATCGCCCGATCGTCGTCGCGATCCAGCGGCTGTCGCGCAGCGTCGATACCGGGGACATCGTGCTCCAGGCGCCGGTGGCGCTCCGTCCCGACGACACGTTCGCCACGATACGAGACCGCTGCTACTTCTGGACGAAGGTCATGCTCGCCGTGGCGATGCGCGCGGTGTTGAACGAATCAATCCCGCCGACATCCCAACGTCTCGAGGATGGCCAGCAGTACTATCGGTTACATCCGGACGTCATCGCTCTCGCCACGCGCAGGCTGGCCGTTCGATTGCAAGCGTACCGCAACCATCCATGGACACACGTCCACTGGCCCTCGTGACGGCCTGGTCAAGACACTCGTTGCTCTGCCGTCTCCGCATCCACCGTCGGTGACCGACAACCGAATCACGATCGTCAGAAGCGGCCTGCCGTTGCCGGCTCCCGAGGCCGGCGAGCTCGTCGTGTCGGACGACGACCTGCGCGCGTGGGTCGTGAACGGAGGCATCCTGCGGCGCGTCAAGCGCTATCGGAACGGGTGCCTGCTCACCGAGCGGCTCTCCACGTCGGGACGCCCGATGCTGGCGTGGGCCCTTCGGTTGATGGCGCGCGATCGCTGCTACATCGCCGATTCCGAGGGCCGCGAGCGTGACGTCACGCTCGGACTGCTGCTGCGCTGGTCGTGGCAGGTCCTGCGCGAGGCGGCGGGGAAAGACGCGTTGTTGCGCCGCGTGGAGCGCGAGGTCCAAGACACGGAGCAGACCGCGCGCGCGCGCATGACGCCATCCTGGAATACGTCGGCGACGCCCGTGTATCTGCGAACGGACTTGAGCTTCGGCGTTCGCGCCGGAGGGTCCGTCGGACACACGGCCGGGGTGCTCAACGAGCTCGCGGCGTGCGGTGGACCGCCGATCCTGTTGACGACGGCGCCCGTTCCGACCGTGCGGCGCGACATCGAGGTTCATCATGTCGCCGTGCCGGAGCGCTTCTGGAATTTCCGCGAGCTGCCCACGTTTGTGCTGAACACCGTGTTCCTCGACGAGGCGCTGCGGGCGACCGAGGGGCGCGCGATCTCGCTCGTCTACCAGCGCTACAGCTTGAACAATTACGCAGGCTTACAACTCGCGCAGCGTCTTCGAGTGCCGTTCGTCCTCGAATACAACGGCTCGGAGATCTGGATGAGCCGGCATTGGTCGCGGCCGCTGAAGTACGAAGCCCTCGCGTCGCGAATCGAGTTGTTGAACGTGAACGGGGCCGATCTGGTGGTCGTCGTCAGCCGTGCCATGCGCGACGAGCTGGTCGGGCGCGGCGTCGACGCCAACCGCGTGCTTGTCAATCCGAACGCCGTCGATCCCGATCGGTACACGCCCACTGTCGGCGGCGGCGCCGTGCGGCGCCGGTACGGGCTCGAAGGAAAGACGGTGCTCGGGTTCATCTCGACGTTTCAGCCGTGGCATGGCGCCGTGGTTCTGGCCGACGCGTTCGTCGCGCTGCTGAGAGATCGTCCCGAGCACCGCCATTCGGTGCGCCTGCTGATGATCGGCGCGGGCACGCAGGCCGACGCCGCAAAGCGGATCGTCACCGTCGCTGGCCTCGAGGACACCGTGCACTTCACCGGGCTCGTCGCGCAGGAGGACGGCCCCGAGTACCTTGCCGCGTGCGACATCCTCGTGTCGCCCCACGTGCCGAACGCCGACGGGACGCCGTTTTTCGGATCGCCGACCAAGTTGTTCGAGTACATGGCGATGGGGAAGGGGATCGTCGCGTCGAATCTCGATCAGATCGGCGAAGTGTTGCGCCACGGTGAGACAGCCTGGCTCGTGCGGCCCGGAGACGCCGGCGCGCTGGCCGAAGGCCTGCATCGCCTGGTGCGCGATCCCGAGCTGTGCCACGCACTCGGGGCAGCGGCGCGGCGCGACGTGCTGGCGCATCACACCTGGCGCTCGCACGTGCGGAGGACGCTCGACGCGCTGGACGCGCGCGTCCATGCCAGCGCCGCATGACAGCGCGCCGCCTGCTCGCGATCAGCTGGGACATGCCTCCGCTGTCGGGGCCGCGCGCGATACAGGTGAGCCGGACGCTCAAGCACCTCGTGCCGCTCGGCTGGGAGTCGTCTGTTGTGTGCTTCGCGCCGCGATCGCGGCGGTACAACCAGGATCTCGAGCTCGCCGGACGACTGCGCGCGCCCGCCGGCGTGACGCTCGTGCCCGTTCCCTCGCCGGAAGAACGCTGGTTCTTTAGAGCGCTCTGGCGGATTGCTCCTCCGATCAAGCTGTTGCCGGATGAAAAATGGGTGTGGATCGCGCGCGCGTCACAGGTTGCCCGGCGCCTCGCGGCGGGCCAGCGGTTCGACGTGCTGGTCTCGTTCGGGCAGCCGTGGTCCGATCACCTGATCGGCCTGCGCGTTCATCAGTCCACTGGCCTGCGGTGGATCGCGCATTTCAGCGATCCGTGGACCGACAGTCCGTATCTGCGCGGCCGGCGATGGCAGTGGCGCATCTGGCGTCGGATGGAAGCCGACGTCGTCCGCCACGCGGACGCCATCGTCTTCGTGAACGCGCAGGCCGCGGATTGCGTCATGCGAAAGTATTCTCTGGCGTGGCGCGCGAAGGCGCACGTCGTGCCGCACGGGTTCGAGTGCGGCGACCTGCCGTCGAAGCCGGCGACGTCGGGCGGCGAGCGCCTGCACGTCGTCTACACAGGTCGGTTTTACGAGGGGATCCGCACGCCCGAACCGATGCTGCGCGCGCTCGCGGCGCTCGCGAACCGCCGGCCGCTGGCGCGAGAGCTGCACGTCACTTTGGTGGGAACCCCCGTGCCCGCGCACCAACGCCTCGCGGCCAGCCTCCGTCTCCATGACGTCGTCGAGTTCACCGGACGGTTGCCATTCAACGAGAGTGCCGGCCGCGCTGCCGCCGCCGATGTCCTGCTGGTAATCGACGCACCGTCGGACGACAACCTCTTTCTTCCGAGCAAGCTGGTTGACTACCTGCCGCTCGGCAAACCGATCCTCGGGCTGACGCCGGCGCGCGGCGCCTCCGCCGACCTGATTCGCTCGCTCGGCTACCCGGTGGTCGCGCCGGACGATGAGGCGGCAATCGCGTCGGCGATCGAAGCCTTGATCGACATGAAACGGGAAGGACGGCTCGGCGCCTCGCCGTCGCACCACGCCGTGGCCGAGCGCTACGACATTCGCACGACCACCCGCGCGTTCGCGGACATCCTCACCCAATACCCGTGAAGCCGCGAGTGTTGATGGTTACGGGCGCCTACTTTCCGGAAACGAGCGGCGGCGGGCTGCAGGCGCGCACCGTGATTCGCGCGCTCAGCCGCGACGCCGATTTCGCGGTGCTCACCACGTCGACCGATCCCTCGTTGCCGGAGCGCTCGGAGGAAGACGGGATCCCGATCCGCCGGGTGCACGTCGACGTGCAGAGCAGCCTCTCGAAGCTCAGCGCCGGGGCGCGCTTTCTCGCGGCGTTGGTCGGTCTGGCCGGGCGGATCGACATCGTCAATCTGCACGGCTTCTCTCGAAAGGCCGTCATGCTGGCCGCGTTGAGCCGCCTGTTCGGAAAACGCTTCGTGCTGACATTGCAGACCGCCGCCCACGACGAACCGACCGCGGCGCGCAATGAAGGAGCGCTGGCCGATTGGGCCTACCGGAGCGCCGATCTGTACCTCAGCGTCAGCCCTGGGCTCTCGCGCGCGTACCTGAACGCCGGCCTTCCCGCGTCGCGTCTGCGCCAGGTTTGCAATGCCGTGGAAACGGACCGATTTCGTCCGCCGGAGCCCGGCGAACGTGAGGCGTTGCGGCGCGAGCTCGGCCTTCCGCTGGATCTCGCGCTCGTGCTCTTCGTCGGATTCTTTGGGCGAGACAAGCGTCCCGACGTGGTTTATCGCGCCTGGTCCGCGATCGCGTCAAGCGACAGACGCTCGGGGCTCGTGATGATTGGCGCGACGCGTTCCGTCCACGGCGAAGTGGACACCGCGCTGGCGCCGGCGCTCCGTGAGCAAGCGGTCCGCGACGGCGTCGCCGGTCGGCTGTTCTTTGTCGAGGCCACGTCCGCGATCGAAAAGTACTTCCGGGCCGCCGACGTGTACGTGCTGCCGTCGGTTCGCGAAGGGCTGCCGCTCGCGCTGATCGAAGCGATGTCTTCCGGCCTGCCATGTGTGGCATCCCGCCTCGAAGGCTCGACCGACGCCCTCATCGAGGATCATGTGAATGGACTGCTGACGGCTCCCGACGATGAGGCCGGCATGGCGGCGGCGATCCGGCTGTTGCTGACCGATCGCGGCGTGGCGGCGCGATTCGGAGCGGCCGCGCGCGGCACCGTGCTCGATCGCTATTCCATTCGCACCACTGCCCCAGTGTGGCTCGCGGCCTACAAAGAGTTGACGCACAGCAACACCACTAATGTGTAGAGCAGGAGGTTTACATGTTCAAACGAAAGTTGGCGTGCTCATTCTGCGGCAGGGGTGAGGCCGAGGTCGCGAAGCTCGTGGCTGGTCCCAGGGTTTACATCTGCGATACGTGCGCCGTCCAAGTCCATCGGATCATGGAGGAGTCCACCAACAACGAGGCTGGACCGTCACACTCACACGACGGGCTGTTTCGCACGATGCGGGTTCGAATTCGCGGACTGTGGCATCGGGGCGTTCGTCGGTCGGTGGCGCACCACGCGGTTCCGCCGCCGATCGCGGATGCCGTCTAACCGAGCATACAGCCGACAGCGCTGCGTAAGTGTTGAGCGCCGCGGCTGATGCGCCATCCGCTCTCCCAATTTCCTCGGCTCTCATGAGTTCCCTAGCGCCGCCGACGCCCCGCCGGACGACCACCACGAGACTTGTGGCGATCAACCTGGCCGTGCTCTTCGGACTGATCGTCGCCGTCGAGCTCGCGGCCCGTGCGCTGATCCTCGTGCTTCGGGGTTCGGCCACCGCCGGACTCCAGGAGCGCACGCTCAATCTCGACTACGAGCCCTTCGTGATGTACGGGCCGGGCTGGGACGCCCGGCTCGCGGCCGTGCCGCGCGACGATCTGCCGACCGTGCTGCTCGTCGGCGGCTCGACGGCGGAAGGCTTCGCGCCAGCAATTCTCGAGGGCGCCCTGCAGCAGCGCTTCCAGCGGCCGGTGCGGGTCGTGAACGCCGCGTTTGGCGGATACGAGGCGCGGCAGGAAGTGGTCGTCACCTCGATATGGGGACCGTCGCTTCAGCCGGTCGCGATCGTCTCGCTCGACGGTCAGAACGATCTCGAGCACCGGCTTCGCGTGGTGGCGCCCGGCCGGTTCTTTCTCGACGGCAGCTATCGGACGTATCTGACTCATCCCCTCGTTGCGCCATTGGCGTGGCTGCTGTCCCAGTCTCAGGCCTATAACGGCCTCATCCGGTTTCAGGCGCGTCGCGGTCTCGGTGAGTGGACGACGTACGCGGACGCGATCCCGGTGTTTGCGGCGGCACAGCACGCGATCACCGTGGTCGCACGCGGCCTGGGAGCGACCAGGCTGATGGTCCTCCAGCCCTTCGTGAGCTTCAAAGAGCCGCTGGCCCCGGAAGAGCGGGCCTTCACGGCGTACGCCTACCGCGACGCCGTGATGAGAGCGCTGTACGATCGCGCGGCGCTGGCGCTCGGGGATCTGGCACGTCGCGACGAAGTCGCCTTTCTAGACGCGCGGCCGATCTACAACGGCATGGCCGCGGCGCTCTTCACCGACGATGTGCATTTCCGGAGCGCGCAGGGGTATGAGATCCTCGCGCGCGCGATTGCCGACGCGCTGCCCGCCGACGCGCTCTCGCGGCAGCGGCCCTAGACACCAGCGTCCTTCATGGTTCGACAACCTGACATCGTCTGCATCTCGTCGATCGACTGGGATTTCATCTGGCAGGGGCACCAGGAAATCATGTCGCGGCTGGCCGCCGACGGACACCGGGTGCTCTTCGTCGAGAACACCGGCGTCCGCGCGCCGCACATGCGCGATCTGCCGCGTGTGCGCCAACGCATCCGCAACTGGTGGCGCGGCACGAAGGGGTTCCGCGAAGAGCGTCCGAACCTGTTCGTGTACTCGCCGATCGTGGTCCCACTGCCGTACTCGCGCATCGCGCGCGTGCTCAATCGATTCCTGCTCGTGCGCGCGCTCGGCCGCTGGATGGGGGCGACCGGCTTCTTCCGGCCGATGGTCTGGACGTTCCTGCCGACGCCGCTCGCGCTCGACCTGGTGGAGGCGCTCGACCCGCAGTTAACGATTTATTACTGCATCGACGACCTCGCCTCGAGCTCGCCCGGAGCGAAACGGATCGCGGCGAGCGAGGAGCGGCTGTTCCGGCAGGCTGACCTGGTGTTCGTCACATCGGAGAAGCTCCGGCAGCGGGCGGCGCAGTTCAGTGACCGTGTACATCTCTTTCCGTTCGGTGTCGACTTCGAGCGCTTCGAGGAAGTGCGCGCGAGCGAAGCGCCGCTTCCCGATGATCTGCAGGATCTCCGGCGGCCGGTCGTGGGTTACGTCGGCGGCCTGCACCAGTGGGTCGATCAGGATCTGCTCGCGGCGGTCGCCGAGCGCATGCCCGACGCGACGTTCGCGCTCGTCGGACCCGCTCAGACCGATGTCTCGGCGCTCGAGCGCTGCGCGAACGTCCGCCTGCTCGGGCAGCGCCCGCATCCCGACGTTCCGCGATATGTCAAAGGCTTCGACGTGGGCATCGTGCCGTATCGTCTGGCGGAATATACGGCCAACGTCTATCCGACGAAGCTCAACGAATACCTCGTGATGGGCATTCCGATCGTCGCGACCGATCTGCCGGAAATCCAGCGCTTCAATGCTGCGTACGGGAACGTCGTCTCGGTGGCCGCCGACGCCGATGCGTTTTCGGCCGCGATTCGGCGGTCGCTCCGCCCGTCCACGCCGTCCGAAGTCAGGCGCCGCATCGCGGTCGCCGAAGAGAATAGCTGGCAAGGCCGCCTCGAGGCGATGCGCCGGCTGATAAGCGAGGGGCTGAGTCGCCGCGAGGCGACCGACCAGCGCTGGGACGAGACGTTGCGCCGCGTCTACCGTCGCACGCGGAGCCGGGCGCTGCCGATCGCGCTGGTGCTCGGCCTCCTGTACGGGCTGGTGTTCGAGACCAATGTCCTCTGGTGGTGCGCTCAACCGCTCAAGATGAGCGCTTCGCCGGGCAAGGCCGACGCGATCGTCGTGTTTGCCGGCGGGGTGGGCGAATCGGGGAAGGCTGGTGGCGGTGCGCAGGAACGGATCAAGCAGGCGGTCGACCTGTATCGCGCCGGCGACGCGCCGTACGTGATCCTGTCGTCAGGCTACGTGTACAGCTTCCACGAAGCCGACGTGATGCGCACACTCGCCGTCGATCAGGGTGTGCCCGCGGCGGCCATCGTGTTGGAAGAGCGCGCCACCAACACGTACCAGAACGTCAAATTCGTTGACGACATCCTGCGCGATCACCGCTGGCGGCGGATTCTCCTCGTCAGCTCGCCCTACCATATGCGACGCGCGCTGATGGTGTGGCGCAAGCAGGCGCCCGAGGTGGACGTCGTGCCGACGCCCCCGCCGCAGAGCCAGTTTTATGACCACACGCGCGGCGCAACGCTCGAACAGGTCCGCGGAATTCTGCAGGAGTACGTCGCGATCTTCGCGTACTGGCGGCGCGGATGGCTGTGATCGCCGGGGGCTGGCGCAAGCTCCTCGCGATCAGTGTGCCGGCGGCAGCTCTTGCGGTCGTCGTCGTGGTCGGTGCCATCGAGCTGTGGGTGAGGGCTGCCTGGGATCCGCGAAAGGGAGAGCCCGGCTTCTTCCTGTCGGACGCCACGCGAGGGCTGCGGCTCGCTGCGGGATATGACGGATGGTTCGCCGGCGTGCCGGTGCACATCAACAGCCTCGAGCTGCGCGATCCCCGTGAGTACGAGCTGGCCAAGCGACTCAACACGTTCCGCATCCTCGTCCTCGGCGACTCGGTGACCTTTGGCCATGGCTCGGTGTACGAGCACACGTACCCGTACATGACGGAGCAGCGGCTCAAGGCGTGGCGCCCGGACGTCGACTGGCAGGTGTGGAACGCCGCCGTTCCCGGGTACAACACGAGTCAGGAGCTCGCGCAGCTCCTCGAGGTCGGCGACCGATTCCGTCCCGACCTGGTCGTCGTTGGCTTCTTCGGGAACGACTTGATCGACAACTATCCGGTGCGGACACCCGGATGGTTGCGTACGGCGGCGACCGGTGCGCTGACCGTCGCGCGGCGGCGTCTCTACTCCCTCGAGCTGTACAAGAGGGTGTACCTGACGCTCCTCTGGCGGATGTCAGGCTCCGATGACTACCGCCGCCGGATCGAGCACCTCGCCACCGAAGAAGAGCTGTTCACGAGCGTGTCCGACGCGAGCGCTCTTCCCGAACAGCGGCTCACGCCGTTCGATCGCCTCACCGACGAACAGGTGCGAAGTGTCACCTGTGTATACGGGATGAAGCCGAACCCCGCGATTATCCAGACGATACAGGGGACGTTGGGTTTCCCCGCCTGGCTGGAGGCGGTTCGGGGCTTTCAGCGACTCAGTCGCGACGGGCGATACCGGGTCGTCTTTTTTTCCAATGACGTACCGCCCGTGTGCCCCGACGGCGACGTGTTTTACGACGGCGGCACAAATGCGATCGACGAGTTCTACACGCGCATTCTTGGCGACGGTACGGCGGCCGTGAGCTGCCACGGCGCGTTCCTGCACGTCCGACCTTCACAGATGCCCGAAGCGAGAGGCCACGCGATCGGCAACTCGAATGTCGTCAAAACCGATGTGCTGTTCGAGTTTCTGCGCAACCGGATTCTCCCCGGCCTGCTGCCGGCCGCTGACGGCGACGGTCGATCGCGGTCGTGAGCGCCACCGCGCGACCGTCCGTGTTCAGGCGCGCGCATCGCCGTTATCATCCCGAACCGCTCGTTCGCATGGCGCTGGCCAGTGTGCTCCTGCTCGCCAGCTTCATCTATCTAACAGCTCTCGGTAGGGCGCCCGTCTACATCGGTTGGGACGAAGCCCGTTTTGCGCTTCAGGGGTACTCGATTGCGACGACGGGCCACGACCTGAACGGGCACCTGACGCCGCTCTTCTTCCACAACACCGATCCGCTGATTGCCAACAATAGCAGCGACATCTGGTGGCAGCCGCTGCTGATCTATCTGACGGCGGCTGTCCTTCGCATCGTGCCGTTCTCGGAATGGTCCGTGCGTCTGCCGATCGCAGGCCTCGCCATTCTCAACGTGTTCCTGATCTACGCGGTCGCGCGCCGGTTATTTTCAAACCCATGGTACGCCGTGCTCGCGGCATTGATGCTGGCGCTGAACCCCGCCCATTTCCTCTTCGGGCGACAGGAGTCGGACTATTTCTGTCCGCAATCGTTCGCGCTGGTGTGGTTGTGGTGCCTGCTGCGGTCGGTTCAGACCGACCGTCCCTGGTTCCCGGCGGCTGCCGGCCTCGCCCTCGGCGTTGGGTTGTATTCGTACATTGCGTCGTGGCTGGTCATGCCGTTTTATCTTGCCGTCACGAATGTCGTGCTCCGGCTCTCTCGGAAACCGCTTCGGGCCCACGTGGCGCTCGGCGTCGGATTCGCTGTGCCGCTGCTGCCGCTGATTCCCTGGTTCTGGTTCCATCCGGGGATGCTGCGCGACACCTTCCGCGGCTACGGCGTCGTCACCGGCTTGAATCTGGCCGAGCGCGTCGGGCTTTATTGGGACTACTTCAATCCTTCGTACCTCTTTTTCTCGGGCGGTTCGGATCCGATGTGGGGCACCAGACGCGCCGGTGTGTTCCTGCTGGCTGCTGCGGCGCTCTTGCCCTGCGGTATCTGGAGTATCTGGCGGCGGAGCTTTTCGATCGCGCGGGCCGTGTTGCTCGTCGGGTTCTTCTTTGCGCCAGTGCCGATTGTGGCGGCGCTGCCGGAAGCCCCGCGGTACGCCTCCGCGCGGGAACTTCTGGTCGTCCCGTTTGGTGTGCTCATTTGCGTTGCCGGCGTGGAGTGGCTCCTTGCGGAGCGCAGATGGGCCCGCGAGACCGTTGCGGCGCTCCTGATCCTGAGCATTCCGATTCAGTTCGTCTCCTTCGCCCGGGACTATTTCGGCGACTATCAGGTTCGTTCATTCTTTCGCTTCGACTACTTGAACGTGCGCGACGTGGCGGCGGATGTCATCGCGCGTGACGCCTCAGCCCGCGTACCCGCAGTCTACTTGAGCGACACTCTCGGCACGGGAAAGTCGGTGCAGTGGAAGTTCCACCTCGTGAAAAATCAGAGGCCGGATTTGTGGGAGCGTACCAAATACTTTGCGGTCGC
>JAHFUJ010000001.1:81438-85356 GCA_023265105.1 Acidobacteriota bacterium
TGAGAAAGAGAAATGCCGGATTGAAGTAGTCGTAATACACCTCCGAGCGGGCCGTCAGTCCAACCCAACTGACCATCTCGTGCACCCCTTGCCGCACATTGAACCGGTTGGCGTCGTACAGGTGAAACGCATTGACTGTATTTCGAAAGTGTTCGGGGTGAAGGAACAAGAACACTGTAAAAGGACTGACCGCGACGGAAAACGCAGCGAGGAACACACCGAGCTGGCGCAGCGGGACTGCTCGAGCGTGAGCGACCACTGCAATCGTCAGCAGCAGGTAGAGCGGCATCATGACCGCCGCGGCGAGCGAGGTGTACACACCCACTCCGAGAACGCCGCCGGCGACGGCGGACCACCACGGCGTGCGCGCGTCTTGGAAATGAGCGACGGCCAACAGCCAGCCCACCACGAAGGGTAACGTGTACAGCGCGGCAGGCCCGTTCTGGCTTTGTGGCCAGAGCAGCGGTGTCAGGGCGAAGAAGCCGGCCGTGACGATGCCGAACCGGGCGCCGGCGAACATCCGTGCGCCGAGGACGTACATCAGGCCGAGCGAGGCGATTGTGGCGGCGAATGGAAGCGCGGACATCGTCGATTGAGAGTTGTGATTCATTATCGATCGAAACTCGGACGATCCTAAGCCAACCTGTGAACGTTGCAGTCGTGCTTCCCGCGTACAACGAAGCAGGCAATTTGACGCCGCTCGTCGACGAGCTGATGAACGTCGCCGATCGCGACGCGCTGAACCTGCATGTCATTGTCGTCGACGATGGGTCGACAGATCGCACCGCGGCCGAACTGGCCGATCTCGGACGCCGAATCACCTGCCTTCACGTCGTCACGCATCGTGCGAATCGGGGCTTTGCGTCCGCGCTGAAGACCGGGATCGCTGCCGCGCGCAGTCGAGGCTGCGATGCTGCGATCTTCATGGACTCCGACCTGAGCCATCGCCCGGACGATCTTCCGAGGCTCGTGACCGCGCTTTCACACGGCGCCGATGTCGCGCTGGGATCGCGATTCGTGCCCGGCGGTCGCATGGAGGGGGTGCCGTTCTGGCGCGCGTTCATCAGCCGGATCGGCAACGCCTTCGGACGACGGCTGTTGCGGCTCCCCATCCGCGATTTGACGACGGGGTATCGAGCGATGCGATGCACCGTGCTCGAGGCGATCGTGCTCGGCCAGGACGGCTTCACGATTCAACTCGAGAGCGTGGTGAAGGCGTACGCCGCCGGATTCACGATCGTCGAAGTGCCCATTGTCCTCGGCACTCGCCGCCACGGCAGATCGCACATGAGCTACAGCGCTCGCCTGTTCGGCGACTATTGGCGCTTGCTGATGTCGTGTCGCCGCTGGCTCCGTCAGCCTGCATCGTGAATCTTCTCGTCGCCTTCGGGACGCGCCCGGAAGCGATCAAGCTGGCACCGGTCATCGCCGAGCTGCGGCGGCGACCTAACGTGGCTGTGCGCGTCGTGACGACGGCACAGCATCGCGAGCTGCTGGATCAGGTGCTCGCCGTGTTTTCGATTGTGCCCGACACCGACCTCGATGTGATGCGGCCGAGCCAGACCCTTGCGGAGTTGAGCGGCCGCATCCTGACGTCGATGGATCGGCTGCTCACTCCGGCGCCGCCGGACATGGTGATCGTTCAGGGCGATACGACGTCGGCCTTCATGTGCGGGCTCGCGGCGTTTTATCGCGGTGTGCCGGTGGCACACGTGGAAGCCGGCCTTCGCACCGGCTCGCCCGTCAATCCGTTTCCCGAAGAGATGAACCGCCGGCTGACGGCGGCGTTGACGTCGCTGCATTTTGCACCGACCGAGCGGGCGCGCGCGTCACTCGCCGCCGAAGGGATTCCAGAGGACACGATCTTCGTCACGGGCAACACGGTCGTTGACGCGCTGCTGCAAATCCGCGAAACCGACGCGTACAAGGCGATCCAGCCGCCAGTACACATGACGAAGGGTGAACGTCTTCTTCTTGTGACGCTGCACCGGCGCGAGAGCTGGGGGGCGCCGCTCGCCGGCATGTGCCGTGCGCTGCGCACGATTGTTGAAGCGCGGCCGGACGTCCGGATCGTCATGCCGGTTCATCTCAATCCGGCCGTTCAGCGCGTCGTGCGCGAGTGTCTCGCCGGCGTGTCGCGAGTCCATCTGATTGAACCGGTGGACTACCTCACGTTCATCGCGCTGATGGACGCGAGCTGGCTGGTGCTGACCGATTCGGGCGGCGTGCAGGAGGAAGCGCCGGCGCTCGGTCGTCCGGTGCTGGTCCTGCGCGAAACGACCGAGCGTCCGGAAGCCGTCGACTGCGGCGTGGCACGCCTGGCCGGAACCGATCCCGATGCGATCGTTCGCCACACGATGGCGCTGCTCGACAACCCGGCCGAGTGGGCGAAGATGGCCCGCCCGGTCAGCCCCTTTGGCGACGGCCGGGCGTCGCAGAGAATTGCGGACGTGTTCGAGTCACGGTTCAGATGATCTCTGCGCGCACGCGATCCGCTCTCGCGTGGCGGCCGCTGATCCTCGTGCTGTCTGTGGCCTGTGTTCTTTATTTTCGCGCGTTCGGCGAGACCCCGATCTATCTGGGTGGCGATGAAGCTCGATTCGCGACGGCCGCCTATTCGATCGCGTCGGAGGGCCGGGATCTCAACGGGGATCGCCTGCCTTTGTTCTTCCACATGCCGGATTCACTGGCGGCGAGTGAGGGAGGCACCAGGTGGTATCAACCCGTACTCTTCTACCTGATCGCGCTCGTCTTGAAGTTCGTCCCTCTGACCGAGGCGTCGATTCGGGTGCCGACGGCGGTCGTTGGGATCCTCGACGTGTTGCTGATCTGTCTGCTCGCGAGGCGCCTGTTTCCCAACGTGATCTATCCAACGCTTGCGGCTCTGACGCTTGCGCTGTCACCCGCGCACTTCATCTTCAGCCGCCAGGCGCTCGACTACATCTGCCCGCTCCCGTTCGTGCTCGGATGGCTGCTGTGCCTCGTGATCTTTCTGGAGACAGGCCACACCTGGCTGTTGCTGGCAGCGGGGACTCTCCTGGGCGGCGGGCTCTATAGCTACATTGCGGCCTGGGTGATGATGCCCTTGTACCTCCTTCTGACCTGGGTTGCGTTACGCGTATCTGGACGGGGGTCGCTCCAATCGTTTCTCGCTGCCGGTCTGGGGTTTGCATTGCCTTTGCTGATCCTCGTCCCGTGGCTGTGGTCTCATCCAGAGATGTTGCGCGACACGATCGGACGCTACAAGGTCTACGACACTCGTCATCTGTCACTGTTGCAAGGGGTGAAGAACGTTCTCGACTACAACAACATTCAGGAGCGCATCTCCGTCTACTGGGACTACTTCAATCCCGCCTACCTGTTTTTTTCTGGCGGTTCGAACCTGACAGCGGCTACTCGCAAGGTGGGCGTATTCCTGTTACCGACAAGCGTGTTCCTCGCGTGTGGTGTCTACGACCTGTGGCAGCGCCGCCGATCGGCCGCGAGCGTCGTGCTGCTGGCAGGGTTGGCGATCGCGCCGGTGCCTGCCACGTTGGTCGACGAACGGTACGCGATCCAGCGGGAGCTCGTCGTACTCCCGTTTGCCGTGCTGATCAGCGTATTTGGCGTTCGGTTTGTGATGCGCCAACCAGAACGCTTCATTCAACTGGCTGGTGTGCTTCTGCTCCTGGCGATGCCAATCCAGTACGCATACTTCTACCAAGACTACTTCACCGATTACCGCGTTCGCTCCGCCTTTTGGTTCGACTCGGTCAACGTTCGCGACGTAGCCGAGTACGTGATATCGAACGATTCGTCCAATCGCGTACCGACGGTGTACTTGAGCCAGGATCTGGACGATGTCGCCGCGCGATGGAGATTCTACCTGGCGAAGCACGGTCGAGAAGATCTGTTGCAGCGCACACGGATGTTTGCGGC
>JAHFUJ010000052.1:0-2509 GCA_023265105.1 Acidobacteriota bacterium
ACGGAGCGGACCTTTTCGATCAAGGCAGGACTGGCCGCTTCCACCGTGACACCGGGCAGCACGGCGCCCGACGTGTCCTTCGCCACTCCCGCAAGGGTGCCGGTCGCCGCCTGCGCCCACGCGAGGGAGGGCAGGAGCAGGACACACCACACGACGACGAGACGGACGATTTTCTGCGCATTCATCGCTTTCCTCCTTCAGGGCGTAGTGAAACCGCGGACTGCCGTGTAGAAGCGCGAGGACACAAAATCGCTGGACTCGGTGCGCCAAGAGAACCGATGGCTCAATTACCATGCAAGTCTACAATGGTCAAGAGATATTTCGGTGACTTTTTTTGAAGGCAACATCTGGGCCGTATGACTTTGACTCCTGTGAGTAGTCACGAGTAGCGTTCAGCGACGACTAAAATCAAAGTAATGAATCCTGCTGATCCACAATCCTGAATATATCAATGCAGTTGAGCAGTACGTGGACCCCCAACGGCTCCGCCAGGCGGGCCTGGCAGGCGCCCCTACGCAGCAGTTCCAAGCAATTTGGCCAGGTTCCCGCCGAGGTCGCCTCTTTTTCGGCGTTATCAGAAGGACGCGCTGAGGCGATTACGTGGCTCTCAACTGGACAGGACTGAAGAAGTGAAAGGTGACGGGACCCCTTCGAGATAGTGCTCGGCGTCAATCGCCGCCATGCAGCCGGATCCCGCCGCCGTGACCGCCTGACGGTAGACGTGGTCCTGCACGTCGCCGCACGCAAACACCCCGGGCACGTTGGTCTTCGATCCGTCCTTCGTGACGATGTAGCCGGCGGCGTCCATGTCGATCTGGCCGCGGAACAACGTTGTGTTCGGCGTGTGGCCGATCGCGACGAACACGCCGCTGACCGGCAGCTCGCTGACGACACCGCTGACCTTGTTCTTCAGCACGAGGCCGGTGACCTCGCCCTTTTCGACGTCCTTGATCGCCTCGACCTCGCTGTTCCACGCCCACGCGATCTTCGGGTTGGCAAACGCCTTGTCTTGCATGATCTTCGACGCGCGCAACGTGTCGCGCCGATGGACCACGGTGACTTTGCTGGCGAACTTGGTCAGAAACGTGGCTTCTTCCATCGCTGAATCGCCGCCGCCGACGACGGCGATTTCCTGGCCGCGGAAGAAGTAACCGTCGCAGGTCGCGCAGGTCGAGAGCCCGTGACCGACCAGCTTGCGCTCGCCGGGCCATCCCAGCATGCGCGCTGACGCGCCGGTCGCGATGACCAGCGCGCGCGCCGAGTACTCGGCCTCGGCGGTCTTGATCGCGAACGGCCGCGTCGTGATATCGATGCTCGTGACGTCGCCCTGAACGATCTCGGCGCCGAAGCGCTCGGCCTGCGCGCGCATCTCGGCCATCAGGTCCGGTCCCATGATGCCGTCGCGGTGCCCCGGCCAGTTCTCGACGAGCGTCGTCAGCATCAATTGACCGCCGGCTTCGAGACCCTCGATGACGAGCGGCCGCAGGTTCCCGCGCGCGGCATACAACGCCGCGGTGAGACCCGCGGGACCGGAGCCGATGATGACGACGTTACGAGAGGATGGCATTGGGTAATCTGGTAATCTCGTAATCTGGCAATTTAATTGGGTAATTTGGTAATTGGAGACTCCAGCGCTCGAGCGACCAATTACGAGATCACTCAATTACCAGTCACCCAATTACCACATCACCAGATTACCCAATTACCAGATTCATTAAAGGTGTTTGTCGATCCTTCTTTTTAGATCGTCTTTCGGCGCGAGGCCGACGACCGATTCGACGACCTGGCCGCCCTTGAACAGCAGAAGCGCCGGGATGCCGCGAATCTGGAACTTGAAGGCGGTGTTTGGATTGTCGTCGACGTTGAGCTTGCCGACCGTCAGCTTGCCGGCATAGTCGCCCGCGAGCGCTTCGACGGTCGGCGCGAGCCGTTTGCAGGGTCCGCACCACTCGGCCCAGAAATCAACCAGCACCGGTCCACCGGCCTTGATGACCGTTTCGTCAAAATTCGAATCCGTAAACGTTTGGATGTTCTCGCTCATCATTTCCTAATCTGTCGTGGGGCCCCACCCCCACGACCTGTGCCTTCGCCGCTTACGCGGCTCGGCATTGCTGCCATCGCCTGTCCGCTTTCACAACGATCCTGTCGAGTGGCCCCACATCTCTCACTGCGCCTGGGGCCCCCAGGCGCTCTCTTTATCCTATGCTCGCGGGGCCCCACCCCCGCTCGCTGTCGCTCACGCGTTCGCGTTCGCGACAGCCGCAGGCGCCCCCGCAGAGAAGACGCTCGGCATTGGCTGTCACGACCCGCTGCCTAAACTAATCCCCAATCCCTAATCCCTAATCCCCAATCCCCAATCCCTAATCCCTTTCCTGATGGCCCGCTCGTATATTTTGACGTACTCCCGAGCCGAACGGTCCCACGAGTTGTCCTGGCGCATGCCAGCGGCCTGAAGCGCCTTCCACCGGCGGGGTTGGCGGAACAGCGCCAGTGCCCGCCCCAGCGCGGC
>JAHFUJ010000052.1:2609-4720 GCA_023265105.1 Acidobacteriota bacterium
CCGTATCGGAGACTGTACATCTGATTCAAGCCGCACGGCTCGAAACGCGACGGCATGAGGAAGATATCGGCACCCGCCTCGATGAGATGCGCAAGCGCCTCCTCGAACCCGATCCGCGCGCCGATCCGCGCCGGATGGAGCGCGGCGAGCCTGCCCCACAGATCCTCATAGCGGGCCTCGCCGGTGCCGAGGACGATGAACGTCGCGTCGAGCTGCGGGAGGTCGTCGGCGATCGACGCCAGGAGGTCGAAGCCTTTCTGATCGACCATCCGCGAAATCATCGCCACCAGCGGACGCCCCATCGTTTGCTCGTCGGTTGGCAGGCCATAGCGTGCGAGCACTGCTTTCTTGATCGCGGCCTTCCCCGCCAGGTCGTGCGCGTCGTAGGACGCCGGCAGAAACGGATCGCGCGCGGGATCCCACTCGGTCGTATCGATTCCGTTGAGGATTCCGACCAGACGGCCGGTGTGATGCCGCAGGATGCCGTCGAAGCCGAAGCCGAGTTCGGGCGTCTGGATTTCCTCGGCGTACTTCCGGCTCACGGTCGTGACGATGTCGGCGTCGGTGATGCCGCCCTTGAGAAAGCTGATGCGGCCCCAGTATTCCAGCCGCTCGATCGTCAGAAGTTCCCACGGCAAATCGAGCCGCGGCAGCCAATCGGGCTCGAAGAGTCCCTGGTACGCGAGATTGTGAATCGTGAACACCGCCGGCGTGCCGCCGATGACTGGATGTGTCGCGTACCGGGTCTTGAGGTAGACGGGCGCCAAGCCGGCTTGCCAGTCGTGCGCGTGCACGATCGACGGTGCCGCGCCGCGGCGTGCCGCGAACTCGAGCGCGGCGCGCACGAGCATCGCGAACCGCCGCGGGTTGTCGGGATAGTCGACGTTGTCGATGCCGTAAAGCGCGTCGCGATCGTACAGGTCGGGGCAATCGATCAGCAGCGCACGCGCCCCGTCGGCGAGCGGCGCGTCGAAAAATCCGACCTCGCGCGTGTAGCCACCGACGGTGACCGGCACGCGATCGATCAGCGCGCCGGCCGTGGCGCCGCGATAGCGTGGCAGCGCGAGGGTGGCGCCCCACCCGAGACGCGCCAGCGCCGAGGGCAGCGCGCCGAGCACGTCGGCGAGGCCGCCGGTCTTCGCGAACGGCACCGCCTCGGAGCCAATGATCAGGACGGAACGCGTCGGCGGCATGTCGTGGCGTGCGTTCGATTCTATCAGCACGCCCCGAACCGCAGGTCCCGCGACCCCGGTCCCGCGATACAATCGCACGGTGACCGACCGCCCGCCGCGTCCCCCGCGCGCCGAGACGCGCGAGATTGTCGAGCTCAAGCAGCTCAAAGCCGGGCAACCCGAGCTTGCTTCGGCGGTCGACATGCAGATCGCCCTGGTCGAGATGCAGCGCCGCGTGCAGTCGCGCGTTCCGCTGCCGTGGATTCAGGCCGATCCGGAGTGGCTGCGGGCGCAGCAGGCGGCCGGCCGGCCGCTGGTGCGGTTCGGCGACATCCCGCTCGAATGGACCGATTTCCGGCTGACGTTCCGCCAAACCGCCGACATTCTGCGGCGCTTCGACGCGCTCGAAGCCGCCGAGCACGACACGATTCTTGCGCTCGCGCGCGGCGGGAACACGTTCGAGCCGCTCGTCGCCACCTGGTATGCCGCCACCTCGGGCGCAGAGGGGACCAACCGACAGGAGCGCGCGCCGGCAGGCGCGCCGCCCAGCCTCGATCAGGTCTTGGTGCTGGCGCTGCGGCCGTTCCTGGCGCGATCGGCGGAAGTGTTGATGCAGCGCATCGATTTGTCGGGGTGGACCTACGGGCACTGTCCGTTCTGCGGGTGGGAACCGGACTTCGCCGTCATCACGCCGAACGCCGATCGGCGTCTCATCTGCGGCCGCTGCGTCGGACAGTGGCCGTTCGGATCGCTGACTTGCCCGTTCTGCGGCAACGCCGATCGCACGCGCATCACGTCGTTCGCGACGCGCGACGGCCAATACCGTGTCTACGCGTGCGACGTCTGCCGCCGGTATCTGAAGGCCTACGATGCACGTCACGCGAGTCGGCCCGTGATGGTTGCCGTCGACTCGATTGCGACGCTGCCGCTCGACGCCGC
>JAHFUJ010000052.1:4820-21030 GCA_023265105.1 Acidobacteriota bacterium
TTCGTGTTTTCGTGGTTGCCTTTGTTCTTACTGTTGCTGTTGCTGAGTGGTGGTGGTCGCGAAGATCGTCGACGTCTTATTGGAGAGCCAGGTCAGCAGGTTCTGCGTCTCCATGAACCGGCTGGCGTTCGACCGCGCCCCAAGAACGACGACGGCGACCTGCTGGCCGCTTTGCGGAAGACGCAGGAGCGTCGCCAGACAGTAGCCGGCCTTCGAGATGAATCCGGTCTTGCCCGCCAGCACGTCAACGTTCGTCCGCCCAAGCAGGTAATTCGTGCTGCGGAACGTGATCGGCCGGTTGCTATTGTAGACCGTGTACTCCGGCGTCCGCATAATCGGCCCGATGCGCTCGTCGCTCGACACCAGCGTGATGAGCCGCGCCATGTCGTACGCCGACGACACGTTCTCCGACAGCAGACCTGACGGCTCGGCGTAGTGCGTGCTCTCGAGGCCGAGCTCGGCGGCCTTTTCGTTCATCCGGCCGACGAAGCCTTCCGACCCGTACGGCGAGATGCGCGCGAGCGCGCGGGCCGCCGCATTGTCCGACGCAATCAGCAGTAAGTGCAACAGGTCGTCCGCCGTCACGTGATAGTTGGCCCGCAGGCGCGTCGTCGACGCCCGGAACACGTCGCTCCTGGCGACCGTGACCGGCTGCGCGAGATCCGGGTTGCTTTCGAGGAACACTGTCGCCGTCATCAGCTTGGTGATGCTGGCGATCGACCGTTGGCTCTGCGAGTTCTCTTCCCACAGGACCTGTTTGGTGTCGGGATCGTAGATGATGGCCGCCGCGGCGCGCAGGTCCGGCACCAGATCGCCACTCGCATCAACCTTATAGCGCGGCAGCGGCTCGGCCATCTCGCGCGCCAGCGTCGCGGCGCGCGAACGCGCCACGGTGGCTCGGCGCGCGCGCGCCCGCTCCGCGGAATAAAGCGCGGGGTTCGGCGCCTGCTCAGACTTGGTCGCTTTGGGATCGCTCGTCGCCGGGTCGGGCGGAGCCGCACCAAGACTGGCGACGCTCAAGAGCGCAAAAGGACCGATCCAGAATAGTGGTTTTCGTATCACTTATGCTGTTCCGACGCAGGGAAATTCCGGGACGCTGTGCAAATTCTACCCAGACAATTCATAGATGGCAAGGGGATTATCGCCGCGCCCCGAACGGCTGTGCCACAATGACGCCGAGCAGCCGCGGGCCTATGACCAGTTTATCGGCTCTTCGGACCCAAAGCGGGAGGAGCGCCCCATGATGTCGCGCGAGCTGGAGGAGTACAGAGCCCTTCGCGACACGATTCGCGAACGCGGAACCGCGCGCATCTGGGTGTTCCTGGCGGGGTTGGTCGCCTGGGCCGCCCTGACCGTCGCCACCGCCGCGCTGGCGGCGCTCCCCGTCGCGACCTTACTGCCGCTGCTCGTCCTGGCGGCAGCGTTCGAGGCGGTGTTCAGCCTTCACGTCGGGGTTGAACGCATAGGCCGTTACCTGCAGGTGTTCTTCGAGAACGATGCGCCGACCGGGGCGACCGGCGAGCGCGGCAGCCTTGGCTGGGAACATGTGGCGATGGCGTTCGGCCGACCGCGGGCCGGCAGCCGCGTCGATCCGCTGTTCGCGGTGTTTTTCATTCTCGCCACGATCCTCAACTTTATTCCGGTCGTTCTCGCCGAGCCGGTACGGATCGAGGTCGTCGTGATCGGCACCGCGCACGTGCTGTTCATCGGGCGTATTCTTGCTGCGCGGTGGGTGGCACCGCGCCAGCGCGCCGCCGATCTCGAACGGTTCCGACAGATGAAGAAGCCTTCTAGTTGATGTATAATGTGGTGTATAGGCTCGATGACCATGGTTCGCAAGCAGATCTACCTTGAAGAACGGCAAGAGGCCCGCCTCAAGCGCATCGCACGAGGCCGCGGCATCAGCGAAGCCGAGGTGATTCGCCAGGCGATCGACCGACAAGTCATGGGAGTCTCGGTCGCGACTGGTCGCGGCGATCCAGCCGTCTGGGAGAACGCCCTTCGGTTCATGCGTTCGCTGGCCGCGCGTCCCCGCAAGGGGAGACAGGGCCGCACGTGGAAGCGCGAGGACGCGTACGCGGAGCGGCTGTCCCGCCATGGCCGGCATCCTGCTTGACACCAACGTCCTGGTGTACGCCCACGACCCGAGCGAGCCGGCCAAGCAGGTCCGGGCCCTCGAGGTTCTCGACCGCCTTCATCTGACGGGAACTGGCCAGCTCAGCGTGCAGTGTCTCGGAGAGTTCTTGAGTATCGCCGTCAGAACACGTCGGCCTCTACTGTCGCCGACCGAGGCCGCGGCACAAGTGGAACGCCTGCTGCAGGCGTGGCCGGTTCTCGACATCACGCCGCTCGTCGTTGGCGAAGCCATCCGCGGCGTTCGAGTGCATCGCCTCCCGTACTGGGACGCTCAGCTCTGGGCAACGGCGCGGCTAAATCAGACGCCGCTGATCTTCAGCGAAGATTTCAGTTCCGGGGCGGTGCTCGACGGCATACGATTCGTCAACCCGTTCCCGGACGATTTCGATGTGGAGGTGTGGGCTCCGCTGACCTGATGAGGAGGCCGCAAATTCTGTACCTTCACGCGCACGAGTGCTCGCTTCAATCGACAGCGGCAAATCACGCAAGCCGCACGTGCCACCCTTAATCTTGATCCTCCTGTGTCGTCCCCGCGAGCAAGGCGTGCAATATCGAGCGACCTCATTCAGCTTGATTACTCTTCGTGGTTCTTCGTGTGCCTCGTGCCTTCGTGAGAGATTGTTTGCGCCGTTATTTTTGTGCAAGAGCGATCGTCAAGAGCACCGCGTTCTGTGTGCCCTTCCACGCGTCGGTCGCGTCGAACGCTTCGGTCAACGCGTGGCCGTCGACGCCGCGGCCGCCGCCGCCGATCGTCACCGCCGGGATGCGCAAGCTCATCGGCACGTTCGCGTCGGTGGAGCCTTCGCTCAGCCCCGCCGAAATCCCGACGGCTCTGGCGACGGCAATCGCCGTTTGCACGATGGGCGCGTCGGAGGGCGTCGACCCCGCCGGGCGATCGCCGACCAGATCCTTCACCGCCGTAATCACCCCGGGCGTGCGCCAGCGCTCGTTCTCTTCGACGACTGCCGCATCGACCGCTTTGTGAAAGCTCGCATCGAGCGAGGCGAGCGAGGCTCGATCCCTCGACCGCAAGTCGACCTCCATCCAGGCTTCAAATGGAATCGAGTTCACCGACGTGCCGCCCCCCACCCGTCCGACGTTGAACGTCGTTCGCGGCTCGCCGGGCACCTGAAACTCGGCAATCTTCGCGATGGCGCGGCCCATCGCGTCAATCGGATTGGCGAGGCCGAACGCGCCGAAGCTGTGGCCGCCCGGGCCCTTGAACGTCACGCGATAGCGGTGGCTGGCGACGGCGACGTTGGTGATGGAAAGACCGGTGCTGTCGATCGACACGAACCGGTCGATCTGCCCCTTCATCGTGTCGTTGAACAACTGTTTCATGCCGCGCAAATCGCCCAGTCCCTCTTCGCCGACGTCGGCGACGAACGTGATCGACCCCGGTGTTTCGACGCTCGCCTGCTTTAGCGCCCGAATGGTGGCGACCAGCACGCCGAGCCCGCGGCAGTCGTCGCCGATGCCGGGACCGTACAGCATGGCTCCGTCGCGTTTGACGTGGACGTCGGTCCCCTCGGGGAACACCGTGTCGAGGTGCGCGGCAACGACCAGGCGGGGACGCGGCGCGGCACCAGGGCGATCACCGAGCACGTTGCCCGCAGCGTCGACCCGCACGTTCTGTAAGCCCAGCTCCTGGAATGCCTTCCTCAGCTCCGCGCCACGGGCTGCCTCCTTAAACGACGGCGCAGGTATCTCACAGAAGCGAATCTGGTCGTCAATCGTCTGTGGTTCGCTCGCCCGCGCGGCGGCCAGCGCGGCCTTGATGCTGGCAGTTTGTATCAGATCCGCAACAGTACTGTGTGGCTCCTGGGCCCTCCCGGCAGTAACCGCCACTCCGGCGACGAGGCCCAGTGCCGCGGCAAGGCGTAAGGACTTCACTGTGGTGTGTGAAGAATTCACCATGGCGAAATGCTAACGCACATCAGGTTGCACGGCCAATTCAAATAGTCGGAGCGCCGTTGCAGGCGATCCAACAAGCTGGACGACTCACGTGCGTCGTGCACTGCTCACGCAGGTGGTCGCCGTACACTTCCGCACGGATTGTGTCGATATGAGGGGTGAGAGAGCGCCCCGGCGCGACGAACACTTCGGTCGGTACATAAATTGCTTGAGGCGGTGGCGTGATGAGCCTCGTTCGCCTTCTCGGCTTTACCACTCTTGCCTGCGGGTGCGTGGTCGGCAAATACCGCGAAGTGGCGACCAACCGCGAAATCGACTACGTGGAAGAGAAGGGAAAGACCTGCGGCACCCACGGACACCGGCGTAATCACACGATTGCGACCGATCGGCTGGGGTCGGTCCCGCCCATCGCCTTCACCAGCAAAGCGTCGTAACCTTCACTTCTTCGACGACGAGACCGGTGCCGGCGGCGGTTTCAGGACGTATTCCTTTCGCGCCGACACGTCGTACTTGCCCGCCCGCGCCACCTTCACCTCGACCTGCCGCCGGCGCTTGAACGGATCCGGGTTCTTCGAATAGTACCCGAGCACGTAGTAATCGCTCGTTTCCGCATCGATGCGCTTGATCGCCTTGCTGAAGTCGTTCTGATTGACGACGGCGAGGCCGCCGGTTTCTTCGGCGAGCACCCGCAGGCTGTCCTGCGACTTGCGGACGAAGTCGTCCCACTGCCTCGGGTCGACGTTATCCCCGATGTCACTCATCCCGATCAGACCGCGCGGATCGAGCGTATAGATTGTCGTGTTGGCCCGGTTCGCCGCGCGCGTTATGTCTCCCAGCTCGCGCGCCAAATCGGCGTCGGCGAACTCTTCGCCCTGCGCCAGCTGCGACGCGGCAGGATTGTTGGCGGGATTCACCGACGCCGTGTCTTGCGCACTCGCATTCCCATTGGCGTCCTGGTTCATCGTTCTCGCCATCTCATTCTGCGTGAACGGAGAATTCGGATCCATCAGGCCGAGGCGCGCCGCCTGATACGGGTTGAAGTCGTACCCATCGCTCACGTAGATGAGCGCCTTCCGCCGATTGTGCACCGACTCCAGGTTCCGCAGCAGCTGGTCGATGGTCGAGAACGCCACGTGGGCGCGGTATCGCACTTCGGTCGGACCCTGCGCTCCCGGCGCCCCGTTGATAATCTCGTTCGGCTTCAGCTCGTCGCCGGTGATCTTCTTGATGGCCTCGTCGAGCCGCGTCTTGTCGTAGGTCATATCGATCGAGAGCGACGAGGGGCCGCTCGAGACGATGCCGAACATGTCGCCGTCGTGCACCAGGTCTTTGGAGAACTTCTGGAACAATTCACGGATGCGAGGGGTGTTGCCGAACTGCAGGTGAAGATCGTCCACGAAGAACACAAAGATGCGTCCCGAGATGTCGTTGACCACCCGCTTGGTCGGCAGAATGATCCCTTCGGGCGGCGGCGGCGGCGGCGCGGCCAGCTTGTTGAAGACGCGGCCGCCGGTCACCACCGTCATCGAGGTGATGTCTTGCAGGACGCCGTCTTCGTAGATCTCGAATTCATCCTTGTTCAGATCGGAGACGAAATTCCCCTTCTCGTCACGGACCACCACGTCGTTGGTGACGAGATCGATCTGAACCGTGAACGTCGGCCGCTCTTGTGCGGCCGGTTGGGCAGGCGCCGGCGCCTGTGCCGAGAGCCCCGCGACAGCGACCACGCCCAGGGTCGCAGTCCAGAAACCGTTAATGTTCGAGCTCATAGCCCCGGATTATACCTCGGGTGGCGCGACGCGGCGTCCGCTCTATCCACTCTGCCCGCCATCCGGCTTGTCGGCGGGCGGCGCGGCCTCGTTCCCCGGGGGCTGGTTCCCCGGGGGCTGGGCGCCACGACGACGCCCGCGGCGACGGCGGCGGCGAGGAAGGGGGACGGGAGCCCTTTGCGGTTCCGGCGCTCTTGGCGCACCCTCGGACGCTTCCGGCGCAGAAACCGCAAAGGGCTCCCGTCCCCCTTCTACCGCTTCGACTTCCTCGACGGCGGCGGACTCCGCCGCGGCCGCTTGCTTGGCCGCGCGCGCCGCTCGCCGACGCTCGCGCCAGTGGTCGGCGTCGGGGGGCGGAATCGGCGTGGCCACGAGCGCGTCCCAGTCGAACCGTACATCGGGGTACTCCGCCTCGAGCTCGCGCCGCACGTGCTCGGCGAACAGCTCGCGGCCAACCTTCACCTGTGGTGGCGTTCGGAACCAATAGAGGATACGCGGACGCCCCCTGCCGCGGCCCGCCGGGGGAGGCTGCATTAAATAGAAGTGTTCGTATCCGCGCTTGTCTCGAGAGAATCGCAGGAACAAGATCAGCTTTCAGCTATCAGCTTTCAGCTTTCAGCTGCGGCCGGCTCTCGAGCTGATAGCTGAGAGCTGACAGCTGATAGCTGATAGCTGATAGCTACTTCTTCTTCCTCTTCTTCGTTTTCGATCGCGCCGGCTTCTTGACGGGCCGGGCCGATCGCGCCGGTTTTCTGGCGGCACGCGAGGCGGGTCGCGCCGCCGGGCGGGTGCGCGCGACGGGCGGCGTCTCGCGGCTGCGGTGAACGAGAGTGAAGCGCACCTGGTCGCCGATCGTGTGATAGCTCCAGATCTCGTTGACGTGTATCCGGTTGTCTTCGCACAGCCGGCGCGCCACATCGACCATGCCGGCCGGAACGTACAAGTGAAACGCGGCCCGTAGCTTCGCGAAGTGCGCCCATTGGGCGAGCGCTTCGAGGTGGTTCACCGACTCGCCGGTTTCGACCTCGATCACCACCTGCAACCGATGTCCGCGCTCCTGCGACAAGAGCACGAGATCCGGGTAAATCGCCGCCGTGCCGGTCCCGACCGGCGCATTTTGTTCGGCGCCCGGATTCATCCCGGCTTCGTAGCGGCGGCGGCACGTCCCCTGCAGCAATCGAATGATGCGGTCGTGCTCGAGCTGCTCGCGGACGGGCCGCACCAGGATCGGGCTCACCTAGACGCCTCCAAACGCTTGGATTGTCGGCACGATCAAACCGGTAAGTCTAGCATGGTTTGGCCACGCTGTACCGTATGGAAAGGGTCAGTTGCCTCGTCGGTTACAATATCTGGGTGCCCGCGCTGAGGTCCGACCCAGCGACCGCCACCATTCTGATCGTCGACGACGATGAGGGAGTGACGCAAACCTTTGCCCGGATGCTGCAACTCGAAGGCTTTGAGGTCCGCACGGCGATCAGCGCCGAAACCGGCCTGAGCGAAGCGGAACGGAGCCGGCCCAACGCCATCATTCTCGACCTCCGCATGCCACTCGTCGACGGCCTGGCCTTCCTCCGGCGGCTCCGCGCGCGCGCCGAGCAGCGCACGACGCCCGTGGCGATCGTCACCGGCGACTATTTTCTCGACGACTCGGTGTCGGCCGAGTTGCACGAGCTCGGCGCGGAGCTGCGATTCAAGCCGCTGTGGCTGGAAGATCTCGTCGGCCTCGCGCGCAATCTGCTCAAGGTGACCACCTGATCGACGCCGGGAGGCGATTCCTCAACGCCTGCCGGCGACAGCCGGTCGACGCGACGCCGGTGTGGTTCATGCGCCAGGCCGGCCGCTACATGCACGAGTACCGCGCGCTTCGCGAGCGATATTCGTTGCTCGATCTGTGCCGCACCCCCGATCTGGCGACCGAGGTGACGCTGCAGCCGGTGCGGCGCATCGAGGTCGACGCCGCCATCCTCTTTTCCGATCTGCTGCTGCCGCTCGAGCCGATGGGCATCCCGTTCGATTTCATCCACGGCGAAGGGCCGTCCATCGAGACGCCGTTACGATCGGAGGCCGACCTGGCCGGCGTGCGGCGGTTCGATCCGCGTGAGTCGCTGGCGCACGTGCTCGACGCCATCCGCCAGATTCAGCGCGAGCTGGCCGGCCGCGTGCCGCTGATCGGGTTTGCCGGCGCGCCGTTCACCCTCGCCTCGTATGCGATCGAGGGCGGCCATTCGAACACGTTTGCCCACACCAAAGCGCTGATGTACGGCGCGCCCGCGGCCTGGCACCACTTCTGTGATCTGCTCGCCGACATCGTCGGCGATTATCTCGTCGCGCAGATCGAAGCCGGCGTCGACGCGGTGCAGCTCTTCGATTCGTGGGTCGGCGCGCTCAGCGCGCGCGACTATCGCGAGTTCATCCTGCCCCACACAACGAAGATCTTCGAGACCGTGGAGGCGTACGATGTACCGACGATTCACTTTGGCGTCGGCACGGGCGCCATTCTCGGCGAGCTGCGCGAGGCCGGCGGCGACGTGATTGGGGCCGACTGGCGGACGCCGCTCGACGAGGCGTGGCAGCGCATCGGCTTCGATCGCGCGATTCAAGGGAATCTCGATCCCACCCTGCTCCTCGGTCCGCTCGATCGGGTGTTCGCGGCGACCGACGAGGTGCTGGCGCGCGCGGATGGGCGGGTAGGACATGTCTTCAATCTCGGCCACGGCATTTTGCCGACGACGCCGCTCGAGCACGTCCAGGCGCTCGCACGATATGTCCATCAGAAAACGCGGACTTGAAACGTTCTGACAGACTGGCGCCGTAGGGTGCTTATTGGCTGGCGCTGTAGGGTGCTTACGGGCTGATGGTGCAATGTGCTTTCAACGGCCCAGCACTCTAGAGCGTCAGTTCCGAGCACTCTAGAGCGTCAGTTCCGAGCACTCTAGGGCGCAAGTTCCGAGCACCCTAGAACGTCAGTTCCCAGCACCGTAGATTCGATGGGTAAGATGCCTCCAGGTGTTCTGTTGATGGCCCACGGCACTCCCGAGTCGCTCGACGAGATGCCGGAGTACTTGCGAGTGGTGCGCGGGGGCCGCCCGGCTTCGCCGGAACTCGTCGCCGAGATGCGGCACAACTACGAAGCCATCGGCGGCCTATCGCCGTTGACGGCGATCACCCGGATGCAGGCCGAGAGTCTGCAGAGCCGGCTCGGCGCAGCCGTGAAGGTGGTCGTCGGCATGCGGAACTGGCGGCCGTTCATCAAGGACGCACTGGCGGAGCTCGCGGCGGCCGGCGTCGCGCGGGTGATCGGCATTCCGATGGCGCCGCAGTTTTCGACGCTGAGTGTTCAGAAATATGTCGATGCGGCGAGAGCCGCGCTTCCGTCGGGCATGCGGTTCGAGCCGGTCCACTCGTTTCATTCGCATCCCTTGCTGCTCGAGGCCTTCGCCGAGCGTCTTCGCGCCGCCAACCCGTTCGACGATGAAGAGATCGTGTTCACGGCACACAGCCTGCCGCTGCGCGTCATTCGTGGCGGCGACCGCTACGCAATCGAGGTGGCGGAGACCGCCCGCGGCGTCGCGCGGCTCGCCGGCATCGTGCGCTATCGGCGCGCCTTCCAAAGCGCCGGACGCACGCCAGAGCCCTGGATCGGACTTGATCTCGGCCGGTTGATCGCCGAGCGCGCGGCGCGGGGCGCCCGGCGGTTTCTCGTCGTGCCGATCGGCTTCGTGTGCGATCACACCGAGATTCTGTTCGACATCGACGTGGCCGCCACGGCGTCCGCGCGGGACTGCGGGGCCTCGCTGCGGCGCACCGAATCGCTGAACACGTCGCCGCTGTTTATCGCGCTGCTCGAGGATCTCGTTCGGCGACGTTTATAAAGCGCCTGCGGCCAGCGCCGGAAGAAAATGCAACCACGAAAACACGAAGACACGAAAAGGACAACAGGGGGTTGGGGCCCCACGAGCAGTGATTGATGTCGTGGTCGTCGGTGCCGGCATCGCGGGACTCTCCACCGCGTTCGAGCTGCACCGGCGCGGCGTGTCGTGCACGGTCGTCGAGCGGGCCGCGCGCGCCGGCGGCGTGATCCTGAACGAAGAGATCGACGGCTACACGATCGACGCCGGCCCCGATTCGCTCCTCACCCAGAAGCCGGAAGGCCTCAAGCTGTGCGAGGAGCTCGGTCTCGGCGATCGGCTCGTCTCGACCAAGCCGCCGCGGCTCGCCTTCATTCAACGCGCCGGCCGGCTGCACGCATTGCCCGCCGCGTCGGTGCTCGGTATCCCGACTCGCCTCGGACCGTTTCTCAAGACCGGGCTGTTCACGTGGGCTGGCAAGGTGCGCATGGGCGCCGAGCTGTTCGTGCCACCGCGCCGCGACGCGAGCGACGAATCGATTGGCGCGTTCATACGGCGGCGGTTCGGCGCCGAGGCGGTCACCTATCTGGCGGAGCCGCTGCTCGCGGGCATTCATGCAGGCGACGTGGACCGCTTGTCGATGCATGCCCTCTTTCCGCGGCTCGTCGACGCGGAAGAGAAGTACGGCAGCCTGCTGCGCGCGTTCCGTCAGCGGCCGAGCCCCGAGCGCCGGGCCCCGAACCCCAAGCGGGCTGGCCCGAGCGCCGAACATGGTGTGTTTCGCTCGCTGCCTGGCGGCTTGAGCGAAATCGTGCGGGCGCTGGTGGCCGCGTTACCCCCTGGCGCCGTTCGCCTCAACGCTCCCGTCACGCGCATCAGCAGAACCGGGCCGTTTTGCGTGGAGGCCGGCGTCCACTCCATCGACGCTCGCGCCGTCGCCCTCTCGACCCCGGCGTATGTGACCGCCGAGCTCGTCGGCATGCGCGACGGGGAGCTGGCACGGCTGTGCGGCGAGATCCCGTACGCCTCGACCGCGACGATCGCGCTCGCCTTCCCGCGCGGCGCCGTCTCGCATCCCTTGAACGGATCCGGGTTCGTCGTGCCGCGCGTCGAAGCCACCGGCATCCTCGCCGGATCGTGGCTCTCGTCGAAGTGGTCCCATCGCGCGCCAGACGAAGGCGTGCTGATGCGAACATTTGTCGGCGGCGCGCGCGATCCGGGCGCACTCGACCGCTCCGACACCGAGCTGGTGACGCTGTCGCTCTCGGCACTCACACCGCTGCTGGGGATCGCCGGCCCGCCGCTCTTCACGCGGGTCTATCGCTTCGACCGCGCGAACGCGCAGCACGAAGTCGGCCACCTGACGCGGCTCGACGCCATCGAACGCGCGCTCGCCCGACATCCGGGCCTGTTCGTCACGGGCAGTGGATTTCGCGGCGTCGGCATTCCAGACTGCGTCGCCGACGCCCGCGCGACGGCTGGAAAGATTTCAGAATGGCTGAACAGGGATACAATGAATTTAAGGATGTAAGGATTTGAGGATCTGTGGATTTAGAATCCTCACATCCTTAAATCCTTAAATCCTTAAATCCTCAAATTCCCCTATCACCATGCGTTCCGTCCACATCATCGGCGTCCCGTTGGACCTCGGCGCCAACCGCCGCGGCGTCGACATGGGGCCGTCCGCCTTCCGCATCGCCGGCCTCGGCGAGCGGATCGCGAGCCTCGGCCCCACCATCGCCGACAAGGGCGATCTGCCGGCGCCTATTCCCGAAACACAGGCGCAGCGCGACGAGCGGAAAAAATACATCCGCGACATCGCGAAGGTGTGTCAGAAGCTGTATCAAACGGCGCTGATGTCGCTCGAGGAGGGCGCGATACCGCTCGTCCTGGGCGGCGATCACAGCCTGGCCGCCGGCTCGGTGGCCGCGACCGCCGAGTGGGCCAGGAAGACGAAGGACCGCCCGATCGGTCTCTTGTGGGTCGACGCGCACGGCGATATGAATACGCCGGGCACGTCGCTGAGCGGCAACGTCCACGGCATGGCGCTGGCCGCGTTGCTCGGGCCCGAGCCGTCCGAGCTGGCGCGCATCGGCGGCTTCACGCCGAAAGTTCTGCCGGCGCACACTGTCATCATCGGTGTGAGGAATCTGGATGACCGCGAAAAGGTGGCCGTACGCGACTCGCACGTGCACGTGTTCACGATGAAGGACATCGATCGGCAGGGCATTGCGTCGATCGTGGAGCAGGCGGTGAACCTGGCCGGCGACGGGACCGCGGGTGTTCACGTGTCGTTCGACATGGACGTGTGCGATCCGTCGATCGCGCCCGGCGTGGGGACGCCGGTCAAGGGCGGCTTGAACTACCGCGAAGCGCACATGGTGATGGAGATCGTCGCCGACTCGCGGCTGCTCGCCTCGCTCGACATGGTCGAAGTGAACCCGACACTCGACATGCAGAACGCGACCGCGCAGCTCGGGACCGAGCTGGTGCTCTCGGCGCTGGGGATGAAGATTCTGTGACTGTGGAATCTACAATCTACGATAATCTACGATTGCCAATCGACGATTGACGATTCGATCGTAGATCGGCAATCGTAGATCGTAGATGGATTACGTTGACTTGACGTCCGCGAGCATCGACTCGAGTGCCTCCACGAGCATCACGAGGGAGTACGGTTTCTCGATGAGGCGTGTCCGCGGACGGAGGCGCTCGAGCTCGGCCGACTCCGACGGCACGCCCGAGAAGATGATGACCGGCACGTCGGCAGGCGCCGACGCGACGACATCGCGGCCCGACCCGAGCTTGAGGCGCAGATCGACGACCGCGGCGACGACCCGGTGCTTCCGGAGCTCGTACACGCCTTCGTCGGCGGTCTCGGCCGTCAAGACCGAAAAGCCGTGCATTTCGAGGAATTTCTCCAGCGGCCGGCGGACCGACAGGTCGTCCTCGACGACGAGTACCAAGCGGGCGGCATCTTTGGTCATAATGGTTCGTGGCGTCCGCCCTTGGCGGGCCGTCGGAGAAAGGCAACCACGAAATCACGAAGGCACGAAGAAAACCTATTCTTTTTCGTGTTTTCGTGTCTTCGTGGCTGCATTTGTCTCTACGTGGCGTCCGGCTTTAGCCCAGCTGTAGGGGCCGGACTTCAGCCCGGCCCAGTATATCGTGAAAGGAGACCTTCCCATGCGTACAGCAGTCGCGGTCCTCGTCGGCGTGATGCTCACCGCGAGCAGCCTGGCGGCCGGCCAGCGGTTCGGCCAATTGTTCGGCCGTCGCGCGAGCCCGCACGAATCGGTGAGCGCCACGGTCGGCGGCGCGGAGATGACCATCGAGTACGGCCGTCCGTACATGCGCGGCCGTACAATCTTCGGCGGGCTCGTGCCCTACCAGCGCGTCTGGTGCCCCGGCGCGGATGCCGCGACGACGCTCGACAGCACCAAACCGCTGCAACTTGGCGGCCTGGCCGTGCCGCCCGGGCCGCACACGATTTGGATCCTGCCGACGCCCGACGCCTGGACGCTCATCGTCAGCAAGGAACCGAGCGGATTTCACACGATGTACAACTCGTCGGCGGATCTCGGGCGGATCGAGCTGCGCAAGCGCGCGCTGCCGGCACCTGTCGAGCAACTCACGTTCGCGATCGCCAAGAATCCTGACGGCAAAGGCGGCTCGATCGCGATGACGTGGGAGACAACAGAGGTATCAGTGCCGTTCACCGTTGGACGGTAGGGATCGACGATCTACGATTGCCGATTGCCGATTGCCGATTGAACGATTGACGATTGAACGATTGACGATCGCCGAATTGACGAGATCGCCGATTGACGATCGACGATTGACGATCGACGATTGAACGATACGATCGCCGATTGACGATTGAATAGTACGTAGTGTCCGGCTTTAGCCGGACCGTGATCGGTGCGTGGCGTCCGCCTTTAGTTAGCCGCACCAGCAGCATCCGCCACACGACGCAACAGAGGGACCCGGTAGCTCAGTGGTAGAGCATCTGACTTTTAATCAGAGGGTCGTGGGTTCAATCCCCGCCCGGGTCACCAGTTTCGAAAGCTAGAATGCGAGGTTGGCGCCCCTCGCGCGTTCAGATTCAGAATCTGGCCGACGCCGTCGATTGGACAGTTTCACGCACGAGCAGCGCAAGATCGCGAGGTCTGAGCATCCAATAGAGGCTTGCCCCTGTCAGGAGGCCGATGACGTCGAACACACGGGGACTGGTTGGGAGGAGGCATGCGATCTGGAGTCCGATAAGCAACAGAAGCGCGGGACGGCCAAACTTCACGGAAGCTCCTTTCGCAAACGGTTAGCCACTGCCCTGTTCTAGATTTCCGTATGACTTAGAAGGAGTCAGGAGTCCTGGATGTCCTCGGAATGGTCCGAAATGGCTCACGGCCTGCCTGATAATGGGACACGGCGATTGCTGCGGGCCACACTGCTCTTAGTTGCAGAAGGGCCTCGCCGAAGCAGCAAAGAACTTCTGAAAAGAAGCTCGGCCGTGGGAGAATCACTGGCCGGCCCTCTGCGAAAGGACGTCATGGATTCTCGGATCCGCGGATACACCGTCGCGATTCTGATCGCGTTGGCCGCGATCGCCTGCGGTGGTCCCGTCGATCCGTCGAAGAACCAAACCGAGACCTTCAGCCGCTTCATTCGTCCCGGCTTCGTGAGCTTCGGCCAGGATACGTTCAGCATTTCGAAGACCGGCGAAGTGTCGATCACCGTGACGAAGCTGGATCCGCCCTCCACGGCCTTCTTCGCGGTGATCCTGTATTTTCAAAACTGTGCCTCAATAATTCAGGAGAACCAGTTCGCCACGGTTGGCCGGACGGCCATCAGCACGACGCTCACGCCGGGGACTTATTGCGTCGTCGTGGCTGACGAGGGATTTTTCACGGGGCCCGAAACGTACACCGTCACGGTGTCGCACCCCTGAGCAGCAGCGTCCGGTACGTAGTGTCCAGTACGTAGTGTCCGGCTTTAGCCGGACCGTCGTACGTGGCGTCCGGCTCTAGCCGGACTGCGGTCCATGGTAACGTGACCCCTATGTACAATTTCGTCCTCATCCTCCACTCATGGATTCGGTGGATCGCGCTGGTGGCCGGCATGGGTGCGACGATAGCGGCGTTCAATGCCCGTGCGCAGAAAGCCGCGCTGGGGAGAGCGGACCGGTGGGGTGTGGCGCTGATGGCGGCGCTCGATCTCCAGATGCTGCTCGGGCTCCTGCTGTACCTGGTGCTCAGCCCGACGATGCAGGAGATTCTGCAGAATTTTTCGGCGGCGATGCAGGATCGCGCCGCGCGCTTCTGGGCCGTCGAGCACCTGTCGACGATGTTGGTGGCGGTGATGCTGGTGCACGTGGGCCGCGTGCTGGCGCGGAGGGCGGCGACGCCGCAAGCGAAGCGGACTCGGCTGCTTCTCTGTTTCGGAGTCGCGACGCTCGCGATGATTGCCGCGACGCCGTGGCCCGGGCTGTCGAACGGCCGACCGCTCTTCCGGTTCTGATGGCGTGGTATCATTTTGATTCTTCCCTCTTCCGAAACGTCCCCATCGTCCAGAGGCCCAGGACGTGGCCCTTTCAAGGCCAAAACACGGGTTCGAATCCCGTTGGGGACGCCAACACTAACCTGTTTAATAGGGAGTCGTTCATGAAGAGGCTGATTCTGATCCTGAGCCTGGCTCTCCTGTACGCGCCTGCGGCGTTGTGGGCCCAACTCCTGCCGCCAAATGAGCTCGGCGTGACGATGGGCCACGTCCACTTGAACGTCAGGGACGTCGACGCGCACAAGAAATTCTGGACGCTCGTCGGCGGCACGCCCATGAAGATCGACGGGACCGAGATCTTCAAGTTCCCGGGGGTGTTCTATTTCCTGACCCCTGGCAACCCGCCTGTGGGCAACGGCCCGCCCGCGCAGCTCCAGGTGCTCTGCGGCTGCCCGTCCGACGGTTTCGATCCTGGAGTGATCAACCACCTCGGGTTCCTGGTGCAGGACTTCGACGGGTTGATGGCCAGATTCAAATCCGCCGGCGTGATCCTGAAACAGATCCCTGGAGGCGGCCGCAGACAGATTCTGGCGTACACTCCCGACCACACGGCCCTGGAAATGGCTGAGGGCAAGATCACGACGCCCGTTGGCAACCAGCACTTTCATGTCTTCGTGCCCGCGTTCCTGCCGGAGTTCCCGCATCGGGTGCCGTCGATGGCAATCTTTGCCTGGTACGCCGAGCATTTCGGTGGGAAGCTTCCGCCCAACAGCGGCGTGAGCATCCTGGCCGAGATCCCGGGAGCGAACCTCCGGTTTTCACCCACACCGCTTCCGACAACCCCCACCAAGGGCACGGCGGTGGATCACATCGGATTCGAGGTCAGGAATCTCGAGGCATTCGCCAGGAAGCTGGTGGCAAGCGGCGTCAAGCTCGACCAGCCGTACAGCAAGACGCGGCACGATGGCTTCGCGAGCGTGACGCTCACCGACCCGTGGGGCATTTCCATCGAGCTGACTGAAGGGCTCGACAAATTCTGACGCGATC
>JAHFUJ010000333.1 GCA_023265105.1 Acidobacteriota bacterium
CCGTTCGTTCCTTTTCAGTGCCCTCCGTGGTAGCCGCCTTTCATTGCGTCAGTTCCCGTTCAATCCCCGCGAGCAGATTGTTGATATAGTTCCGCTCGAGGATTCGCTCACGGAGCGCGTCGAGCACGGCGCGCCGCTCCGACTCGGCCGCGCCGGCATCGACCAGCGCGTCCCATCGCGCCGACAGGTCTCTCAGTTGCTCTTCGTGCGCGTCGCGTTTGGCGTCGATTGGGCCGCGGGCACGCTCGAGCCGTCTCTTCCACTCCTCGGCCGGCGCGCCACTCGCGCGGCGCTCGCGGACTTCGTCGAGCTCCTCGTTGAGTGCGAACACTTCTTCGAGCAACGCAGGCGGCACCTGCTTGCCCGCTTCCTCCGGGTTCTTGGGCGCGAGCCCCACGAGCTGCAGCAGATATTCGACGCGCGCGATCGGCTGCCGCAGCGTGCGGTACGCGTCGTTCAGATACGACGCCCGCTCCAGACTCGCTCGCCGCTCCGCCGGCGTTGCGTTGTAGAAGTAATCCGGATGAAACTGCCGGCTCAACCCGCGAAACCGCTCGTCGAGATCCGCGGCGTCGATGTTCAGCTTGCGCGGCAGCCCCAAAAAGCTGAAGTAATCGCCGTGGCGGCCGAGCGTCAGGATCTTGGTGCACTGCGGACAGAAGTGGACGTCGATCGGCGAGCCGCCGCCGCAGCTGCGGCAGACCTGAAGCGTCGGAGTAAAAGTCTCGGAGGTCATATCGGCGCCGCGGGCTGCGGGTTAAGTGCTGACTTTCAGCACTAAGGATTCGTCCGGGAATAAGTGTGTCATTTCTGGGCGTCGAGGCGCCCGCCTGGCGAGGCGCGACGAGCGCGCATACCGGGCGTATGTAAGCGAGGAGCAACGAAGCCAGGCGGGATGCATCGGCGTCCAGAATGGCACAGTTATTCCCGGACGAGTCCTAAGCGCCGAAGGAGCTGCCGCAGCCGCAGGTTGTCTTCGCGTTCGGGTTGTTGAACGCGAACCCTTTGCTCATGAGGCTCGTGTCGTAGTCGAGTACCGTGCCGTCCAGATACAAAAGACTCTTCCTGTCGACATAAATCTTCGCGCCGTCGGGACCCTCGAAGACCTCGTCACCCGTGCGCGGCTGCTTCTCCCACGAAAAGGTGTAGCTCAGCCCCGAACATCCGCCGCCCTTCACGCCGACGCGCAGCCCACCCTCCTCGATGCCTTCCTTGGCCATCAGCTTGCGGATTGTGTGCGCCGCGGTTTCAGTAATGCTGATCATTCTTTTATTTGTCGCGGGGCCCCACATCCATCACGGCGCCTGGGGCCCCACCCCCAGGCGCTCTCGCTCGCGCCTTCGCGCTCGCTCGGGCTCAAGGCTGCCACGACCTGTGCCCTCGCGGCTTACGCCGCTCGGCATTGCTTCCATCGACTGTCCGCTTTCACCACGATTCCGCCACCGACCAGCGTCAACGACCTGCGCTACGCCTACCGTCACGGCAGGTCTGAAGACCTGCGCTACGAGTCCTGCTTCACACCGTTGGCTGCGGCGCCCTTTCCTCAACCGACTTGCCGGCTGTCGCTTGCTGCTTCTTCTTGTAGTCGGTGATCGCCGCCTTGATGGCGTCCTCGGCGAGCACCGAACAGTGGATCTTCACCGGCGGCAGGCTCAGCTCGGTGACGATGTCGGTGTTCTTGATGGCGAGCGCCTCGTCGACCGTCTTGCCCTTGAGCCACTCGGTGGCGAGGCTCGAGCTGGCGATCGCCGATCCGCACCCGAACGTCTTGAACTTCGCATCGTCGATGACGCCGGTCTCCGGGTTCACCTTCACCTGGAGCTTCATCACGTCGCCGCACTCCGGCGCGCCGACTAGACCGGTCCCCACGTTGGGATCCGTTTTCGGCATCGAGCCGACGTTGCGCGGATTCTCGTAGTGGTCAATCACCTTGCTCGAATAAGCCATTGTGTGTCTCCTGAACCTGACCGCTGTCGGTCTTCTTCCTTTTTTTTCTGACTACTGACTACTGACTACTGCCTACTGACTACTGCCTTGTTGTGTCAGTCCGTCTGCCACTGCATGGTCGATAGATCGACGCCTTCTTTCGCCAGCTCGTACAGCGGCGACATCTCGCGCAGTCGCGTGACGACATTGATCAACTTGTCGGCGACGTAGTCGACCTCCTCGTCGGTCGACCAGCGGCCGAGCCCGAAGCGGATCGACGAGTGCGCCAGGTCGTCGCCGGCGCCGAGCGCCTTCAGCACGTAGGACGGCTCGAGGCTCGCCGACGTGCACGCCGACCCGGACGACACGGCCACGTCGTTGATGCCCATCAGCAGCGACTCGCCCTCGACATACGCGAAGCTGATGTTCAAGTTGTGCGGCAACCGATGCTCGGTCGATCCGTTGATGTAGATCTCGTCGAGCCCTTTGTGCAGCCGATCGTCAAGACGATCCCGCAGCTTGCGAAGCCGCTCGCCTTCGACCGCCATCTCCTGCTTGCACAGCTCGGCGGCCTTGCCGAAGCCGACGATGCCGGGCACGTTCAGCGTGCCGGAGCGCATGCCGCGCTCGTGACCGCCGCCGTCGATGATGGGCGCGAGCAGCACGCGCGGGTTCCGCCGCCGCACGTACAGCGCGCCGACGCCTTTCGGCCCGTACATCTTGTGCGCGCTGATCGACGCCATGTCGACCTTGAGGTCGTTCACGTTGAACGGCACCTTGCCGACCGCCTGCACGGCGTCGGTGTGGAACAGGACGCCCTTCTCCTTCGCGATCGCGCCGATTTGTGCGATCGGCTGCATGACGCCAATCTCGTTGTTGGCGGTCATGATCGTGATGAGAATCGTCTTGTCGGTAATCGCGTTTCTCAGCTCGTCAAGCCTGATGAGCCCGTCCTTCTGCACCGAGAGGTACGTGACGCGGTAGCCGTCTTTCTCGAGCCGCTTGCACGTGTCGATGACCGCTTTGTGCTCGGTCACGCACGTGATGATGTGATTGCCCTTCTCGCGATACATCTCGGCGACGCCCTTGATCGCGAGGTTGTCCGACTCGGTCGCGCCGCTCGTGAACACGATCTCCTTGGCGTTCGCGCCGATGAGGTCGGCGATCTGCTTGCGCGCTTTCTCCACCGCCTCCTCGGCTTCCCAGCCGAAGGGATGGTTGCGGCTCGCGGCGTTGCCGAAATGCGTCGTGAAATACGGCACCATCACCTCGAGCACGCGCGGGTCGACCGGCGTCGTGGCGTGATAGTCCATGTAGATCGGAAGTTTGATTGTCATAAATGTGTATGCAGCACCGCGGCGCGCACCGGCGCCGGCGTCGGCGGATCCGATGCCAGCTCGGCGATCGTGCACTCGTCAAGCGCCGTGAGAATCCGTTCGCGCACGCGCCACAGCGGATCGCGCACGTTGCACTTCGCAAATTGATCGCACCGGTCGTCGTCGATCGAACAGGCGGTGACAGTGACCGGCCCGTCGATCGCCTGAATCACGTCGGCGACCGAAATTTGACCCGGCCCCCGCGCCAACTGGTAGCCCCCGTGCGTGCCCTGCTGCGACACGAGAAGACGCCGGCGCACGAGCCGCTGGAGCACCTTCGCCATCAGCTCGATCGGAATGTCGTATTGCTCGGCAATCTCGCGGGCACTCGACGACCCCCGGTCGCTCCGCAGCGCCAGATGTTTCATGGCGATTAAGGCGTAGTCCGCCTTCTTTGAGAGCCTCAGCATAAGGTCCAGTCTAAATACGACCTTCCTAGTCCGATATTAGCACCCCGGGGCCACCGGCCACAATAGGGGGACGGGAGCCCTTTTCTCGGAGAATCGGCACCGGAAAAGGGCTCCCGTCCCCCTTTAGTACTTCGGCTGGCTCGGATCGACCTTATCTATCCAGTCGAGAATGCCGCCCCTGAGGTTCAGCACCCGCTTAAACCCGACGGATCGCAGGAAATCGGCCGCCTTGGCGCTGCGAGCGCCCACCTTGCACTGCATGACGATCTCCTCGTCCGGATCGAGCTCGTTGTAGCGCTTGGGAACGTCGCCCAACGGGATCAGCACCGACCCCGGGATCCGGTTGATTTGATACTCCGTGGGCTCCCGAACGTCGACGATCTTCAGCGCGTCGCCACGGTCGAGACGCTGCTTCAACTCGATCGCCGAGATTTCAGTCGCGCTCGTCCGGACGCTCTGGACCGACTCCGGGGCGGCGGGATGAATGCCGCAGAACTGCTCGTAGTCGATCAGCTGCTTCACGGTCGGATGCGTGCCGCACACCGGGCAGTCCGGATCCTTCCGAAGCTTCAACTCGCGGAACCGCATGCGCAGCGCATCGAAAATCAGGAAACGGCCGATGAGCGGCTCGCCGGCGCCGATGATCAGCTTGATGGTTTCGGTGGCTTGAATCGTCCCGATGATGCCCGGCAGGACGCCGAGCACGCCGCCTTCGGCACAACTCGGCACGAGCCCCGGCGGCGGCGGCTCCGGATACAGGCAGCGGTAGCACGGACCTTCCTTGGCCGCGAACACCGACGCCTGCCCTTCGAAACGGAAGATGCTGCCGTAGGCGTTCGGCTTGCCCAACAGGACGCAGGCGTCGTTGACGAGATAGCGCGTCGGGAAATTATCGGTGCCGTCGACAATGACGTCGTACGGTTCGAACAGCTTGAGCGCGTTCTGCGACGACAGCGCGACTTCGTAGGTCTCGATGGCGATCTCCGGGTTCAACGCGCCGAGGCGATCTTTGGCCGACGCGAGCTTCGACCGTCCGACGTCGGGCGTCCCGTGAAGAATCTGCCGCTGCAGGTTGCTGAAGTCGACGACATCGAAATCGACCAGGCCGAGAGTGCCGACGCCGGCCGCGGCAAGATACATGGCAGCCGGCGATCCCAACCCGCCCGCGCCGATGCACAGCACCTTGGCCGCCTTCAGCTTCCGCTGCCCGTCCATGCCGACCTCCGGCATGAT
>JAHFUJ010000053.1:0-17656 GCA_023265105.1 Acidobacteriota bacterium
GGGCCAGATCGTCAAGCGCGGCGACATCATCGGCTACGTCGGCTCGACCGGCCGGTCGACCGGCGCCCATCTGCACTACGAAATCCTCGCCAACGATCGCCTCATCAACCCGCTCCAGCTACTGACCCAACCCGCCAACCGATAGCCAGGCAGTCGTGCGGGCGAGCGTGCGTTCCGCTGTACACGCACTTGCGACAAAAGCGCTAGTCACGGAACCAAAGCACGGAGGTCACCGAAAACGATGATGACGCCGCCGTGTCCTCCCGTTCGTATTCGGTGCTCTCGGTGGTAGAGCGTTTGGGACAATGCGCCGAAGCGTTAAACGAAGCATCAGGCTCGGCTCCAGCCCTGCGCATGCTAAAATCAATCGATATTCACGTCTCGGCTGTCCACTCAGTAGATGCTCCAAACACTCCTCGCCAAGGTCGTCGGCACTCAAAACGAACGCGAGCTCAAGCGTCTGCGTCCGCTCGTGGGCGACGTCAACGCGCTCGAGCCGTCGATTCTGGCGCTGAGCGACGAGCAGCTCCGGGCCAAGACCGCCCAGTTCCGCGAGCGCGTCGCGCAGGGGGCGACGCTCGACGATTTGCTCGTCGAAGCCTTCGCCGTCGTGCGCGAGGCCGGACGCCGCGTGTTGAGCATGCGGCACTTCGACGTGCAGCTGATCGGCGGCGCGGTGCTGCACAAAGGCATGATCGCCGAAATGAAAACCGGCGAGGGCAAGACGCTGGTCGCGACGCTGCCAGCCTTTCTCAACGCGCTCGGCGGTCAAGGCGTCCATATCGTCACGGTCAACGATTATCTCGCCCGCCGCGACTCTGAGTGGATGGGCAAGATCTACCGCTTCCTCGGCATGACGGTCGGCGTCATCCAGCACGACCTCAACGACGCCGAGCGGCAGGTCGCCTACGCGTGCGACATCACCTACGGGACCAACAACGAGTTCGGCTTCGACTACCTGCGCGACAACATGAAGTTCGAGCTCGCACACTACGTGCAGCGCGGGCACCACTTCGCAATTGTGGATGAGGTGGACAGCATCCTCATCGACGAAGCGCGGACGCCGCTCATCATTTCGGGTCCGGCCGAAGAGTCGACCGAGCTGTATTACGAGGTCGACCGCATCATTCCACGCCTGAAGCCGGGCGCGGTGACGCGCGGCGAAACGAAAGCGGAAGAGCGCGAGGCGCTCGAGGCGACGGGCGACTACCTCGTGGACGAGAAGCACAAAACGGTGCAGCTCACCGAAAGCGGCATGGCGAAGTCCGAGCAGATGCTGGGAAATCGGCTTCAGCCGGGCGGGCTCTACGATCCCGCCAATATGCCGCTCCTCCACCACATCAATCAGTCCCTTCGCGCGCACGCCCTGTACAAGCGCGACGTCGATTACATGCTGAAGGACGGCGAAGTCGTCATCGTCGACGAGTTCACCGGACGTCTGATGCCGGGCCGCCGCTGGAGCGATGGCTTGCACCAGGCGGTGGAAGCCAAGGAGAAGGTGAAGATCGAGCGCGAGAACCAGACGCTCGCGACCGTGACGTTCCAGAACTACTTCCGCAAGTACAAGAAGCTTGCCGGCATGACCGGCACGGCGGACACGGAAGCCGAAGAGTTCGCCAAAATCTATAACCTCGACGTTGTCGTCATCCCCCCGAACCGGACGCTGCGGCGTGTCGAGAACCCCGATCTCGTCTACCGGACCGAAAAGGAAAAGTGGGACGCGATTGTCGGCGAGATTCTCGAACAGCATGGCAATGGGCGGCCGGTGCTGGTCGGCACGGTCTCGATCGAGAAGTCCGAGAAGCTCTCGTCGATGCTCGACAAGCGGGGACTGAAACGCGGCACGACGACCGGCGGCGGCGTGGACAAGCACGTCGTGCTGAACGCAAAGTACCACGCGCAGGAGGCCGAGTTCGTCGCGCAGGCCGGCCGCAAGGGCTCGGTCACCATCGCGACGAATATGGCCGGCCGCGGGACCGACATTCTGCTCGGCGGCAACGCCGAGTTCATGGCCCGGCAGCAGTGTCTGGCCGAGGAGATTGCCGAGCGGCTGCCGAAGGGGGAAGAGCGATTCGTCGAGGACGAGCAGTACGTGTATTTCTTTCACCTCGACGCCTTCTACCGCGTGCCGAAGGCGCACTACGAGCGCATCTACCAGCACTTCAAGGCGCAGACCGACGCCGAACACGAAGAGGTGGTGGCGCTCGACGGCCTGCACATCCTGGCGACCGAACGCCACGAAGCGCGCCGCATCGACAATCAGTTGCGGGGCCGCGCGGGACGCCAGGGCGACCCTGGATCGTCGCGCTTCTACCTCTCGCTCGAAGACGACCTCATGCGCATCTTCGGGTCCGATCGCATCTCGGGCCTGATGCAGAAGCTGGGCATGGAAGAAGGCGTGCCGATCGAGCACGGCATGGTGACGCGCGCGATCGAGCGGGCGCAGAAGCAGGTGGAAGGACAGAACTTCTCGGTCCGCAAACATCTCCTCGAGTACGACGATGTGATGAACAAGCAGCGCGAGAACATCTACGCGCTGCGCCGCGAAATCCTCGAAGGCACAATTCATGTGGCCGAAGACGAAGTCGTCGGCACTCGCGAGTATCTGACCGCGCTCGCCGAAAACCTTCTCGACTCGCTCGTCGACACCTACGCGGCGCGTGACAGCGACTTCGAGCAGTGGGACCTCGAGGCGTTAAAACGCGAGACGACCCGCGTCTTTGCGATCGAGACCGCGACTCTCGATTTCAGCGATCGGACCTCGGACGAAATTCGCGACAGCCTCTGGGAGAAGATCGTCGCGTCGTACGACGACAAGGAAAAGCTCGTCGGCAGGGACGTCCTGCAGCGCGTCGAGCGCGACGTCATGCTGCAAATCGTCGACGCGCAGTGGAAGGACCATCTCTACAGCCTCGATCATCTCAAGGAAGGCATCGGGCTGCGCGGCTACGGCCAGCGCGATCCACTCGTCGAGTACAAGAAAGAGAGTTTCCTTCTGTTCCAGGCGATGAAGGATCGCGTGGACGAAGAGACCGTCCGGTATCTCTGGTGGCTGCGGCCGATCCTCACCGAGGAAGCGCCCATGCCCCGGCGTCAGGCTCCGCGGCGCGCACCTCTCATTCTGAGTGGCGGCGACGAGCCGGTGCCGGCATTTGCGGGCGCCGGTGTGGCGCGCGGGACCATGTCCGCCTCCGGCGGCGCGGCGCGGCAGCCCTCGCGCGTCGGCGGCGACGATGCCCCGGTGAAGACGGTGCGGCGCGAAGAGCCGAAGATCGGACGCAACGAGCCGTGCCCGTGCGGCAGCGGGAAGAAGTACAAGAAGTGCCACGGCGCCGCGGCCTGAGGCAAATGCCATGGATATCAAGGACGTGAAATCACTCGACGACATCAAGGAATTCTGGGGTCGTCTGGGATCGAGCGGGAGGCCCGGCGATCAGCTCCAGACCGCCCTGACATTCGACGATGTGCTGCTGGTGCCGCAGCACTCGACCGTCCTCCCCAATCAGGTCGACGTCAGCACGCGGCTCACCCGAAAGATCCGGCTCAACGTGCCGCTCGTCAGCGCGGCGATGGACACGGTCACCGAATCGCGGCTGGCGATCGCGCTCGCGCAGCACGGCGGCATCGGGGTCGTCCACAAGAACCTGTCGATCGAGGAACAGGCGTCGGAAGTCGATCGCGTGAAGCGCTCGGAAAGCGGCATGATCGTCAACCCGATCACGCTCTCGCCCACGCACAGGATCTACGAGGCCCTCGACCTGATGAAGAAGTACCGCATCTCCGGCGTGCCGATCACCGAGGACGGCAGCAAAGAGGGGCGGCTCGCCGGCATCCTGACGAACCGCGATCTGCGGTTCGAAACCAACGTTGACCGGCCGATTGCGGACGTGATGACGCGCGAGCACCTCATCACGGTGCCGGTCGGCACCACACTCGACGCCGCCCGCGAAATTCTGCATCAGCACAAGGTCGAGAAGCTGCTCGTCGTCGATCGCGAGTTCAGGCTGAAGGGGCTCATCACGGTCAAGGACATCCAGAAGGCGGTCAAGTATCCCAACGCCTCGAAGGATTCGCTCGGCCGCCTGCGGTGCGGCGCGGCAATCGGCGCGGCGAAGGACACGATGGAGCGCGCCGAGGCGCTGGTGGGCGCCCACGTCGACGTGCTGGTCGTCGACACGGCGCACGGTCATGCCCAGGGCGTGCTCGACATGGTGCGGCGCCTCCGCCATCGCTTCCCCGACGTGGATCTGGTGGCCGGGAACGTGGCGACCGGCGAAGGCACCGAGGCGCTGATCGTGGAAGGCGTCGACGCCGTGAAAGTCGGGATCGGCGCCGGGTCGATCTGTACCACACGGGTGGTCGCCGGCATCGGCGTGCCGATGATTTCGGCCATCATGGAGTGCGCGCGCGCCGCCGACTCGCACGACGTGCCCGTGATTGCCGACGGCGGGATCCGTTTTTCGGGGGACATCACCAAGGCGCTCGCCGTCGGCGCGAGCACGACGATGATCGGCAACCTGCTTGCGGGCACCGACGAGAGCCCCGGCGAGCTCGTGCTCTATCAGGGCCGCAGCTTCAAGGACTATCGCGGGATGGGATCGATCGGCGCGATGCGGCGCGGCAGCCGCGACCGGTACTTCCAGGACGAGTACGATCTGGAGCGCGATCCGCTGGCCGACGAGAAGCTGGTGCCGGAAGGGATCGAGGGACGCGTTGCGCACAAAGGCAGCGTCGCCGCCATGATCCACCAATTGGTGGGCGGCTTGCGCGCAGGAATGGGCTATTGCGGCTGCGCCGACGTCGCGCAGCTTCAGCGCGAGGCAAAGCTGATTCGCGTGACGGCGGCCGGCGTCCGCGAGAGCCACGTGCACGACGTGGCCATTACGAAAGAAGCGCCGAATTACCGATCGGAATAAATGTAAAAATGCAAGATGCACGAATGCACAAGTGTACGGGACTCCTCAGCATTCCTGCATTCTTGCATTTCTGCATTAGTTGCGCTCTACCGTAATTCGACGGGTGTCCCCATCGCCGTGTTCGATGCGAACGGCGACCGATCCGGGGATCGGACGCGGCAGCTTCTCGGCCCATTCGATCGCGACGACCCCGCCGCTTCCCAGTTCTTCGAGGCCGAGGTCGTCGATCTCGCGCGAATCGTCCAATCGATACAGATCGACGTGCAGCAGCGGCAGGCGGCCGCCGCGATATTCCTGAATCAGCGTGAACGTCGGGCTGCTCACGTCTGACGGATTCGCGCCGAGCCCTTCCGCCAGCCCGCGCACGAACGCGGTCTTCCCCGCGCCCAGATCCCCGAACAGCAGCACGGCTGTCTCCGGCGCGAGCGTCGCGGCCAGCTCGCGCCCGGCGGCGGCGGTTTCGGATTCGGAATGTGTGGTGAGGGTTGTTGTCACTCAGTCGATTTTCGATGGTCGATCTGGTAATTGCCAATTGATTGGCCGATTTTCAATCCACAAATAAATCGTCAATCGACAATTAACAAATTGAAAATCCCAGTCATCCCGATCCCTGCTCGCCCTCGACCACGCGGCCACGACATCTGCGCTACTGTACGTGGCGTCCGGCTTTAGCCGGACCCCTCCTCGCGATCGACAACTCTGCGCCGCGCGGTGAGCTCGAGGACGGCATCGCCGAGATGGCCGGCGACGTCCATCGACGTCATCGCCACTTCCCCTTCGTCGGCCTCGGCCAAATCGCCTGCCATGCCGTGCAGGAACACCGCCAGCGTGCAGGCGGCTTCCGCGTCCAGGAGCTGCGCAAGCCACGCGGCGATCATGCCGGTGAGCACGTCGCCGGTGCCGCCCGTCGCCATGCCAGGATTGCCGGTCGGGTTGATGAAGATCTTCTCATCGGGCGTCGCGACGAGCGTCCGGTGGCCTTTGAGCACGACATACACGTGGTGCGCGACCGCGAAGTTTCTGGCGATCTCGAGACGGCTTGCCTGCACTTCGTCGATCGACATCCCGAGCAACCGCGCCATTTCGCCGGGATGCGGCGTGACGATCACCTCGCGTCCTTCGCGTCCGGCGAGCCGGTCGGGCTCGTCGCCGAACGCATTCAATCCATCCGCGTCGATGACGAGCGGCATGGTCGCCCGATCGACCAGCCTTCTGACGAATTCCCGCGTCGCCGGCGCCTGACCGAGGCCCGGGCCGATGGCGATGACGTCGCGGGCGATCTCCAGGACATGCTCGACGCCGTCCGGATCGAGGCCCTCGGCCGTCTCGTCGAGCGCCTCGGTCATGTACTCCGGGGCCATCGCGGCCACAATGGGCACACACGTCGCGGGCGTCGCGATGGTGACGAGTCCCGCGCCCGATCTGAGGGCGCCGAGCGCGGCCAGGTGCGCGGCGCCCGTCTTGCCGCGCGACCCGGCGACGACGAGCACGCGGCCGTAGTCGCCCTTGTGACTGTCGTGCGCGCGCGGGCTGACGAGCTCGCGCATGCCGCCGCGCGTCAGGAGCTCGACGCGTGGCCCCTCGACCGCGTCGAGGACCTCGGGCGGAATACCGATGTCGGCGATCACAATATCGCCGGCGCGTCCTTCGGCGGGCGGCAGCACGAGCGGCAGCTTTGGCGCCGCGATCGTCACGGTCAGGCCGGCTTCGATCGAGACGCCGATCAGGTCGGCTGAATCGGCCGACAGTCCAGACGGCAAATCGACAGCCACGACGGGGATGCCGGACGCGTTGACGTCCGTGATGACGCTCTCGATGAAGCCGCTGATGGGCGCGTTCAGGCCGGTACCGAACATCGCGTCGACGATGAGCGTGCAGTCGCTCACCTCCGAGAAATGCAGCTCCCACGCCTGGCTGTCGGCGACCTCGACGACCGTCAGCCCGAGGCGGCCGAGGATTTCGAGGTTCGTGCGCGCGTCGCCGCGGACCTCGGAGACACGGCCGATGAGAAAGACCGAGACATCGACGCCGCGCTGCAGGAGCGTGCGGGCGACCACGAAGCCGTCGCCGCCGTTGTTGCCGCGCCCGCAGAGGACGGCGACCTGGCGATCGGCGAGGTCGCTGTGCATCGCCTCCATCGCGGCGACCACCTGGCGGCCGGCGTTTTCCATCAGGACGAGGGGCGGGATGCCGATCTCTTCGATCGTGCGGCGATCGGCCTCGCGCATTTGTGCGGAGTTCAGGACACGCATGGAGAAGCTTTCAGCTATCAGCTGTCAGCTTTCAGCTGTCAGCTTTCGGCCATCAGTTGTTGGGTTTCACTTCAGCGCAGCGGCTGAGAGCTGACAGCTGTCAGCTGAAGGCTGGAGCCGAAGGCCAAGTGTTGCGCGCAGAATAGCACAAGCGGTACGCTTGCCACGGCGCGTGGGCGCCAAGGAGACAATGGCAGCAACGGTCAACGTCAACGGCCGCCTGTTCGATCAGGAGCACGCGACCGTCTCGGTCTTCGACCACGGGTTCCTCTACGGCGAGGGCGTCTACGAGACGCTGCGCACGTACAACGGCCAGCCGTTCCTGTTCGATCGCCACATGCGGCGGCTGCGTAAGTCGGCCGACATGCTCGCGTTGCCCGTCCCGCTCACCAACACGGAGATCAACGCGCGATTCCTCGAAACGGTGCGAGCCGCGGGGCTCGGCGACAGCCCGTCGCGCGAAGCGTACATCCGCCTGCTGGTGACCCGCGGCGTCGGCGAGCTGTCCTACGATCCGACGGCCTGCCCGACGCCATCGATCGTCGTGATCGTCAAGCCGCACGTGAGCCCGCCGGCCGACGTGTTCGAACGCGGCGTCACGGTCGCGCTGGTCGAGATCGTTCGCAACCACCCCGGCTCGGTCAATCCGCTCATCAAGTCGAACAACCTGCTGAACAACGCACTGGCGATGCAGGAAGCCTCGCGGCGCGGCGCGTTCGAAGGCCTGATGCGAAACTATCGCGGCGAGCTGGCCGAGTGCACGCAGTCGAACCTGTTTATCGTGAAGAACGGCGCCGCGCTGACGCCGCCCGTTGACGCGGGGCTGCTGCCAGGGATTACGCGTGAGTTCCTCTTCGAGATTGGCGCGGAGGCCGCCATCCCGGTCCGAGAAGCGGTACTGAGAGACGCCGACCTGTTCGAGGCGGACGAAGCGTTCTTGACCAGCTCGACGCGGGAGATCGTGCCGATCGTGCAGGTCGACAACCGACCGATTGGCGCTGGAACGCCCGGACCGGTCGCCCGCGCGCTTCTTCAGCGGTACCGGCGGAAGGCCCAGACGCTCACTCAGGCTCGGGGCCTGGAACTCAAAAGCTGAGGTCGTGTCATTGAGTCCGGTTGGAACGACGCTGCAGCTCGGCGAGCTTCGCCTCGGCGAGCTCCTTGATCGGCGGCCCGTCCTCGGTCAGGAGACTGTCAGACGCGGCGGCTGCCTTGAGCGTGGCCTCGGCCTCGCTCCGATTGCCCAGCTTGTCGGCGCACACGCCCAGCAAGTACAGCACCGTCCCGTTCGCGACTCCGGGACCGTCTGGCAGCTTCACCCGCTGCAGTTCGGCCCGCGCGTCGCTCCACGCCTCGAGGCGCGCCAGCGCCGCGGCGATGTTCAGGCGGATCACTGACTCCTCGAGTGGATCGACCTGCGCGGCGAGGCGCGCCCGGAGGTTGGCCACGATGCTGTTCGCGAGCAGGGTCTGGTCGGCCATGCCGATGAGCCGCGGCGTCATCAAGACTTTGAGAGTGGCCCGCTTGAGGGTCCCCGTGCGCGCCTTCAATTCGAGCGTCATATCGTCGTTCGCCTTGTGTCCTGCGAGCGCTGTGGTGAACGCCACCGCGTCGGGGATGACCTGTTCGTTGGCTTTCAGGAGCACGTCGCCCAGCTGAACACCTGCCCTGGCCGCGGGCCCGTTGGCATCGAGTGCAATGACCACCGCACCGGTCAGGTCGGCAACGTCGATCGCCGTCAACCCGATTGAAGGTCGGAAGAAGGAAGGCATTTGATCGAGCTTCGCAATCGCCGCGCGGATCGATTCCGGATTGTCGAGGCTGACTTCCAGCACGTCCGGCTGACCGCTGCCTGCACCGAGCAGCGAGACCACGACCCGGTTTTTGTCGAGGTTCGAAGGAACGGTCACCGACGCAATGCCCTGCGCGTCGAAGGCTCTCGCGAGCCTGTTCGAGAGGTCCTGACGAATCGGCGCGCTAATCTCGGCCGACACGCCAATCGGCCGCCGCCGGCCATCGAAGGCGAGCCATCCTGTCGGCAGTTGCTGTGCCTTGACCGCTTGATCCACCCGGTCGGACGGAGGCGCGAAAATCGTGACGTTCTGCGCAGGCTCGAACACCCGTTCGACAACCACCCGCAGATCCGTGTTGATCGCCGCCACCCCGGCCGTCGCCACGAGCGCAAACCCGGGTTTGATTGTGCCTGCCACGTCGATTTTGTCGCCGGTGTGGGTCTGAATGCGCCTGAAGTAGCGGCCAACCGCCGATCGCAGCTCCACGGAGTGCTCACCCTCGCAGAGGTCCGATACGGTCAACGGCGTCACGCCGCGCAGCTGTCCGTCGACCAACACCTGGGCGCCCGGCTGATTCGCGCGCACTGAGAGACTGGCGACCGCGCGATCGAGCTTGACCAGGTCAATCGCGAAGTCGGCGGCTCTGTCGATCGCCACGCGCCGCTGGGCGCCGACGTAACAATCGCGTCTAAATTCGACGAGGTGCGGCCCCACGGGGAGATCGACGACGAGCGGGAGCGACGACACCTCCGAGGTGGGAACGCCGGCGCGCGCGGCCACTTCTGCGTTCCTCGCCGGTGGCGGCCCGGCCGCTGTCTTGCCGTGCGAGATCCCGTCGATGATGACATCGACATTGGAAGGGGAAGTCATGATGCTGAGCACCGCCGACACCCGCTCGAGCGTGAGGCTCAGCTCAACCGCTGGTCCGGCCGGGACCGGCACGGTTTCGGTCGTTTCGCGATATCCGCGCTGCTTGGCCGCCACGACGTGCTCGCCCACGACCACCTTGAGGTTTTCGCCCACCGCGACAGGGACACCATCGAGCCGCACTTCCGCCGTGTCGGGTGTCACCGACAGCCTGAACGTCGTGACGGTGGTCGCCAGTGCGTCGTTGAACAGCGCGACGACGCGCGGTGAAACCTGTTCGGTGAGCATATAGCTCGGATTAGTTTTGAGCAGCGAAACGAAGTCGCTAAGGGCGCCGGTCTGGTTGCCAAGGGCGAACCGGGAGCGGGCCCGCATTTCGTACGCGCTGACGAGGTCCTTGCGCGACGGATCCTGCGGCGGCCGAGTCTCGATGATGGCAATCGCGCGATCGAGCGCGTCGACGACCTTGCCGAAGTCCAGCGACGCGAGGTACCCACGAGCTTCCGAGATCAGCACCTTCGTATCCGTGTCCTGCGCACCCTGCGCCTGCCCGGCGGAGGGCCAGGCCAAGGACGCGAGCATCACGGCCACGGTCGATAACTTCGAACCAAGGTGCGTCATTGGTAGACCTGAATGCGCTGCACGCGGTCGTCGAAGATGTACAGACGCCCCGCCGGATCCAGCGCGAACGCCTGCGCTTTCCTGAACGCTCCGGCATCTTTTTCAGGGAACACAATCGTCGTGATCAGACGGTACTTCGGGCCGAACACGAAAATCGACGCCTTGCCGCGATCGAGCACGTACAAGTGACCGAACCGATCGAAGGCCAGATCGATGGGGTTGTCGAACTCGTAGCCGGGCCCCTTCACGAGAATCCGGGTCAGGAGCCTGCCGTCGCGGTCGGCGACGACGATCCCCTTCGTCTCCCGGTCGATCGCCGCGACGTCGTTCAGTCGATTCCGTGCCAGACGCTCCGTGTTGACCGCGAGGAAATTACCGAGATACTTGCCCGCGGTCGACACGCGAATCACCGATTTGCCCTTGCGATCGGCAATGAGCCGGTCGCCGTCCGACATCGCGACAACCGCGGGAATCTCCTCGACCTGGCGAATCTTTCCGTCAGGAGCCGGGGCCGTGATCGTCGTCGACTCGGCTGTTTCGGTCATGAGAGCGTCCCGGCGCGCGAACATCAGGCGGCCGCGCTCGTCGAGGAACAGCGCCGTCGCTTCATCGGCCCTGACGCTCTTGACGAGGGTCGCCTTGGCGTCGAAGACGGCGACGCCCTGCTTGTGTCCAAGCAGCACCCGGCCACTGTCGTCGATCGCGATGCCGAAGACGTCTTGGAACTTCTCACTCGCGCCGCCGACGAAACGATTCGCGAACGAATAGGGCGGCTGCGCCGGGGGACGTACGTATAGGCGGTAGATGATGCTGTTGTAGTTCAGCGCCTCGGCCGCCTCCGGCGATCCTGGAAACTGGGAGCGAACACGCTGGAGCTCTTCGAGCGCCCGCAGCGGGCTGTTGGACTGCACCAAACAGATGCTCGCGTCGCGCGCCGCCCTGGCGGCCCAGATCGATCGCGGATACTCCATCGCCACACGGCGAAAGCGCTCGAGCGCTTCATCGTTGCGGCGGACGAGCCGCAACGTGTCGCCGGCGTAAAACTCGGCCTCCGGGACGGCGTCATCGCCCGGAAAGAGGCGCGTCACGCGTTCGAAGCTCGCGAGAGCCGCGTCCACATCGGCGGGAGCGTGGCCCCTGGCGATTCTGATGCGCCCGTCCGCCACGTGGGCGGCTGGGGCCGAGTCGGTCTCGGGATACTCTTTCAGCAGCCGGTCCGTCGCGGCTTTCGCGGCGGCGATGTCGTGCGTCATTTCGAGGTGGTAGAGCGCGGCCTGCAGGAGCGCGTTGTCGGCGACCGAACTTTTTGGAAACGAATCGAGGATGGTCTGGAAGTCCTTCAGCGCCTCGGCATAACGGCGGTTCTGCATGAAGGACACGCCACTCTCGTACTGACGCCGGGCGAATTCCTCGGTGTTCGACTGCGCTCCGATTGTCGTCGCAAGGCCAACCGAGAGCACCCACGGAACGGCCATTCGGAGCCACATCGGCGTCATTGGAAGAACGCTCGTCAGAAGATTCGGACAGTTACCGATTGACCGGGCGGCACCACGCCTCTGCCGACGTGGGTCTCACCGTTGGGACAGACCAGATCGATCCGATACGTGCCTGCCGCGACCGCCTTATTGCTGATTGGCGGGTAACCCAGATCGCGGTCGTTGATTCGCACCGAACAGGTTTCGAAGGGCAAGGACGTCAGCACGTTCAGACTGCCGAGCGCGTACGCCTCTATATCGAGCCGCTTGCCTGGCGTCCCTTGGACCCGGACTGACTGGCTCAGCAGGTAATCGGGCGCGACCAGCCGCAGCATTTTGTCGACCGTCACGTTCAGCTCGTGCGAGTCGCTGAAGTCGGAAATGACCTTGGCACCGTCGAACACCTGAAACGGGTACGGACCGGTCACCGATACCGCAATCGTGCTCGCTAATGCGGCCCGCGCGGGGGGGTTAGGCTCCGGCCGCGGCCGTGGCGGTTCCGGTTTCGGAACAGGCGGGCTCGGAGCAGGCGGAGTCGTTGCAGGCGGGGTCGCTGCAGGCGGGCGGGCCGGCGGCTCGAACCGCGCCGCGCCGCGGCCCAAAGTCGTCGCAAAATACACCGGACCGAGGAGAACGACCACCCCGATTCCGGCCGACACGAGCCACCTGATCTCGAGCCGAAAAAGACCGATGTGGTACCACTTCGGTCTCGGCGGAATCGGCAACGACCATGGTTCCACGGAGATCAGTTCGGTCACTCGTTCAATCAACTTGTCGAATTCAGCATGCGGCGTGCCGGCCTGCCACCGGCTCAGGTTAGCACCGTTCAACAACCTAAAAGCCAGCGGCGCATCGACAGTTTCGATAAATGCGGGAACCAAAATGTTTCGCCGTTTCCCTTCAGACGCTTCGTTACGAACCCATTCTTTTTCTTTGGCAACCGAGGCAGCCGACCAAAGGACGAGCACGCACTTGGCTTCACCGAGGGCTTTTTCGATCACTGCATCGAACGATTTGCCCAGAGGTATCTTTCGATCCCACCACACGGACCAGCCGCGCGCCTCGAGGGCCTCCGCCAACGTTCGAGCCTTTGGCTGATCCTCACTCGCGTAGCTGATGAAAATGTCCGCCATCGCAGAACTTTTGGGTTAGGTGACTGAGAAGCGACCATCGTCTCGCGGGGGACCTTGATCGCGGCTTCGCGCGCGAGCTATGTATCGCAACTGATACACTTCGTGCCGTCCGCGCGCGCTTGCGCCAGGATTTTGTAGCAGCCCAACTGGGTGCCGGCCAGGAGCAGCGAGCCCCACACGCTCCCCCTTTCCAAGAATTTTCCGTTAGGAAAAAGGCAAACCAGCTTACAGAAATCGACCCCGGGCGTCAATTTTAGATCAAAACTGTAATCAATTCGTCAAAACCGTAATTCTTGACTCGCCGCGGCAGCCCTTTTTCTTTCGCGCGCGCCGACGCGGCCGGCTCGAAAGGGATCCTCGAGCCGAAATGCGACCCGATTTCGCATCTAGGGACATCGGGCCACAACGCCAGAAGGGAGGATCTGACATGAGCGTCAACGAGTTCGCTGAGGCGCGGCGGGTGATGACCGGTGTGTCGGCGTCGCTGGAGCGGCGCTGCCTTCTGTGGCTCGCGGCCAGGCTTCCGCGGTGGATGACCTCGGATCATCTGACCCTGCTCGCCCTGGTCGCCATGCTGATGACGGGCGTGTCGTACTACGTGGCGCGCGGCCACCACCTGGCCCTGCTCTCGGCGGTCGTCTGGCTGGCCGTGAACTGGTTTGGCGACAGCCTGGACGGCACGCTCGCGAGGGTGCGAGGGCAGCAGCGACCGCGCTACGGCTTCTATGTCGACCACGTGGTCGATTGTTTCGGCGTCGTGTTCGTTCTTGGCGGGCTCGGGTTGTCGGGCTACATGAGCCCGCTCGTCGCGATGGGTCTGCTCGTCGCGTACTTCATGCTCTCGATCGAGATCTATCTGGCCACGTACTGCTTGACCGTCTTCAGACTGTCATTCTGGGGGTGTGGCCCGACCGAGCTTCGACTCGCGCTGGCGATCGGCACGCTCGCGCTGCTGTTCGATCCAACCGTGGCAATCCTCGGCCAGAGCTACCGTCTGTTCGATGTCGGAGGACTGGTCGCCATCGCCGGCATCACGATCACGCTGATGGTCTCCGTCATCCAGAACGTGCGCGCGCTCTACCGGGCGGAACCACTGCCGGCCCTGGCTCAGGTGGGGCGGTGATGCCGCGTGCGCTCGTCGCGTAGGCGGCCAGAGGTGGGCACGAGCACATGAGGTTCCGGTCGCCGTACGGGTTGTCGATCCGCCCGACGCTCGGCCAGAACTTGTTCGCGCGGACGAACGGCAGCGGAAACGCGGCCTGCTGGCGCGAGTAGGCGTGCCGCCACTCGTCGGCCGACACGGCGGCCGCCGTGTGCGGCGCGTTTTTCAACACGTTGTCTTTCGGATCGGCCCTCCCGTCGATGACCGCCTGAATCTCGGCACGGATCGCGATCATCGCCTCGCAGAACCTGTCCAGCTCCTCTTTCGGCTCGCTCTCGGTCGGCTCGATCATGAGCGTCCCGGCGACCGGGAATGACACGGTCGGCGCGTGGAAGCCGAAATCCATCAGGCGCTTGGCGACGTCGGTCTCGTCAATACTTCCAGGGCCTCCAGGGCCGCTCGCCTGCTTGAGCGGCCGGAGGTCGAAGATCATCTCGTGCGCCACGCGGCCGTTCGGGCGGGTGTAGAGCACTGGAAAATGCGGCTCGAGGCGCGACTTGATGTAATTGGCGTTCAGAATCGCGTAACGGGTCGCGTCGCTCATCCCGTTGCCGCCGAGCATCTTGATGTAGGCGTACGAGATGAGCAGGATGCTCGCGCTGCTCCACGGCGCCGCCGAAAGGGCATGGATCGCCCGAGTGCCGCCGGTCTTCACGAGCGGATGCCCCGGCAGGTACGGCGCCAGGTGCGGCGCGACGCCGATGGGACCCATCCCGGGTCCCCCGCCGCCGTGCGGGATGCTGAACGTCTTGTGAAGATTTAGATGGCAGACATCGGCGCCGACGGCCGCCGGGCTCGTCAGCCCGACCTGCGCGTTCATGTTCGCGCCGTCCATGTACACCTGCCCGCCGTGCTGATGCACGATGGCACAGATGTCCTGAATGCTTTCTTCGAAGACGCCGTGGGTAGACGGATAGGTGACCATCAGCGCGGCGAGCCTATCCTTGTGCTCCGCCGCCTTCGCGCGGAGATCGTCCACATCGATATTGCCTTCGCGCGTGCTCGCCACCACTTCGACGCGCATCCCGGCCATGACGGCGCTGGCGGGGTTGGTGCCGTGCGCCGACGCGGGAATCAACACGACGTCGCGGGCCGCCTGGCCGCGATCGCGGTGATACGCGCGAATGACCACCAGGCCGGCGAACTCGCCTTGCGCCCCCGAGTTGGGCTGCAGCGAGACCGCCGCGAAGCCGCTGATCGTGCACAGCGCGGCCTCGAGCTCGCGGAAGATCTGCTGGTAGCCGGCTGCCTGCTCGACCGGCGCGAACGGATGCAGCCCCGAGAACTCGGGCCACGTGATCGGCAGCATCTCGGACGCCGCGTTCAGCTTCATCGTGCAGGAGCCGAGCGGAATCATGGACGTGTCGAGGCCGACGTCTTTCCTCTCCAGGCGGCGGATGTACCGCATCATTTGCGTTTCCGAGTGATGCGTGTTGAACACCTGATGCGCGAGGAACGGCGATGTCCGCGCGAGGCCACGCGGATAGTCGACGGCCAGGCCGTCGGCCGACCGATCGATCGTCGGGGCAACGGCCGCGCCGGTTCCCGCCGCAAACGCCGTGACGATGGCAGCGACGTCGTCCGTGTCGGTCGTTTCGTCCAGAGCGACGTTGATGGTGCCGGCGTCGCGATACCTGAAGTTGATGCGCGAGGCGAGCGCCGCCTGCCGAATCCGTTCGGCGGCCGGCTTTCCGCCCGGCACTTCGAATCGCGGTGTATCGAAGAAGGCGTCGTTCGTCTGGCGAACGCCCAGCTTCGCCAGCTCGCGCTCGAGCAGTTTTGCGTAGGCATGCACGCGACGTGCGATCGCCGTGAGTCCCTTTGGTCCGTGATATACGGCGTAGAAGCCGGCGATGTTGGCCAGCAGCGCCTGCGCCGTGCAGATGTTCGACGTCGCCTTCTCGCGGCGGATGTGCTGCTCGCGGGTCTGGAGCGCCATGCGGTATGCAGAATTTCCATGCGCATCGACCGACACGCCGATGATGCGGCCCGGCGCCTGGCGCACGTGTTTCTCGAGCGTCGCAAAAAACGCGGCGTGCGGGCCGCCGTACCCCATGGGCACGCCGAAGCGCTGCGAGTTCCCGAACACGACGTCGGCACCCAGCTCGCCCGGCGGCGTCAGCAGCGTGAGGCTGAGCAAGTCGGTCGCGACAGCGACGAGCACGCCCTCGGCTTTGGCGCGCGCGATGAACTCGCGGAGATCGTGGACCGCTCCGGCTTCGTCAGGCGACTGCACGAGGGCGCCGAACACGCCGGGGCCCAATGTGGCGCTTCGGAAGTCTCCGACGCCGAGCTCGATTCCGAGTGGCTCGGCCCGCGCGCGCAGTACTTCGATTGTCTGCGGAAAGCACGAATCGGCGACGAAGCACCGCGCGGGCCCGTTGACGCCGTCGATTCGCTTGGCCTGTACGCGATGCATCATCGTCATCGCCTCCGCCGCCGCGGTGGCTTCGTCCAGCAGCGACGCGTTGGCGATTTCCATCCCCGTCAGGTCCCGGACCATCGTCTGGAAATTGAGGAGTCCTTCCAGCCTCCCCTGCGCGATCTCGGCTTGATACGGCGTGTACGGCGTGTACCAGCCGGGGTTCTCGAGCACGTTCCTCAAAATGACGCTCGGCGTGATGCAATCGTAGTAACCCAGGCCGATGTGCGACGTGAACACCTGATTGCACGCGGCGACGCGACGGAGATCGCTCAGGAACTGGTGCTCGCTTTGGCCGTCGGGCAAGTCGAGCGGCTCCTTCAAGCGAATGCGCGCCGGGATCGCTTCGTCCATCAGCGCATCGATTGAGGACGCGCCGACGACCCTCAACATCGCGTCGCGCTCGGCAGGGTCGGGACCGATGTGGCGGGATTGAAACTGTTCAGGGTCTAGGAGCATCAGTGGCTTGGCAGGTCTAAAGACCTGCGCTACGAGTAGAGCTGCCTCAATTTACGGCAAGTCTAAAGACCTGCGCTAATCTACGGCAGGTCTAAAGACCCGCGCTACTTACCAGGTCGGCGTACTGGGTGGCGTCGAGCAGCGCGCTCGTTTGTCCGGAATCGGTCAACTTCAGGACGATCATCCAGCTCGCGTGCGGATCCACGTTGACGGCCTCGGGCTTGTCCTTGAGGCCGGTGTTCACTTCCAGCACTTCGCCCGACACCGGCGAGTACAGCTCCGACACGGCCTTGACCGACTCGATGGTGCCGAACGACTGCCCCGCTTTCAGCGTGGCGCCGACTTCGGGCAGGTCGATGTACACGACGTCGCCGAGCTGCTGCTGGGCGTAGTCGGTGATGCCGATCTTTCCCCGGCCGCCCGAAATCTCGATCCACTCGTGGTCTTTCGTGTACTTGAAGCCAGCGGGATACGAAGCCATGCACGTCGCTCCTACACGCCGGGTCTACTAAGACCCGGCCTCGGTTTGCATTTTCCTATGCTCGCGGGGCCCCAC
>JAHFUJ010000053.1:17756-20730 GCA_023265105.1 Acidobacteriota bacterium
ACTCGTGGTCTTTCGTGTACTTGAAGCCAGCGGGATACGAAGCCATGCACGTCGCTCCTACACGCCGGGTCTACTAAGACCCGGCCTCGGTTTGCATTTTCCTATGCTCGCGGGGCCCCACTTCTTTCACGGCGCCGGGGCCCCACCCCCGGCGCAGTCGGCTCAAGGCTGCCACTCGCTCTCACTCGCGCATTTCTTACTGTTCGCGGGGCCCCACCCCCGCTCACTCGCGTCTCGCACGTTCGTGCTCGAAGCGGGCTCAAGGCTGTCGCGCTCGCTCGGGCCGCGGGCGCCTGTAGAACGGCATCGGCACGACGCGCGCGCGGGTGCGGCGGCCGCGGATGTCGATGTCGAACTCGGTGCCGGGCGCCGTGCACTCGACGGGCAAATAGGCCATGCCGATGGCTTTCTTGACGAAAGGCGTCTGCGTGCCACTGGTGACCGTGCCGGCGACGGCGTCGCCGACGTAAACGTCGTAGCCGTGGCGCGCGATGCCGCGATCCATCATCTCGAAGCCGGCGATCTTGCGCCGGACGCCCGCGGCCTTCTGGCGGCGCAGGGCGTCGGCGCCGATGAAGTCGTCCTTCGTCCAACCGACAATCCAGCCAAGGTCCGCTTCGAGCACCGTCGTCGTCTCGTCGATGTCGTTGCCGTAGAGCCGCATCGCGGCCTCGAGGCGCAGCGTGTCGCGCGCGCCGAGGCCGGCGGGAATCAAATCGACCGGGCGGCCCGCGTCGAGGATCGCCTGCCAGACACGATCGGCCGACTGCGGTGGGACGAAAATCTCGAAGCCGTCTTCGCCCGTGTAACCGGTTCGCGAGATGGTCGCGCGGACGCTCGCCACTTCGCCGTGCGCGAACCAGTAGTACTTCATCGCGCGGAGATCGACGCCGGTGAGCGGCTGCACGACACCGAGCGCTTCGGGACCTTGAACCGCGAGCAAGGCGTAGCGCGAGCTGGCGTTGACGGCGACCGCATCGCCGGCGGGCGTGATGTGCTCGGCGATCCACGCATAATCTTTGTCGATGTTCCCGGCATTGACGACGAGAAGGAAGTGCTGGGGCCCGAGGCGGTAGACGAGGAGGTCGTCGACGAACGTGCCTTGCGGCGTCGTCAGCGCCGAGTACTGCGCCTGCCCTGCCTGCAGTTTCGAGGCGTCGTTGGACGAGATCCGCTGGACGGCGGCGAGCGCATCCTTGCCGGCGACCTCGATCTCGCCCATGTGGCTGACATCGAAGAGTCCGGCGCGCGTGCGAACGGCCATGTGCTCGGCGACGATGCCGGAGTACTCGACCGGCATGTCCCAACCGCCGAAGGGAACCATCTTGGCCCCCGAGGCGCGGTGACGGGCGTGGAGCGGCGTCTTTTTAAGAGGGGCGGCGGTGGCCTGTTCCATCGGGTCTTCGGTCACTTCCCTTTGGCAGGAGACGCCGGCGCGAGCGATGCGCGCGCGGTTCGAACGCGTGATGCGCCCTTGTCGCTTTCGGCCCACGCAAGCAGAAGCTCGTCTCCATGCTGGACGAGCCGCGGAAAACCGCTCGACCGGCTTCCCTCGACTCCGGCGACGGTCAGGGCGGTGGAGCGGGCGCCGCTTTGCTCGACGCGGCGCACCCTGAACTGCGACCGCTGATTCGCGAATTCGACCCACGACACGGCTGCCGATCCGTCTCTTAGAAGCTCGATGCCCACGCGCCCAAGCGACCCCGCATCGTCCACACGAACGGGCGATCCGAACGTGCGCCCGGCGTCGCGAGAAAACGCCGCAAATGCGCGGCCCTGGCCTTGCTGAACGGTAAACCAAGCGACGGCGACGTCGCGAGCGCGGGCGCTCAGCGCCGGCCCGTTGATTGGACAGGCTTTGATCTGCCAGCCGTCGGCGTGCACAGGCGCGGGCGCGCTCCAGCGACCCTCCGCAAGACGCGAGACGTAGATGTCGCGAATCTCCTTGTCGCTCCGATTTCGGAACGCGACGATCACACCTTCAGACGTCAGCGCCGTGGCGGTCGAGCAACATTCGCAGACGCGCGGAGCGATCAGCGTTTCGCTCCGCTGTTTGCCGTCCGGTCCGTACACCGCGGCGCGCAGCCCCATGTTGCCTGCCTCAGGTGAGCCTTCGGGCGCTTCCGGATTCGTCGCGCGGCCGTCGAGCCACACGACGCCCAGTCCGGCACCTGGCGCCTGGAAGAGCGAGGCGAAGCCGTGTTCGGTCTCGGTCCCGTCGTGGTGCGGGCTCGTCGGCGGCGACCACGTGCGGCCGCCGTCCTTCGACCACGCCAGGCGGAGATTGTAGGCGTCCGGATTCCCGCCGCCCTCCTGTAGCCAATGGGCTGCCAGCGTGCCGTCCACAAGCGCGCGCACCGACGGCACGTCCGCAAAGTTGACGAACAGGTTGGCACCTGACACAACCGTCCGCGCGTCGGACCATCCAGACGCGGTGCGCTCCGCGAATTTCAGCGACGTACGCTCTCCGGCGCGCTCGATCCAACTCAGGATCGCTCGCTCGCCCTGGACGGTCAGTTGCGGCTCTTCACTGCTCGCGCTCGCGGGGGACGGCAGCGGCTCGACCGCCAGCTTCCATTCACTGTCCACAAGCGCGAAAGAGCTTGCCGTCACGCAAGCGATCGCCGCCGAGACGACTGCGGCGCCGACGATGACGCGGACTGGAACATTGCGCATATGGTTAACCTCAACGACCGGCGGTTTGGAAACCACGCAACGGTACTATGCGCGTTCGGGCGGGTCAAGAAACGCCGTGTTTCGACGATGGGAATGTGAGACGCGGGCTGAGGCCGCTTCCTTCAGCGTGAAGCGGCTCGACGCCGCCTGGGACTCGCAGGCGACGGGTTTTTCCGACGAGAGCCACCGGCACGCGTCACTAGGCCGCTCTTCTTCACGTGGGCGCGCAGCACATCGTTTGCTCGCGTTTGCCAGCCACGTCCAGTCGCGCGGTAAGCCGCAACGACATCACGGTCGA
>JAHFUJ010000334.1 GCA_023265105.1 Acidobacteriota bacterium
TCGTTCTCGTTCCCCGATTCGTCGAGGTATAGGAGATACATGAAGTCATCATCTGCGGCAGGCGGCCAAAACGACAACGGCCCGCCCGAAGGGGCGAGCCGCGGAAAGAAGGCAACTGGCCTTTCGTTCGAGTCGCGAAGAAGGCAACTCAACCAGTCGCGACATCAAGTATATCTTGCCTTGGGTATCAGACGCCAGTACTGGTTTCGTCGGCCCAACGTCAGCGATGAGCCGCGCGCCGCGCAGTTCCATGGCGCGTCGGCTCCATCGCGTGTTGGACTAAATCCGCCTGCGGCGGATAGAGAAAGTCCGCGCGCACTCTTCTCGAGCCATCACGACAAGAGCTGACGGACGATCCCTCTCCAGGGAGGCTGGACCCCTCCCTGGAAAAGGAGATCGTCATGACCCCACTACGTCAACGGATGCTGGAGGATATGCAACTGCGGGGGTTCTCCGCAAGGACCCAAGGCTGCTACGTCGCGGCCGTGCGCCAGCTCGCGGAGCACTATCACCGAAGTCCCGACCGGCTGACCGAGGAGGACCTGCGCCAGTACTTCCTGTACCTGGCCAATGAGAAGAAGGTCGCCCGCGCGACGGCGACGATTGCTTTGTGCGGGATCCGGTTCTTCTTCGAGCAGACGCTCCGCCGCGAGTGGACGACCCTCCGGTTCGTGCGTCCGGCCCGCGAGCACAAGCTGCCCGTGGTATTGAGTCGGGACGAGGTGCGCCGTGTGCTCGCGGCGGTGCGGATTCCGGTCTACCGCGTGTGTCTGACGACGATCTATGCCTGCGGGCTCCGGTTACTCGAGGGGGCGCGCCTGCAGGTCGCCGATGTCGACAGTGCGCGGATGGTGGTGCACATCCACGGCAAAGGCAAGCAGGACCGCTACGTCCCGCTGCCCGCTCCCATCCTGCCGGGGCTGCGCGCGTATTGGCAGACGCATCGTTCGCGCGAGTGGATGTTTCCCGCACCGACCCGTCGCGGTTTGGCGCATAGCCTGGCGCACGACGGCGGTCCCGTCACGCGCAGTAGTCTCCAGAGTGCGTTCCACCGCGCCGTCCGTCGGAGTGGGATCGCGAAACGCGCGCATGTGCACACGCTCAGACATTCGTACGCGACGCACTTACTGGAAGCCGGCATCAATCTGCGGATCATCCAAGACGCCCTCGGCCATCGGAGCGCGCGGACGACCCAGATCTACACGCATCTCACGTGCGAAATTCGAGCGGCGCTGACCGATCCGCTGACCCAGCTGATGCAAGACCTCTGAGCGATCGCAGAGGGCGTCATGCTGGAGGTGGCGGAGATCGTTCGCCTCCACGGGGCGGCGTATCTGGCGCGCTTCGCTGATCGCATCCTGCCCAGTCACCGTCGGGTCCTGCGCGATCTCGAAGCCTGTCGGACGGCCGCCTTGGGAGGCCACGTTCATCAGTGCGATCACTGCGGCAGGGAGGTGTACGCGTTTCACTCCTGCCGCAACCGCCATTGTCCGAAGTGTCATCGCGACCAGACCGATCGCTGGCTGAAGGCGCAGCGCACCCGCCTGCTGCCGTGTGCCTACTATTTGGTCACCTTCACCCTGCCGGAGCAGCTGCGGCCCCTCGCGCGATCCCATCAGAAGACCGTGTACGGGCTGCTGATGAAGAGCGCCGCAGTGGCCCTCCTCACACTCGCACGCGATCCTCGGTATGTGGGGGGACGGCTCGGCTGTCTCGCGGTCCTTCATACCTGGACGCGCGCCCTGCTCTATCATCCCCACGTCCATCTGCTCGTCACCGCCGGGGGACTCTCCGCCGATGGCACCGCGTGGGTTGCCCCGAAGTACGGGAGCTATCTCGTCCCGGTCCGCGCCCTGTCGCAAATCTTCCGGGCGAAGATCTGTGCCGCCCTCAACCACGCCGGCTTACTCGACCAGGTGCCCCGCGAGATCTGGACGACGCCCTGGGTCGTTCACTGCCAGCATGCGGGGCGCGGCCAGAAGGTCCTCGACTATCTGGGCCGCTACATCTTCCGCGTCGCCATCGCCAATAGCAGGCTGGAACGCATTCAGGACGGCCAGGTCACCTTCCGCTATCGGGACAATCGGACCCAGCACGTTCGCCGAGTCACCCTGTCAGGCGTGGCATTTCTCCAGCGCTTCCTTCAGCATGTGCTGCCGCGCGGGTGTACCAAGGTCCGCTACTACGGGATCTGGAGTCCGACCTGCCGTCGCCACCTCGATCAGGCGCGGGCGCTCCTGACCGTCTCGTCACCGGCTCCTACCGAGCCGGCGCCCAACACACCCACGCCGCCACCGGCCGCCGCTGATCCGTCGCCGATGCGCTGTCCACAGTGTCGAACGGGAATCTTGATCCGTGTGGGCGTCCTCGCTCCTCACCGGATGCGTGCGCCATGACCGTGTCTGCGCCCGACGTCGCCCCCCGCGCCAATAATCTGTGAGACAACCTTCCTCGGGAGATCAGTGTAGGGGTGGGGAGGTGTCAGGACGTTGATGACGACGATCCGTTCGATGCTGGCAGACCAGTCGATGGCGGGAGAGCCGGAGCGAAGGGGCGACGAGCGAAGCGAGGCGGCCCGTAGCGGAGGGTCTCCCGCCATCGAGCGCGCGGCCCCACCCGACCCCGAAGTGCGGGCGAAGCCGGAGCGGCGGCGGTTCAGTGCGGAGTATCGGCTGCGCATTCTGAAGCAAGCCGACGCCTGTAAGAAGCCCGGGGAGTTGGGTGCGCTGTTACGTCGAGAAGGGCTGTACTCGTCGCTGCTGACGAATTGGCGTCGGCAGCGGGACCACGGCGCGTTGCGCGAGATGCGGGGACGCCGTCGCGGGCCGAAGCCGCGTCCGGTCGATCCTCGCCTGAAACAGCTTGAAGCGGAGAACCGTCGGCTGCAGCGCAAGCTCCAACGAGCGGAGACGATCATCGCACTCCAAAAAAAAGTTGCCGAGATCCTGGGGATCCCCCTGAAACCGCTCGACAACGACGAGACCGACTGATGACGGCGGTCACAACGGTGACGACCACGGGCGCGACGTCGGCGCTGTGTGCGAGCGTCGGCCTGGCGCGGGCCTCGTTCTATCGGCGCCGGCGTCCCGCAGAGCCGCCGCGTCCCCATCGGGCGCGGGTCGCCTCGCCGCGCGCGCTGGACCCCGGCGAACGGCGGGCGGTCCTGGACGTGCTGCACAGCGAGCGCTTCGTCGACCAGTCGCCCGCCGAAGTCCACGCCACGCTGCTCGAGGAGCAGACCTATCTCTGCTCGCCGCGGACGATGTATCGCCTTCTGGCGGAGGCCGGTGAAGTGCGGGAGCGCCGCGATCAGGCGCGACATCCCGCGTACGTGAAGCCCGAGCTCGTGGCCACGGCGCCCAATCAGATCTGGTCGTGGGACATCACGAAACTGAAAGGGCCGGTGGCCTATCTCTACTTCTCGCTCTACGTGATCCTGGATCTCTTCAGCCGTTACGTGGTCGGCTGGATGGTCGCGGCCCACGAGAGCGCGCAGCTCGCGGAGCGCCTGATCGGGGCGACCGCTCAGAAGCAAGGCATCACGCCGCACCAGCTGACGATTCACGCCGACCGCGGCGCGCCGATGCGGAGCAAGCTCGTCGCCGAACTGTTCACCGACCTCGGGATTGCCGCCAGCCACTCCCGGCCACGCGTGAGCAACGACAATCCATTTTCCGAAGCCCAATTCCGGACGTTCAAATATCGGCCGGAGTTTCCGGACCGCTTCGGATCGATCCAAGATGCGCGCGCGATCTGCCAGACGCTGTTCGGGTGGTACAACGACACGCATCATCACAGTGGCCTGCAGTATCTAACGCCGGCCGACGTGCACTACGGGCGCGCGGCCGCGATGCTGGAGGTCCGGTATCGGACGCGCCTGGCCGCGTACGCCGCGCATCCCGAGCGCTTCGTCCAAGGTCCCCCGCGCCCTGAAACCCTTCCAGAGGCGGTCTGGATCAACGCGCCGACGAAAACGGCTCGCCAGGATGCCCCAGGAACGACGATCGTCACCCCGGACGACCCGCAGCATGGGGTGATCGAGCGGCTCAACATCATCGAGGAGAATCGATCGACTGTGATCGCGAGCAGCGTGGCGTCGCTTCATTAAATGCGGGACCCGGTTGTCTCAAAGTCGTTGACGCGGCCCGCCGCGCACGTTGCGCCCGATCCAGTTGTAAAGGATATCCGCGATCTCGAGGTTCTTTTTGTCGAGCATCATCATGTGGGTCACGCCGAGAATGCCCATCTCGTCCAGCTTGAAATACTCGGCCTTCGCCGTGCCGAGCTTTTCGGCGCGGCGCGCGTTGATGGCGTTCACCGTCTCTTGGCACACCATGCTGGTCGCCGTGTAGTCGCCTTTAACCGCGAGGTACGGGATGCTGTCGAAGTCGGCGGCCGTCAACCCGCTGTTTGGCAGCGAGCAGGATCCTTCCAGCGTGATCAGACCCTTCAGCAAATCGAGATGCCCTCGTTCCTTGAGGACGCGCGCCATGTGGTGCCCCATGATGCCCGACTGCGAGTGCGTCACGAGGATCGCGCCGCCGAGACGCTCGACGAGGAGCGCCAGATTCATCGGCGTCCACGTGTTGGCCGGCGAGATTTCGGTCGGCTCGCATGTCCTGCACGTCGATCCGGGCAGCGTGACCTCGGCGTTCGGAACGAGTTGCTTGTAGTATTCGAGCGCGTAGTTTCCGCTCGACCCTCCTGGTGTCGGACCGATTGCGCCGACGCGCGACGCCAGACGAGCGTCGACCGCTTCGGTCGGGAACGACGGCGCGACGTGCTTGTAGGCATCCGGAGTCGGATTGGGATCCTCGGGATCCGCATGGGGAATGAGCTTGCCCGTGAGGATCGTCGAGTTCGCCGGCACGAGATGCCCGAACCACGCACTCCAGGCGCCATCGTCTGTAATTCG
>JAHFUJ010000335.1:0-1391 GCA_023265105.1 Acidobacteriota bacterium
GCGCTACGAGAGAATACGCTACAAGAGAATATGAGCGCGACGACGAGCGGTCGGATACGCATCACGCCCTCCGAAACAGCAGCCATAGAAAAAACGGTCCTCCGACGATGGCCGTGACAATCCCGACCGGCAGCTCGATGGGCGCGAACGCGGTGCGCGCGACGAGATCGCAGCCGATGAGGAACGCCGCGCCGAAGAGCGCCGACGCCGGCAGCACGAGCCGGTGATCGGCGCCGACCATCAGCCGCACCAGGTGCGGCACGATGATGCCGACGAAGGCGACCGGCCCACCGAGCGAGACGGCCGCGCCGGTCGAGAGCGACGCGCTGACGAGCGCAATCCGCTCCGATCGCGTCACGTCGACGCCACGTGCCGCCGCCGACTCGTCGCCGACGCTGACGAGATCGAGAATCCGAGGCAGCGTCGCGAAGCCGGCAAATGCGATCGCCATCGGCACAAGAGCGACCGCGATGGGCGCGTAGCTGCCGACGTCGAGCGATCCCATCAGCCAGCGGACCGTCTGAAACGTTTCGGTGAAGTCGGCCAGGTACTGCACGAACCGCACGACCGCTGAGAGCAGCGCCGTCAGCGTCACGCCCGCCAGCAACAACACCATCGTCGACGTCCCGCGGCGCCGGGCGGTCGACAAGCCGTACACGATGGCGAGCGCGCCGATCGATCCCGCGAAGCTGGCGAGCGGCACCGCCGAGACGCCGAGCAGCGAGAAATCGGCGTGAAAGGTGATGGCGAGCATCGCGCCGAGCGCTGCTCCCGCGGACACGCCGAGCGTGTCAGGCGAGGCGAGCGGGTTTCTGAGCAGCGCTTGAAACACCACGCCGGCGACGGCAAGGCCGCTCCCCACGAGGGCGGCGGCCAGCACGCGTGGCAAACGCGCAACGAAAAAGATTTGCGCATCGACGTTGTCGGCGAACGGTATTTGGCGGTCGAACGCCTTCGCCAGGCTGATGGGCGTGCTGCCCACGAGCGGCCCCAGTAGACACGCGGCCACCGCAAGCGCGCCGAACCCCCCGATCGTCACGGCGATTCGCCGGCGGAGCGTCGTGTTCGGTTTCGAGCCTGTGAAGAAACCGCCGTAGTGTCCGCCCCGAGGCGGATCTTCTGAGTCCGGCTGAAGCCGGACGCCACGAGAGCGCGATTCGTTCACAGGCTTTTCCGCACTACATTGATCGCGCAATGGGCACGACCGTCAGATGTCCGGCGCGATCGTGGAAGCGCACATCGGCCTCCACGCCGTACAGCGCACGGATGTTGGCCTCCGTGAGCACGTCTTGGGTGGAGCCCTGCGCCAGCACGCGGCCCTGTTTGAGCAGCGCGATTTCGCCGCACAGCGCCGCCGCCAGATTCAAGTCGTGGGTCGAGACGACCATCGT
>JAHFUJ010000335.1:1491-4913 GCA_023265105.1 Acidobacteriota bacterium
ACCGTGGTCCGTCAGTACGTGGCGTCCGGCTTCAGCCGGACCCCTGGGACCGTACGCGAACGAAACGTTATCGGCTCGCAGCAATGCGGACTCCGACCATCCCGCTGCGCCGGACCGCCGGAAAGCCGAGGGTCTCTTCGTACACCCGATCGGCGAGGTTCAGGACGCGCGCGTAGATGTCGAGACCTCGCGCCACGCGGACGCTCGCGCCGGCGTTGACGACCGCATAGCCTGGAGCGAAGAACCCGCCGATGCTCCCCGTGGTCGGCTCGATGTCCCGCATGCGCCCGCGCGTCGTCAGCTCGCCAAACGCGGTCACCCGGCCGGCGGCGAACCTCAGATCGATCGAGCCTTGATGAGGCGGCCGTCTGATCAACCGGTCGCCGACCTTGAAGGGCGGCGGCGCCAGCGGAAGTCCATCGACCGACAGAATCTCGGTGTGGAGCAGGGTGTAGGTCGCTCGGACCTTGAGCGTGTTCATCAGCCGCGCGGCGCCCTCGAGCTCGAGGCCGCGAGCGCGGGCGTTCGAGATGTTGTCGCTCTTGTAGCGGCTGGCGTTCTGGAGCGCTCGCGCGATGGTGATGATGAGATCGTCGTACCGGTTGAAGAACCCGGTCGCAGCAATCGAGTACGCGCCGCCAACAACCTGCTGCTCCACGCCGACATCGATGCTTCGGCTCCGCTCGGGTTTGAGATTCGGGTTGTCGGTGAATGCGATTTCGAACGCGTCGGGCGGGCGGATGCCGGTTCCCCCGCTCGCATGAATGCGGGTCGACGCGCCTCGGTCGCCGCCGGCCTTCATCAGGTAGCTGACCGCGATTTTCGGATTCAGCGAGTCGACCGTCTGATCCGGGAACGCCGGACGCGACGAAAACGGGCCGACGTTGGCTTCGACCGCGTCGCGCGTGATGTGCTCGAGCCGCAGGCCGCCGGTCACAAAGAGCCGCTCGCGACCCACGTAACGGATTTCGCCGAACACGCCGGTCGTCCCGCGGCGAATCGGAATTGGCTGATCGGTGAGGCCGCCGGTGACGTACGTGCTCGATCCGCGCTCGCGCAGGAACTCCAGTCCTGCCGATGCTCCAAAGGCGGGCGACAGTGCGAGATCCTCCTGGACGCGTACGTCGAAGCGGCGCGTGCCGCTCGACGATTCGCCGTACGGGCTGACGAAGTTGCCGGAAAGATCGGTGAAATTCGCGTCGACGCGCTGACGCACGCGAGACGACCACGGATAAGTGAATCGCGATCCGATTTGGCGCGTGTCGTCCACGCCACGCGAAATCCGGTCGACCCCGCCAAACGCGCCGATAGGATTGGAGCCGAACGGTCCGGGAAATCCGCGCTCGTCGCGCCCGACGTTGCCGTTGATCAGGAAATCGACGCCGCCTGGATGCTGCCAGCCGAGGGTTCCCGACACGTGGGACAGGTGGTAGTCGTCATTGCTGACCTCTTCGCCCGTTGCGGGCGCGATGCCCGTGTAGCCGCCGCTGCGTGTGCGCTCGGCACCGGCTCCCCAACTCCAGTCGCCGCGAGACCCGGCGGCATCAATGGTGGCGCGCGCCGTTTTCTGGCTGCCGCCTTCGAGCAGGCCGTCCACTCGTGGACGCCCACCGCGACGCGTGACGATGTGCACGACCGCGCCGATGGCCTCGGATCCGAACAGCGCGCTCTCGGGCCCGCGCACGATCTCGATCCGATCGACGTCGGCCACCGACAGATGGGCGAAGTCGTACCCGCCGCCGAACGAGTTCGCGCGGATGCCGTCGACGAGCACGAGCGTGTAGTTCGAGGCGCCGCCGCGCGGAAAGAGCGCCGTGAGGGCGCCGCGGCCGCCGCTTCTCGTCACCGCGAGGCCGGGCACCAGCCGCAGCGCGTCGGCGACGGTTTCGATCTGGCGCGCCTCGAGATCGGCGGCGGTGACGACGGTGACGCTGTCGGCCGCGCGCGATAGCGGCACGTCGATCTGCGCCGCCGACACGACGATCGATTCGGCAATCGCGCTGAGTCGGAGGCGCAGGCTCAGCTCGCGCCTCTCGTCGCCGCCGAGTGTGACACTGACCGGATCGGCCTGAAAGCCGTCGGCGATCACGCGCACTTCGTAGCTTCCGTCCGACAGCGCGGCCACCTCGAATCCGCCACTCGCGTCGGTCGCGCGATCGGCAACGGTGCCGATGGAGGTCGCGACAACAACGCGTGCCCCCGGCACACCGGCGCCATCGGGATCGATGACGCGGCCGGCAAGCGTCGCTGCGAAGGCCACCGGCGCCGCAGCCATGAGAAGAACGAACGCGCCGAACGAAAGACGGCAGGCTAGTGTCACCAGATTTCCAACTCGGGACACGAGGGCCAGCCGCGCCAGGCGGGAGAACGGGTGCGGTATTGTCAAGGAGGCTCCTTCCGGCGTCTTGCGCGCCGAGGAAAAGGACGACCCCGATGGCCAAGTTTCCTGACTCGCGGATCGGCGCGGCACGTCTGTCTTCCCAGACGCCCGGAGGCGTCCAGTGACATCATCGACGTGTCGCTCCCCGCTTACAGTGGCGGGACCGTGTGGGCGTCGCACCCACTTCGCATGGCCGCCGGGGCAGCGTCAAGTTGTCGAGCGCCGAGTATAACACGCGCGTCGGGGCCGTCGCGCGGCGAAGGCGGGAATACCGGCGGGAAACGCCTGGTGGGTTGCCTCTTGCGCGCGTTTTTGCTTAACATACAGTGCTGTGTCCAACGGCTCGTGTCCGGACGCGCGGAGCGGTTATTTGCCGAGCCCACAACCGAAGAGGAGCGCATGAGCAAGAGCTCGACCGTCACCGTTCGCGAGAGGCCCGTGCAGGATGTGGCGTCAGCGAAGACCGGTGGCCTGACGATCCATGGCGAGACACTCGTCGTTCAGACCGACCAGCGCCTCGAGCTCGTCGATCTCACCAACCGCATCATGGAGTACGTCCGGTGCTTCAACATTCGGGAAGGGTTGGTGAGCCTCTGGTCGATGCACACGACCTGCGCGCTCTTCATCAACGAGTTTCAGACCGCGCTGCTCACGGACATCAAGCGCTTCCTCGAGCAGATGGTCGCGCGCGACGCCGAGTGGATGCACAATAGCCCCGAACACTCCGACTGCGATCGGATGAACGCCGACTCGCATCTGCGCGCGCTGCTGCTCGGTCACAGCCTCACACTGCAGGTCAGTGGCGGTGAGGTCGTGCTGGGGCAGTGGCAGCGGATCCTGATGGCCGAGCTCGACGGCCCGCGCGCCCGCTCGCTGCGCATTCAGGTCTTCGGCGTGTCCTGACGCTCCTGCTGCTCGAATCTGGTAATTGGATAGCCTGACGCTCGAATCTGGTAATTGGATAATCTGGTAATCTGGTAACTTACTCCGAAAAGCTCTTGTGTTGACGTAGCTTTCAGCTCTCAGCCTTCAGCTCTCAGCA
>JAHFUJ010000336.1 GCA_023265105.1 Acidobacteriota bacterium
CGAGCTGCAGCGCCATCTAAATTAGTCAGAACAGCCTGCTCTACGGAATCTTCCTCAGCTCGCCGCGATACGTCAGCGTCTGATCCGGTTCGATGCGCACGTCAACCGTCACCGGTTCGTAGCCCGGCGCGTTGATGTCGATCCGGTGCGGGCCCGCTTCGATGTGCAGCCGCTGGAACACACCGTCGAAGTCGTCGACGATGCCCACGTAGTAGCCATCGACGAAGACCGACGCGTCTCTCGGCTTGACCTTCAGGTGCAGTGTGCCTTCGTACCCGAACGTGTAGCTCGACCGCGGGTAACCCTGATAGCCACCGTACGGGTCGTAGTACCCTCCAAAGGGATCGTAGTAGCCGCCGTAGTAGCCGCCGACTCCCAGGCCGCCAAAGCCCCACGGATAGTAGCCGCGGTAGTGGCCGGGGACGAAGATGCCGCCACCGCTCGCCGGCGGCGCCGACGAGCGCGGGACCGCCTGACCGACGGGCGTTCTTCCATCGCGCGAGCGACCGTTCGACGGAACGGTGCGGGACTCGGGACTGCGGTCGGCGCGGTCGGCCGAATCGCTGCGCGAGCCGGCGCGGTCGCCCGCGGCACTCTTGTCCCCGCCCCGCGTGCCGCTGGATCCGCCGCGGTCGCCCCGCGGCACCGCCGTGCCGCCTCCGCTTTGCGCGCTCCCGCCGCCTGACGCGTGGCCCCCCCCGCCCCCACTCGGTGTATGGCTCCTTCCGCGCGTCTGCGCGCTCAAGCCGGTCGCCGGAACAGCCAGCAACCACGCCGGAACCAGCACGGCCATCACGAGGCGAGTCCAGGTCGGAGCGATAGGTTTCATGGGGTAAATGACAGCAACCCCACTGCCAACCGAGGCGATAAAGATCACCGTAAAATCAGCCTAAATCCTCTCTCTGCGCGTCTTATAGGCTGTGGTGTTGTCCCCCGGCGAGTGCAGGCCGTCCCGATTTCTTGACACTCTTTCTTGCCGACCGATAGACTCCGAGACAATGCACAGCACCACCATTCTCGCCGTTCGTCACCGCGAGCACGCCGTGCTGGCCGGCGACGGCCAGGTCACGTTCGGCCAGACCGTGGTCAAGCAGGGCGCCCGCAAGATTCGGCGGCTCTACAACGACCGCATTCTCGCGGGATTCGCCGGCTCGGCCGCCGACTCGTTCGCACTGTTCGCGCGCTTCGAGTCGAAGCTCGAGCAGTATCGGGGCAACCTCGAGCGGTCGGCGGTGGAGCTCGCGAAAGATTGGCGCAGCGATCGGATCCTGCGGCGGCTCGAAGCGATGCTCATCGTCCTCGACAAGACCGCGACGTTTCTGGTGTCGGGCAACGGCGATCTCATCGAGCCCGACGATGGCATTGTCGCGATCGGAACGGGCGGGCCGTATGCGCTGGCTGCGGCCAAGGCGCTCGCGAACAACACCGAGCTGGGCGCCCGCGCGATTGCGGAACAGGCGATGGCGATTGCCGCCGAGATTTGCATCTATACGAACGGAAATATCTCCGTGGAAGAGCTGTAGTGGCCATCTTACTGCCTGAATCGACGCAAACCTCGATCGAATCGCTGACGCCGCGGCAGATTGTCGCCGAGCTGGACAAGTACGTGATCGGCCAGGCCGCCGCCAAACGCGCCGTGGCGATCGCGCTGCGCAACCGCATGCGCCGCCAAAAGCTCCCGCCCGAGCTCGCGGAGGAAATCGCGCCCAAGAACATCCTGATGATCGGGCCGACCGGCGTGGGCAAGACCGAGATCGCGCGGCGGCTCGCGCGCCTGGCGCAGTCGCCGTTCGTCAAGGTCGAAGCCTCGAAGTTCACCGAGGTGGGGTACGTCGGCCGCGACGTCGAATCGATGGTGCGCGACCTCGTCGAGCTGGCCGTCGACATGGTGCGCGAAGAGCGGCTCGAGGAGGTGCGCGCCAAGGCCGGACAGAACGCCGAGGAGCGGCTGCTCGACCTCTTGCTGCCGCCGACCCGTCCCACCGCCCCCGACGAGGAGGGGGTCGCGGGGCGCGAGCAGCAGCACCTGACGCGGGAGCGTTTCCGCGAGCAGCTCCGCACGGGACGCCTCGACGCCCGCGCGGTCGATCTCGACGTGCGAGAAAAGTCATTCCCGTCCTTCGAGATTATCGCGGGCTCGTCGGTCGAAGAGATCGACATCAACCTCAAGGACATGCTCCCGGGGCTGTTTCAGGGGAAGACGAAAACGCGCCGCATGAAAGTGCCCGAGGCGCTGGCGTACCTGACGCAGGAAGAGGAGCAGAAGCTCATCGACATGGAGAGCGTCGCCCGGACGGCGGTCGAGCGGGTGGAGCAGGCCGGCATCATCTTCATCGACGAAATCGACAAGATCGCGGGGCGCGAAGGCAGCCACGGACCCGATGTGAGCCGCGAAGGCGTGCAGCGCGACATTCTGCCCATCGTCGAAGGCACCACCGTCAACACGAAGTACGGGATGGTGCGCACCGATCACATCCTGTTCATCGCCGCCGGCGCGTTCCACGTCTCGAAGCCATCGGACCTCATCCCGGAATTGCAGGGGCGCTTTCCGATCCGCGTGGAGCTCGAGCCGCTCGGCAAAGACGAGTTCGTCCGCATTCTCACCGAGCCGCGCAGCGCCCTCGTCAAGCAGTACACGGCGCTGATGGAAACGGAAGGGATCGACCTCACATTTACCGTTGATGCCATTCACCGCATCGCCGACTTCGCGACCATCGTGAATGAACGGACCGAGAACATCGGCGCGCGCCGGTTGCACACCGTCATGGAAAAGCTGCTCGACGAAATCTCGTTCGAGGGGCCCGATCTCGTCGAGAAGATGGTCACGATCGACGACGCCTACGTCACGAAGATGCTGGCCGAGATCGTCAGGAACGAAGACCTGTCGCGGTACATTTTGTGAGGCAAAAAGGGACGGGGATATTTTCCACGCGCACACTGTTGGAAAATATCCCCGTCCCTTTTTGCCTGTTCGTGGCCGTCCTGGCCGCCGGCTGCGGCAAGAAGGGACCGCCGCTCCCGCCCCTCATCAAGCTTCCCGCCCCGCCGGCCGACTTCACCGCCCAACGTCGCGGCTCGACAGTCGATTTGCAGTTCACCGTGCCGAGCGCCAACACCGACGGCACGCGGCCGGCCAACGTGGAGCGCGTCGACGTGTACGGCTTTACCGGCCCGGCGACGGTCACTGACGATCAACTGCTCAAGCAAGGCACGCGAGTGGCGAGCGTGTCGACCAAGATGCCAAACGATCCGAACGAGACGATCGAAGCCGACGAGCCGCAGGACGAACTTCAGCCGCCCGAAGGGCCGGGGTTGGATCAAGGCGCCGTGGCCCATCTCGAGGAAGAGTTGACGGACGCCTCGCTGGCGCCGCCGGCGCAGACGAAAGACGCGGCGAAGCCATCCGCCGCGTCCGCAGACAGCGACGCGTTGCGACCGCTGCTCGGACCGCCACCTGTTTCCGTGTCGCGCACCTACATCAGCGTCGGCCTCGGCAGGCGAGGCCGCAAGGGACCGGTGTCCAGGCGCGCGTCGGTTCCGCTCGTGCCGCCGCCGCCGGGGCCGCGGTCGCCGTCGGTGAGCTACGACGAGACGACGATTACCGTCAGGTGGACCGCGGCGAAGCGTGGGGCGCTCGCACAGGAGCTGCCGAGCGGACTGGCTGGCAAACCGGCTGGGGAACCGACGAGCGAACACGTCCCGCCCCTGCCGGCCAGACCGATCGGTCCAGCGCTGCCGCCGATTGCCTACAACGTATACGAGGCGTCGACTGAAACGCGGTTGACCAAGACGCCAGTTGTCGACACGCGCTTCAACGACACTCGCATCGAGTGGGGCGCGGAGCGCTGTTATATTGTCCGCGCGGTCGAAACAGTGGGAAGCCTGATGCTGGAGAGCGACGCGACGCCGCCGGTGTGCGAGAAGCTGGTCGACACATTTCCTCCAGTCGCGCCGAAGGGTCTGACGGCGGTCGCCACCGAGGGAGCCATCAGCCTGATCTGGCAGTCGAACGATGAGAAAGATCTCGACGGCTACGTCGTCTTTCGCGCGACCGCAGGCGAGAATCTCGGTCCGGTGATGTCGTCTCCGATTCAAGAGACGACCTATCAGGACGGGGTTCGGCCCGGTAATCGCTATGTCTATGCCGTGGCGGCGGTCGACAAGGCCGGGAATATGAGCGCCCTGTCCAACAACGTGGAAGAGACGGCGCGCTGATAGCTGATAGCTGAAAGCTATAGCTCTCAGCTATCAGCGCTCAGCTCTCAGCTAGAATATCCCCCGTGGATCGCTTGTATCGAATCGAATACCAAGGCGCGACGCAGTACGCGGTCGAACGCGACGGCGCGCTTCGTCGCGTCCGCGGCGACATTTTCGGTGACTATACGGCCGGCGATGCCATCGTTGGCGGCTTGAACGGGCCGGGCCTCCGCGTGCTCGCGCCCGTGACGCCGTCGAAGATCGTCTGCGTCGGCCTCAATTACAAGGATCACGCGGCCGAGAAAGGCCTGCCGCTTCCCGCCGAACCGCTCCTCTTCATCAAGCCGTCGACAGCCGTGATTGGCCCCGGCGATCCGATCCGCTTGCCCCCGGGCGTCGGGCGAGTGGATCACGAAGCCGAGCTCGGCGTCGTCATCGGACGCCGCGCGCACCGGGTGCCGCGGGCCAGGACGTGGGAGTACATTCTCGGCTTGACGTGCGTCAATGACGTCACGGCGCGCGATCTGCAGGACAAAGAGTCGCAGTACACGCGCTGCAAGGGGTTCGACACCTTCGCGCCGATCGGCCCGTGCATCGCGCGGGGACTGGGCGGCGAGGCGCGGACGATCGAGGGATGGGTCAACGCCGAGCGGCGCCAGGCGTCGAGCACGCGGTTCCTGATCTTTCCGATCGAGCA
>JAHFUJ010000337.1 GCA_023265105.1 Acidobacteriota bacterium
TCCAGAGGTAAATCATCAAGCCGTTAATCTCCTGCGACTGTTCTGGCAGCCACTCGTCGCCCATGGTGAATTGGTGCGACACGATGCGAGTCCCGGGCTTCAGCTCGCGTTTGAGCTTCGGTATCAGCCGCAGATTGAGCCGCGGCAACAGAAACAGGGTGACGACTGTAGCGTCACTGATGTTGGCGTCGAATAGATCCTGATTCAGGAACGTCACGCGATCGCCGACCCCTGCTTTCGCGCGGTTGTCGATCGCGTCCCGGAGGTAAAAGGGATCGATCTCGATGCCAACGCCCCGCGCTCCGTACTTCTTCGCGGCGGTGATGGGGATCCGGCCGTCGCCAGACCCGAGATCGTAGACGACATCCGTCGAAGTGACGCGGGCCATCTCCAGCATCGCCTCGACCACGTTCTGGGGCGTGGGGACGAACCTCACGTCGGGCGGCCTCAGGCGCGGGGCGACTTGCCCGGCCCTCGCTGGCGCGGCGATAGTGCCCAGAACGACGACCGCCGCGAGCGCGCATTTCACGTGCGGGCCCATGTTACTGGATCGGGTCTCTAGGCTTGATCTCGGTCGCGCATATTGTTACTCTCGGTTCGGAAGGTTTATTGGCCCTCACCGTGCGGGGTCGCCTCGCCCGAGGCTGCACGGTGACTGTCCCTCACGGGCCATAAACCGCGCGAATTTTCCTCAAAGCGCCAACGTTATTGCTCGAGGCTGCGTATGTCGTGGCCCGCGAGGTGTGCCGAATGGCTGAGAGTTTCGGCGCTCGACTGCGCCGGCGGCGTGAACGTCAACAGATTGCCCTCACCACGATCGCGGAGCAGACGAAGATTAGCCTGTCGTTCTTAGAAGCGCTGGAGCGAGACGATGTCTCGCGCTGGCCAGCGGGCATCTTTGGTCGTGCCTTCATTCGCGCGTACGCTCACGCGATCGGTCTCGAGGCCGACGTCGTCGTCCGCGAGTTCCTGGCGCTCCACCCCGATCCCGTTGACGTTGTCCCGATGCCGTCGGCGGTGGCGCCAGGCATCGATGGTGCATGGGTGAGCGGGGGGCCGCCCACTCGGTTTCGGTATATTGTCGCCTCGGCCGTTGGCTATCTTTTCCACCGCCGACTTGGGATTGTCCAGAAGCGCAGATTCGCCGTTGAGGATCTGGCGGCCGCCGCCTGCCCTGCGGTGAAACCGCCGGCTGCGTCGGGGCCCGATCTTTTGGCGGTCGCGCAACTGTGTACCGAACTCGGCCGAGTTCAGGAGACACATGAGGCGGCACCGCTGCTCGAGGAGGCCGCCAGAATTCTCGATGCGGTCGGCCTCATCGTTTGGGTCTGGGATTCGCAGGCCACCCAGCTGAAGCCTGCGCTGGCACACGGATATTCGGATAAAGTGCTCGCGCAGCTACCGAGAGTAGGGCGCGACACCGATAATGCCACCGCTGCGGCGTTTCGGTCGGCTCAAACGTGCGTTGTCAATAGCGGGGATCTGGCCAGTGGCGCCTTGGTGGTTCCCTTGATGACGCCAGTGGGATGTGTGGGTGTACTCGCCATCGAGCTGCGACAGCGCAGCGAACAGAGGGAATCGGTGCGGGCGCTGACGACCATTTTCGCCGCACAGTTGGCGACATTGGTCGGAGCCGCGCGACCGGCTGAGGTTGCCGACCGCAGACTCGCTTGATCCGATCCGGAGAGGTGTGGGACACCGGGACGCTACGGCTGCGTCACGGCCAGCTGAAACGCGCCCAGGATCTCGTTGGTCGTGAAGTTGCAGTGCCCGTAGCGGGACACCGGCACCGGGATGAACCGGCCCCGCGCTGACGGGTCGAACTTGAGCAGATACAGCAGCTCCTGCCAGATCGGAATCACGTCGTCGCCCGTCGTATGCAGCGTCACGAGCGGGATGCTCAGGTCTCCGCTCGTCTGATACGCGCGCAACGCCTTCAGGGCGGCTGGAGAGGCCGCGAACCGCTCGACGCGCGAATTCAGCCTCAAATCGTTGCTCGATCCGAAATACCACCTCAGCCGGTTGCCGAAGGGGTTGCCGCCGAGCTTTTGGACGCGTCGTTCGTCGCGAAGACGTTGTACCAGAGCGCGTCGAGCGCCGTGTTGACGATCGTCGCCGGATTCGCGGGATCGTAGGCGCCACGCAAACAGGTCGTCCTCTCTTCCTGCGGGGAAAGGGCGACTGGCGCGATCTGGCAACCGGGGCAGTTCCAGACGGCGCACACCTGACAACGGCGCACACCTGCATTGACAGCGGCTAGCCGCTGCGATAGCCTGCGCCGCAAGGAGGACCGGCGTCATGCGATCAGTTGCTGTGCGGTCGTGGGTGTCTCTCGTTTCGGCCATCGCCATCGCTGCTTTCATCATCCACCCTGCGGGCGCCCAGCAAAGTCCCCGCCAGCGCGCAGCCAGCAAACGCTTTCTCGTCGTCGCCAAAACGGACGCCGACATCGACGCGCTGCGCGCCGACATCGCGACCGCTGGCGGGACGATCGCGCGTGAGCTCACGCAGATCGGCACGTTCGTCGTCTCCGGATCGGACGCGCAGATGCAGCGGCTGCGCGCCAGCGCCTTCGCGTCGGGCGTCGCCGCCGACCACATCGTCCGGCTGATCCAGCCGGCGCATTCCAAGGAATTTTTCAACACCGCTGACCATAATGGCCGGTTCGAGCGGGGGGCGTTCGGGAGTCGCCACAGAGTGACTCCCGATCCGGCGTTCAGCCTGCCTGGATTGATGTGGAATGTCACTCGCATCGACGCACCGCAGGCGTGGAAGACTACGCTCGGTACACCATCGGTCAAGGTGGGCGTCGCCGACACCGGCATCGACTTTACGCACGCCGAGCTCGCGCCCAAAGTGCTCGAGGTCGTCGATTTCACGACTACCGAGGCTCCGCCGATCTGCAAGACGTTCTTTGGCTCTTCTGATGCGGATTTCGCGACGCTCTTCGGTGGTCCGGAAAAAACCGACTGGAACGGCCACGGGTCGTGGATCGGCGGCAATATCGCCGCAGCACTCGACGGCCAGGGCATCAATGGCATCGCGCCGAAGGTCGGGCTTGTCGCCCTTAAGATCTCACAATGGTGCGGCGCGGCGTACGATTCCGAGATCATCGACGCGTTTCTGTACGCCGCCGACCACGGCATCGACGTGGTCAACATCTCGTTCGGCGGCTACCTCGATCGGACAGATCCGGATCAGGATCTGGCGTACGCGCAATATGTCGCCGCGGTGAAATATGCGCGCATGCACGGCACGACAATTGTCGGCGCGGCAGGCAACGAACATCTCCGCGTCGGCGCGGGCGGTCTGGTCCTCAGCCACGGCAGCCTGACGATTCCAGGTGATCCGGTCGCCGATTTCTTCGGACAGTACGAAGTTCCCGGCGGCGTTCCGGGCGTCATCGACGTCGCGGCCACGAACAACGTGGTGAACGCGCCGTCGCCGGCCTGCGCGCCCGGTACTGCCGACGGCCCCTTCCCGGTCTGCAAGCCAACGAGCGATCCGCACCAGCCGGAGGGCATCGGCGCCGAGAATCAGCTCTCGTATTACAGCAATTACGGTCCGCGCATCGATGTCGCCGCGCCGGGGGGCGCGCGCAAGTTCAACGTGCCCGGCTTCGACCGCGGCGGCACGCCGGGATTTCCCTACACCGATGCCGACGGTACCAATGTGTGGGAAGCGTTCAGCACGACGTCGAACTGGGCCCTTGAAATTCCTTGCTTCATCTTCACTGGCGGCGGCTTCCCTGCCGACCAGTGCTACTCGACCATTCAAGGGACCTCGATGGCGGCGCCGCACGCGACGGCGGTTGTCGCGCTCGTGTCCAGCGCCTTTCCGTTTCTGCGACACCGGCCGGCGCTGTTACGTAAGTGGCTGGAGCTCACGGCGACCGACGCGCACAACACGACACGGCCGCTCAGCGCCACCGATACCTCCGGCGGCGATCTGACCGGCGGATCATGTCCGGACGGCTACTGCCATCTCGGCGGCACGGCGATTCCGAGTCGCGATGCGTACGGGGCCGGCGTGATCAACGCGAAGCACGCTGTGCAGCCATTCTAATCGGGCGTCGTGGAATCCGATGGGATCGGTTGACGAACTGCGCCGGAACATCGGGCGCGATTGGTTGTTTTCGCCGGGGAAGCCGCACAGCTGCGCGTCAGCGCCTGTGGCTCTCGCGAGCGCGGAGGCGCGAGCGAGGCGAGCGGGGGTGGGGTCCCGCGAGCAGTGAATGAGGAACAGCGAAGTACTGCAGGGCGTGGGGGGTGGGGCCCCACGCCGATAAAGAAATGTTGACCCCGAGCCCATGCCGCTGACCACGGGAAGCCGTCTCGGGTCGTACGAGATTCTCAGTCTGCTTGGTGCAGGCGGAGCCCCTGCGGCTATGCCGAAGGCAGCGCGAGCTGACGCTCTAGAGTCAATCGATTGATTCTAATACAGACGTCTGATGTAACTCTATTTTCTACCTGTACTTATGGTCGTCAATTAATTGCCGGATCGGCCAGTTTCTACCCTGCGGCGAGGCATGAGGTCCGGCGGTCGGACATCTCGGTTTTCCGCGGTCCGGCTGAAGCCGGACGCCACGACTGTTGAGAATTGTAAGGTCCGGCTGAACCGGACACCACGGACCGGGTTCCCAGTTCGAGCGATGGGCCTCGTGACACGACGCGTCGAACTCGCGTGACACCCGACAGTGGGCAAAACGCCGCCGCAGGCCGCCGGCCGCGTCGATCCTGACAGCCACACCGATGCCCGCATCATCCGAACGTTCCCTGTTTGAGCGCCGCCGTTGACACCAGCTGAATCGACGCGGGCGCCGTCAGTTCGCGCCGGAGGAGGCGTTTTACCACGCGACGTTCGCCGCGGCGAG
>JAHFUJ010000054.1:0-8018 GCA_023265105.1 Acidobacteriota bacterium
GCGCAGGGGATCCGGTCGGTGTTTCTGATGTTTGCCGCCGTGGCGGTCGTCGGCGCGCTGGCGGCGACGCGCATGCTGGAGACGCGGAACCGGCGTTTGGAAGACATCGCCGCATGAGAGGATCTCGGCGATCTCAGGTCCAATCCTCGATCCGCAGGTCGGGAACTTTCCCGAACTCCTTTACGTTGTGGGTGACCAACTGAACGTCGAGACTGAGGGCGTGGGCAGATAGATACAGACGTTGGTGTCGAGCATCAGTTTCATGAAAACACCCGACCCCGGTTCTGAACTGGCGGTTGGTTCCGCCCCTGCACCATGAAGTCGTCAGTAAACTTCTGCAAACTCTCGATCAGAGCCGCCCATGACTGCTTTTTCGGACGGAGGATCAACGAACCACCCCGTTTCCGAATCTCGACCTCCCGGCCTTCGAGATGAAACTCCTTCGGAATCCTGACAGCCTGGCTATTTCCGCTCCTGAACACTTTGGCGGTCTTCATGGGCCCTCCCCATCAACGCGTACATACACAAGGATATACAGGTGGGTCCGTTTCGGTCAACGACGGAAGACCCCTTCTCGGACGCTGGGCCCCTGGTGGCGCGTCCGGGGACGCTCGACACAGCGCTGATGAGGATCCTTCGACACAGTGCCCATATCCGACGTGCGGTGGGCGCAGCTCGTGGGCGGCCGCGGCTTCGGCCTTCTCCACCGCGCGTTACGGTTTGGACTATCATTCGTGGCGAAAGGAACACACCATGATTCGACTGCTGATCGTGTGCGCCGCCGCTCTCGCCCTCGTCGGCATCGTCGCCGCTCAGGCCCCCAACCCGCAGCGCCCCGACCCCCGCACCCTCCGCCTGCGTGGCGACCGGTTCAAGCCGCTCAGCTACGAGGAGATGACACCGGCACAGAAGACGATGATCGAGCATTTGTTGGCGGGCCCGCGCGGCGGCGCCAACGGTCCGTTCAATGTCCTCCTGCGCAGCCCGGAGATGGGCGACCTGGCGCAGCAGTTCGGCGCATCGACGCGTTTCAAGACCTCCATTCCCGCCAAGCTGAATGAGCTGGCCATCATCATCACGGCCCGCTACTGGACCTCGCAATATGAATGGCAGGCGCACCATCGCGCGGCGCTTCAGGCGGGCCTGAGCCCGGCGATCGCGGACGCGATCGCGCAAGGCAGCCGTCCTGCGGGAATGCAGAAAGACGAAGAAGCCGTCTACAACTTCTGTTCTGAGTTGCTGAATACCAAACAGGTGAGCGACGCCGCGTTCAACGCCGCCAAGGCGGCTTTCGGTGAACGAGGGGTGGTGGATCTCATCGGGGTGATGGGATGGTACCACACGGTGTCGATGCTCCTGAACACCGACCGCTATCCCGTCCCGGACGGTACTCAGCCGGAGCTGAAACCGCTCAAGTAGAGTCACCAAGGAATACCATTCCACCGGTCTCGTGACGCGCAACACGATACGGTCAGCCGCAAGCCCGCCCGCACGGCCGGCCCGACGGCCGAACACGGCGGTCGCCTACCGAGTGATTGGCTGGGCGATGAGGGTTGTCGCAGCAGTCGCAATCTTTTCCACAGTCTTCATGCCTGTGGGTGTCGCGCTTCTGGCTGCGAGCTACTGGGTGATCAGACGAGGGAAAAAGCACGCGGCCGCCCTTGCCGAAGACGTTCTGGTCGAGGACACGCGGCCTCCCGTTTTGTATCTGCGATCGTTCAACGACGAAGAGGACGACAGCCGGTTCGGCCGGTTTCTGCGTCCTGGCGACCACGACATTGCCCACAGCACCCCTGCGTGGGGACCGCGAGAGCAGGACGCGATGGCTCCCATCATGTCCGAGATTGGTCCGTACGTGGCCATCGGGAAGCCTCGCGAGCTCTTGCCGGAGCTCGGCGCGGCGCGGGCGTACGTCTCAGACGATGAATGGCAGGCCAAGATTCGGGAGTGGATGACGCGCGCTCGACTGGTGATCGTCCGGGCAGGCGCCACGGAGGGACTGCGTTGGGAAGTCGGCGAATTGGTCAGTCACGTGAAGCCGATGCAGGTGCTCGTGATCCTGCCTCCCAAGGCGGAGCACTATGAGGCCTTCAGGAAATGGGCGAACCATGTCCTGCCATCGCCACTCCCCCACTCGGCGCCAAAGGAGAGACTCATCATCTTCGACAAGGCGTGGCGCCCGATCATGCTGCCGGCGCGGAGGACCATCAAGAAATCGCTCACGCCGTACTTCGAACAGAACGGCATACAGCTTCGAACATCGTTCGTTGACGATTTCCTCGAGCACAACGGCTTTCGCTAGGCGATGCTGCCGACGCGGTTGCAATGACCACTGAATCATGGGCGAAAACGTCTATTTTGCGGGGAGGGATTGTCCCGTCGCCGGATCTGGCTACACTTACTGAATTACAACCGCGGGTCGCCGCTTCCGGCGGTCCCGCTTCGATTGCGGGGGGGAAAGATGACCAGGATTTTGAAGGCCGCGATCGCGAGCGTGCTCGCGAGTTCCTTTGCAACGGCTCAGTCCTCGACCGACAACGGCGTCGTGCGGCTCGATCCCGCGCTCGATGCGCTGGTCTCGTCTGATGCCAAGGTCGAGCTCGTCAAGGGCGGCTTCGGCTTCACCGAAGGGCCGGTATGGGTGCAGGAGGGCAGGGAGGGTTATCTCCTGTTCACCGATATGCCGGGCAATGTGATCTGGAAGCTCACCCCGGACGGCAACGCGTCGGTCCATCTCAGCAACGTCGGGTACAACGGGCCGGAGGTGTGGCGCTGGGGTGGCATCCAGAACAACGGCCGCGAGCGCACCGATCCGCAGTTCGAAGAATTCGCCATGATCGGCGCGGACGGCCTGACCCTCGACCGCCAGGGCCGGCTGATCGTCGCCACCTTTGCGGGCCGCTCGCTCATGCGCATCGAGAAGAACGGCCAGCGTACCGTGCTGGCCGACCGTTACGAGGGCAAGCGCTTCGGCGGCCCCAACGACGTCGTGGTCAAGCGCGACGGCGCCATCTACTTCACCGATACCTACGGCGCCTTCCGCCTGCGCGAAAAGGATCCCCGCAGGGAGCTCGATTTCAACGCCGTGTTCATGTGGAAAGACGGCACGCTCACGCTGGTGGTCAAGGACATGCCGGCCACCAACGGCCTGGCCTTCTCGCCGGACGAGAAATACCTCTACGTCAACGGCGGCCGCGACAACTATGTCAACCGCTTCGAGGTGCGCGCCGACGGCACGCTCGCCAACGGCAAGCTGTTCATCGACATGCGCAAAGAAACCGAGCGCGGGGTGACCGACGGCCTGCGGGTCGACACCAAGGGCAATCTCTACGAGACTGCGCCCGGCGGCGTGTGGATCATCTCGCCGGAAGGAAAGCACCTCGGCACCATCCGCGCGCCGGAAATTTCCACCAATGTGGGATTCGGCGACGCCGACAAGAAGACGCTCTACATCGCCGCGCGCACGGGCATCTACAAGATCAGGGTGAACACGCCGGGTATCTGAAGGATGGCGCAAACAAGCGCGAACGTCTACCACGGGTGTAAAATGGCGTAGATTTCCAGTCGGGGGTTCATGAATGCGTAGCCTCGCGATCGTCACCGCGGCAGCACTCCTCATCGGAACGGGCGTCGGAGCGCAACAAGCGCGGCAGCCCGCACCAGCGCCCGCACTGACCTGTCCGCCGAGCGGGTATGCGCCGCCGATGTACGGCCAGTTCGGCCAGAACGGCGGCGGAGGCCAGACGGCGTACGAAATCGCCAGCCCGTGCATCCCCAAGGAAGTGCGTGATGCCGCCGAGGCGATCGGGATGGGACGCACGAGGCCCCTCGGCGTCAAGAACGTCATCACGATCATGTTTTCCGCCGAGGGCACGCTCGCGGACGCCGGCGGCATGGACAAGCTCAGCAAGGCGGATTTCCACATCAGCTACGTCGTGCCCGCGATGCGCATGTTCCTCGAAGGGACGCGGCCCGACGGCCGGCCGCTGAAGGAGATTCGCGTGTTCGCGGACACCTCCGCGTGGAACGAAGCGAAGGAAGGGATGGACGGGACGCCGGCCATGGCGGCGCTCGCCGACCGTGCGCCGATCGTCAAGCTCACGCCGTTCGGCGCGCTGTGGTCGGTGATCGACGCGGAAGGGCACGCCGTGGTCAGCACGCTCAACGGCAAGACCGTCCTCGCGGGGACCTCTCCGTACGACAAGATGGACGTCACCACGACGCTCGACGACAAGCAGCGTCCGGCGTCGGTGACCGTGAAGGCGAATGGTCACGTCTACGGGGCGACCTTCGCCGACTATCGCGATACATGGGAGTCGGCCTACCTCGTCATCTTTCCCAGCGAAATTCACTGGACGATCGACGGCCGTCCCCTGGCCGATCTGAAAGTCACGGCCTTCAAGTCGAACCCTTACGTCGTGTTTCCTATCCCCGCCGTCGTCAAGCGAAGATCCAATTAGGATTGAGAACTTCATGGAAAGGACCCCGAACATGATCAAGAAAACCCTGCTGGCATCCGGGCTGTCGCTCTCGCTTCTGGCGCTGAGCGTCCCTGCGATCGCTCATCACTCCGCGAACGCGCAATTCGATACGAGCCAGGAATTCGTGCTGACCGGCGTCCTCACCCAGCTCGACGACATCAATCCGCATTCGATGTGGCACATCGACGCGAAAGCGGCGGACGGCACGGTCACGTCGTGGAGGCTGGAAGGGGTCAGCCCGAACTCCCTGCGACGACTCGGCCTCAGCATCAAGAACGACCTGAAGTTCGGTGGCACCTACAGCTTCACGTGCGCCCCTTCCAAAGACGGAAGCAAGACGGGCTTTCTGAAGGCGATCACGCTCAACGGCAAGTTGTTTCAGATGGTCCAGCTCTGACGCGTACCTTCAGGAGTCGAGTCGTGATGAAGAACATGCGTTCATTGGCAGCAGCAGGGCTCGCGATCGCGATCGCGGCGGCGGGACACATGAGCCGCGTTTCCGCGCAGGCGACGCCGTACCAGCCGCCGGCAAAGCGGGTCTCTCCCGCGGAAGGGCTCGCCCGCTTGAAGTCGCCCCTCGCCACCCCGCGCGCCGCGGATGGCCACCCGGACTTCACCGGCGTGTGGACCGGTGGCTTCCCCTCGCCGGCAGGGCCCGGCGGCATCCGGCGCATGGGGACCTTCGAGCCGGACCAGGCGGTCATGCAGCGCGGCGCCGGCGGGAACAAGCCGATTTACAAACCTGAGTACTGGGAGAAGGTGAGAAGCCTCGACTTCAGCAAGGTTGACGTCGATCCCTCGTTCCGGTGTCTCCCGCCCGGCGTCCCGCGGCAGACCGCTCCTCAGAAGATCCTTCAGACGCCGAAGGAGATCGTGTTCTACAACGGCAACTCGACCCGGTTCATCCCGATGGATGGGCGCGAGCGCGACCCTCAGGACGCGGACTATTCGTCGTGGTCGGGTATTCCGCTGGGACACTGGGAGGGCGACACGCTGGTCGTCGAGTCCGTCGGCTTCACCGACCAGTCGTGGATCCAGTGGCAGGGGTACTTTCACACCGATCAGATGAAAGTCACGGAGCGGCTGCGGCGTGAAGGCGATCTTCTCTTCTACACGTTCACCGTGGACGATCCCGACGTCCTGGCCGAGCCGTGGACGTCGGACACCTACGTCCGAAGGCTCAACCCCAATCCGAAGGCGCGGATGGACGAGCCGCAGCCGTGCGACGAGCAGGACCTGAACCTGATCGTCGACAAATACAATCGCGGCTAACTCGGTCCAGTAGAATCAACGCGTCCTGATCGACAAAACAACCAGGAGGGATACGTGAGGCGACTCACATGGATCTTCGCCCTTGCGGCGGCGGCATCTCTCACCAGCTCAGTACTCGCGCAAGCCCAGGACGCTCCCCGTAACGACCTCCCGCAGCCCTACCGCACCACGCGCGATTGGGGCCAACTCCCCCCCGGCGTGAAGTGGGCCGCCGTCACCGCCATCGAACCTGCGCCCGACGGCACCATCTACGTCGTCCACCGATGCTTCGCCAATTCCTGCGCCGGCCGCAGCGAAGCGCCCATCCTGAAGTACGACGCCAGCGGCACGCTCCTCAAGAGCTGGGGCGAAGGCATGTTCATCTTCCCGCACGGCGCCACCGTCGATCGCGACGGCAATCTCTGGCTGACCGACGCGGGCGGCGCGAACGGCAAGGGCCACCAGGTGTTCAAGTTCAGCCCCGAGGGCAAGGTGCTCATGACGCTCGGCAAGGCGGGCGTCAGCGGCTCCGGCCCAGATGTGTTCGATCAACCGACCGACGTCCTCATCGCGCCCAACGGCAACATTTTCGTCACCGACAGTCACCGCAACGGCAAGAACAACCGCGTCGTCAAGTTCACCAAGGACGGCACGTTCCTCAAAGAGTGGGGCAAGAAAGGCTCCGGCCCGGGCGAACTCAGCGAGCCGCACACCATCGCCATGGACTCGCGCGGGCGCTTGTTTGTCGGCGACCGCGAGAACAACCGCATCCAAATCTTCGACCAGGACGGCGGCTACATCGCCCAGTGGCGCCAGTTCGGCCGCCCCAGCGGCATCGCCATCGCCAAGGACGACACCCTCTACGTCGCCGATTCGGAATCCGGCCCCGACACCGGCGCACACGAGCTGACCGGCATCAAGAAAGGCATCCGCATCGGCAGCGCCAAGGACGGCAAGGTCGCCGCCTACATCGAAGACATGGAATCGACCACGGCCGATCACTCCGGCGCCGAAGGCGTCGGCGTCGATGCACAAGGGAACGTCTACGGCGCCGTCGTCCGCCGCCAGATGCTCGAACGCCACGTGATCGGCCAGGCATTTCCGGCGCGTCCTGGCGGTGCCCGGCCAGCCCGGTTGACGCAGCCACGAGTCGCGCCGCTCTCCGAAGCGCAGTGGACCGACCTCCACAGGCAGCTCGTCGCGAAGTACGTGCCCGACGGGCGCGCGGGGAACGGTCTCAAGACGCTGCTCAACATTCCGGAGCTGGTCGACGGCATGATGCCGTTCCAGAACTACATCACCAAGGACTCCAGCCTTTCGCCCAGGCACCGCGAGATGCTGATTCTTCGGACGGGCTGGCTTCTCGGCAACGAGTACGTGTGGGCCGGGCATGCGGCGATCGCGAGGAACGCGGGCCTGAGCGCCGGGGAGCTTCGTCGAATCGCACAAGGCCCTGACGCCAACGGCTGGGATCCATTCGAGGCTGCGCTCCTCCGCCTGGCCGATCAGCTCTTCCGCAATTGCTCTGTGGACGACGCGACCTGGAAGGCGCTGTCGGCGAGCTACGACATGTACCACTTGATGGACGCGGTCATGACCGTCACGGATTTCACGACGGTCTCACTGATGTACAACTCGCTGGGCGTCCAGCCCGACGAAGGCGTCACAGATCGCATGCCCACCGATATCCCGTACGGCGTTGTGGCTCCGGAGCGGGAACCCCCGCTTGCCGTCGCACGCGTCGAGCCGGGGCAGGGCCCGGGGATCGCGATCGGCCGCACGTTTGCCCGCTATCCGAAGCTCGCGGCGGCGCGGAGCACCGGCTCCAATTACGTCAACCAACGTTCGAAGCTCGACCCTCGGTACAGGGAGATGCTCATTCTCCGCACTGGATGGGATTGCCAGGCCGAGTACGAGTGGGCGCAACATGTCGGCAACGTTGGGCGCGCGCGCGAGAAAGGACTGGATCCCCTGAAGCTCGCCGAGGGGCCGAACGCGTCCGGCTGGGACGCGTTCGATGTCGTCATCTTGAACGCGGCCGACGAGCTCTATCGAGATTCCTTCGTGTCGGACCGTACCTGGAACGCGTTGGCGGCGCGCTTCGACACCACCACGATCATCAACGCGCTCATCACGGCCAGCAATTATCGGATGGTGTCGATGGCGCTCAATGCCTTTGGCGTCCAGATCGACCCGGGTGACGAGAGGTTCCCGACGCTCCCAGCGCGATAAGACAATCGGTTCGACAATTGGGCGAAGTTCGCAGGATTCGGCCGGGCGGCCACG
>JAHFUJ010000054.1:8118-20502 GCA_023265105.1 Acidobacteriota bacterium
CGCATGCAGGTGTAGAATACGCAGCAACGTTGCACGATTCTTCGAGGAGGGCACATGCGCTGGAAAATCCTATGCATCGGGCTCGCGGCTATTCTCGGCGCCGGGCTTGCGACCGTTCAAGGTCTGACTCAGCAACAACCGCCACCGCAGCTCACGATCGAAAAGGTCAAGGATGATCTTTACAACATTGTGGGCGACGGCGGAAACGTTGCCGTACTCGTCACGAATGAAGGCGTCATCCTTGTCGACGACAAGTTCGATCAAGATCACGACGCGATCGTGGGACAAGTGAAGAGCGTGACAAACCAGCCCGTGAAGTACGTGTTCAACACGCACTACCATGCGGATCACAGCGGCGGCAACGCGAAGTTCCTTCCCATCGCCGAGGTGATCTCAACCAAGAACGCACGAACCAACATCCTCGAGAAAAAGCAATCCAACGCGCCGCCGGGCGTGATGCCCGCGCGTGTGGTATTCACCGATGAGACCTCCGTCTTCCTCGGAGGCAAGGAAGTGCGCGCTCGTTACTTTGGCCGCGGCCACACAAACGGCGATGCGGTCATCTACTTTCCGGCGCAGCGGACCATCCACACGGGCGACTTGATGGCCGGCGCGACTCCGCTCATCGATTACACCGGCGGCGGCAGCATCGTCGAGTGGAGCAAAACGGTGGAGGCAGCCGTGGGCCAGCTCGACTTCGACACCATCATCCCCGGTCATGGCGCGGTCACCAACAAGGCCGGCCTGCAAACATATCGGGACAACGTCGTGAAGTTGCGCACCCGCGTGAGCGGCCTCGTTCGCGAGCGCAAGACTCAGGACGAAGTCGGCAAGGTGCTGATGGCGGAGTACCCGGCCTATGCGACCCCGAACAGCTTGTACATGCAGTGGAGCCTTCCGGGCTTCATGGCCGAACTGAGGTAGCCAGGCAAACCTGGCTACTGCGAGCGAAGCGCGAAGCCTGCCAGGGCGGCGTCCCGGCCGGCGCCGGTCGCAACGACCACGAACTGCCGACCCGATCGCGTCTTGTAGGTCATCGGAGTCGCGCTGACTCGGAACGGGGTGGGCACGCGTGACACCTCTCGGCCCGTCGCCTTGTCGAACGCATAGAGATAAGGCTCGGCGCTTCCGGCGAAGACCAGACCACCCTTGGTCACCGCGGATCCCGCATTGCCAGGAGTCCCCAATCGAGCCGGGAGCGTGATCCCCTTCAACAAGGGGTGTGTGCGGAGCGCCTCGCTCCCTTCACCGAAGGGCACCCGCCATGCAATCTCCCCCCTATTGAGGTTGATAGCGACCAGCTCGGCATAGGGGGGCTTGGTGACGGGGATCGGACCCAGCGGGCTTTCGGGAGCCGCTGCTGGACCCGTGCAGTAGTTATGGTATTCGGCATCGATGCGCGAATCCTTCCCGTCGTTCTTACAGACTTGATTCATGTAGACATAGTTGGATGTTTTCACGTACAGGAGGCCCGTTTCCGGATCGAACGCCGCGCCGCCCCAGTTGGCGCCGCCGGTGTTCGAGGGCCGCATGAGCGTGCCTCGCAAGCTCGGCGGCGTAAAGATCGGGCCGATTCGAAACTTCTTCATGTGTGCGAGTGCCAGAGCCTTGATTTCGGGCGTCAGATCGTTCGCATCCTCCAGAGTGACCCCCTGTGGAGTGAAGGCGGGAGGCTTGGTCGGAAACGGCTGGGTCGGCCAGGGCTTCTCACCGGGCACGTCCGTGGTCGTATCCACCGGGCGCTCTTCGATTGGCCACACGGGCTGGCCCGTCACGCGATCGAAGACATACGTGAATCCCTGCTTCGATACTTGCGCCACCGCGTCAATCCTTCGACCGTCGACCGCGATCGTCACCAGATTGGGCGGGGCCGGGAAGTCGTAGTCCCACAGGCCATGGTGCACTGCCTGAAAATGCCACTTCCGGTTGCCCGTCGCCGCATCCAGACACAACAACGCTTCCGCAAACAGATTGGCGCCCGGCCGGCGTCCGCCATAGTAGTCGCTGCTCGGCGTGCTCGTCGGCACGTACAACAATCCGCGCGTGTCGTCGAGCGCCATGGGCCCCCAGACATTTACATGGCCGGTGAACGCCCACGAGTCCCTCTCCCACGTCTCGTTCCCAAATTCCCCGGGCTCCGGAATCGTATAGAACACCCACACGCGTTTTCCGGTCCGCACATCAAACGCCTGAACCGTCCCGGGCGGATCGCCCTTGTACTGCAGGCGATCAGGGATGCTGCTCCCGACAATCACCAGGTTCTTGTAAATAACCGTGGGCGAGCTCTGCCGCATCTCTATCTTGCTGTCGTGGTTTCTCAGTCCTTCCCTCAGCATCGCGTAGCCGCCTTGACCAAAACTGGTCACTAACTGGCCCGTTTTGGCGTCGACCGAGAACAGACGGTCGTGGCTGTTCATGAAGATGCGCGACTCGTTGCCCTCGCGCCAGAAGGCGACCCCGCGATGTTGGTAATAGAGGTTGATCCCCGGACCGTCGAGGTAGGCCTTCGGGTCGAACGCCCAGAGCTCCGCCCCTGTTTCCGCATTCAGAGCGACCACACGGTTGAACGACGTACTCAAATACAGTACGTCATCGATCATGAGGGGCGTCGCTTGAAAATTCCCGGGCTGCGTCCCATCCGATAGGGGCAGTTCGTTGGGGCGCCATTGCCATGCGAGCTCCAGCTGGCTGACATTGGACGGGGTCATATCGGCCGCCGCGGAATATTTTGTCTGAGACTGCTCGGAACCGGCATATGCCCACTCGATCATGACCTGCGGCTGGCCCTGGGCGCCGAGCAGCACGGCGGAGCTCACGATCGCAATCGCGCAGAGCGTTTTCATTCGAACCTCCCCATTCGCCAGCCCCCTACTCGCCAGTACACGACCTGCCTGAATTCACTCGAAGTGAGTTGGAACGCCGGATTCTAACACGCGCTGCTGAGCGTGCGAGTGTTCCTTGGCGATGAGCTTGACACGTGGGAGGGAGCCGCCCTCGTCTCGCTGTTAGAACCTGTGGGTGTAAGAAATTTTCGACGTGGCTCGGCGGTCGAGCGTATAGATTCGATTGCTCAGCGGATCGTCCAGCCAGTTGTGAATGTAGACGAAATACAGGTCGTTGCCAGGCGTGAGAATCCAGCGGAATCGCGATTGCCAGCCCAGGACCGCGCTCTGGCTGTCGTATTGCACGTTGTTGACCAGCGACACGAAGGGACTAAACTGCGTCTCGGCCACAAAACGGTACAGCCGCGTATGGAAGCGCCCTTCCGCAAGCTCGACGCGGTTCCATTCGTTCCCGAGCGTCAACAGGAGGCCCGGCCGCGGACGCAGGCTGACGTTCATGTTCAGCTGCAGCCGCTTGCCCGAATAGAAGTCGCCCCACTCGACGCGCGGCCGCACCGACACCAGGCGGCGGTCCGCGGTGTTCCCGTCGACGCGGTAGCGCCTAAAGCTGTACTGACGGCCGGCGGGCAGCGTGATGCTCGGCGAGATCTTGAAGTTCTCCTCGAGCAGCTCGTAGGTCGGAATGACATGCACCCGGACATGATCCTGTGCCTGCGTAAAGAGGTCGAATGCCGTCACATCGATCTCGCGGGTCAGCGTACGATTGGTGTTCGGATCGAGCCGCCAGTCCACATCGCCCACGAAGTTGAATCGGCGGATCCAGCGACTCTCGCGCGGCCGCGGCGAGAACCCGATTCGGGGCTGGATCTTGCGAAAGCCGGTCCGTCGCGTGTACCCGACGGCCGCGTCGTAGTTGTCCTGGATCTCCATGAACTCGAGGCTCGCGTTCCACGGATCGTTCGGATACGACAATTCACCACCGAATGCCGAATTCCTGCCCGTCTCGAGCGGGTTCGTCGTGTGCAAGAAATACCCGCTCAGGGCCAAATTCTGCCGGCGGCGAAACGTGGATGTCGCCAGTTTGAAATCCCCACCGATCGTCTGACGATTGACGATGTCGCCGCCGCGCGTGTCGCGTAAGGTGTACAGCGCCCCGAGGTAGGACTGACGCAGCATGCGCCGCTTGACGCGTCCGACCATGAAATTCTCGCCGAGCCCGGCGTCCTCTTTCCCTGTTTGGACCTGCAACACACCGACGTCATAATCGCCGACCTGTCCCAGGAGCTTGCCCCCCACATCAATCCGTTGCGGCGTACCGCTCGCGTTCAGCCCGATTCGTCGTGTGAAAAATGGGAGGAGATCGGAATTGTTGTCACCTTCGAAATTTCCATTGGCGGAGCCGCTCGCAAAATCAAAAAAGAGCGCCCCGTCGAGGAAGAAATCACGCTTTTCAGGGAACAGCAGCGAGAAGCGGGTGAGGTTGACCTGGCGCTGGTCGACCTCAGCCTGCGCGAAGTCGGTGTTCACGGTGAGATTGGCTCGGAGTCCAGGCGTGACGCTATAGAACAGATCGACCCCGGCGTTCGCATTGTTCGTGACACGCGCATTACCCCGCCCCGGGAATGATTCGGACGTGCCGAGCGCGTACGGCTTGATCTCGAGGCCGCGCCCCTGGGTGACCTTTCGAATGCCGGTCAACTGGCCGGCATTGCTCATTCGACGCAATCCTTGATTGCGCGGCCACCCCATCCACAATGTTTCCTCGTTGTTCTTGCGACGGACGTTGCGCTGGAAGTTGATGCCCCACGTGTCGTTGTCGGGATCGAAATTCAGCGTCCGAAACGGAATCTCAATCTCCAGCGTCCATCCAATCTCGCTGCGGCGGACCCGGGCGTTCCAGATTCCGTCCCACTGCCTGTTTTGCCTGTTGTCCGCGCCCTGCAACCCGTCGCCCATCGCCCCGAGCGGGTTCATCTCGAAGAAGTAGCCGGTCCGGCCATCAAGGAAGGTGTCGAACACCCACTGGAACTGATCGTCGCCGAACATGTTCCCATCGCGAGCCATCTGATTGCCGATCAACTTCTCCGGTTCCGAATCGAAGCAGGTGACGCCCATGTAGAGCTTGTCGGCGTTGTAAGCGATCCTGACTTCCGTCTGCTCTGTGGCAGGCTGGCCGTTGGCGGGATCGCGCTGGATGAAGTTGGTCGCCGGCACGGCGCGCATCCAGACGTCTTCATCGAGCCGGCCGTCCAGCAGGATCTTTTCGCCGGCGTCCATCACCACAGCCTCCATCGTCCGGCGCTCGTCGGGCGACATCGAGGCGCTGCCAGGCGGGACCTGCTTGACGGCGGGAGGTGCAGAGCGCGGCGCCGCCGAGGCGAAGGCCGCGGGCGGGGGCTGTTGCCCCTGGGCGATGGCCAGTGCAGGGACACCCAACACCAGTAGGACCGCTATTTTGAATGGCACAGGTCCCCACAAGATACCACGGAATGCCGTAACCTGGGCGGCTTCAGACGAAATACTGTGCCTGATGGAGACCAGAGGCCGGGTAGGCTGGATTCGGCGCAAGGGGCGTTACCATACTCAGGGACATATCTGCCAAAAAGCCTACGGCCGCGACCCCTCGCGCCGCTCGGCCGTGATGCGAATCTGCCTCAGCGCTTCGGGTTCGGCGTCAAGCTCCGTGGGACCAGGCGGGAACTTGTTCGACTGCAGGATGAACGCCACGATGTCGCGATAGCTTTGGCTCGGCAGGCTGTTCGGACGGTCCGAGGGCATCAGCGTTCGGATCTGGACGAACAGCTCCCAGACCGTCATCTCGCCCCACACGAAGGAAAAGCTTTCCTCGATAAGACTCGGCGCGGTGCCGTTGCCGCGAAGGTCTTCGGCGTGACACGACGCACACGCCTGAATGTATCGCGTGCGGCCGCGTTTGGCTTGGTCTTCCGTATAAACGCCGTCCCACACCGAGCGGCTCGCGGTTGTCTTCGCCTCCTGAGCACGCCCGAGGCCAGTGACGCTGAGCGCAAGCGCGGTGCTCGCCAACCATACAATTCCCGCCGAGACAATCGCTAGCCGTGCTTGCACGGTCCGAATGTGTGTGAAAGTGTCACGTTTACCTCGCAAGCCCGGCTTAGGGCAGCGCGAACACAAGCAACGCGTTGCCATTGTTCGGCCGACGAATTTCCGGAGCCAACTCCGGTACGAGCAGCGTTGACCAACTCCCGCCACCGATTCCCGTTGGGATCGCCACGTACTGTTTCCCTTGCGCGAGATACGTGATCGGAAACCCCTGGGCCGATGTCGGCAGGCGACTCTGCCAAAGGATCGTTCCCGTGGCCGCATCGTAGCCGTACACGTGACGATCCCAATCCCCCACAAATACGAGGCCTCCGCCGGTCGTGAGCGCGGCCGTATTGATCGGCGAGGGCGTGCGATGACGCCACAGAGTTTTTCTCGATCCAAGATCGATGGCTTGGAATTCGCCGAGGTTGCCCTCCGATGCCGGATGTTTATAGTCTCGGCGCCGCACCGGACCGGTTCCGCCTTTGCCCAGCGCCTTTTCGACCGGCCCAAAGGTGGCCTTTTCGCAATTCAGGCTGAGCGGGAGGTACAGCGCGTCGGTCTGCGGGCTGTAGGCCATCGCGCGCCAGCTCTTGAATCCCGCGGTGCTCGGACACTGGTCGACCTCGACGCCGATTTGCGGGATCTTACCGGGCAAGTACGTCACCTTGCCGCTCTCCGAATTCACCTGCAGGATGGTTTGGTATCCGAGGTCTGAGGCGTACACGAACCGGCCACTCGTGCGATCCAGTTGCCAAAGAATTCCCAGCTTGCCCATCTTGAAGAGAGACTTGCGCCCGCCGGAGTCGATGAGGATATTTTCAAACACCTCGTCCATGTCCTGCGTTTCGCCAGGAAGGTGCTGGTAATACCACGTCATTTTCCCGGTGTCCGGATTGAGCGCGAGCGTCGAGTTGGTATACAGCGCCGAACCGTCAGTACCACGGACTGCCCTTGCCCACGGCTTCGCCTGCGCCGTGCCCCAATAGACCAGATTCGTTTCCGGATCGTAGCTGCCTGGAATCCACGCGTCGCTTCCAGCGCGGAACGCTAGCGGCAGGTCGCCCCACGTGTCGCCGCCGGGCTCGCCCGGGCGAGCGACTGTTGATGTGCGCCACAGCTCCTTCCCAGTGGCCGCATCATGCCCGGTGATAAAACAGACGTCTTCCTTGTAGCGGGTGCAACCCGTGATTCCCGCGATCACCTTGCCGCGAACGACGATGGGACCGGAGGTGTACTCGTAACCCAGCTTCGAGTCGGCGACCTTCGTGTCCCACACGAGCTTCCCGGTCCGAGCGTCCACGGCGACTACGTGCGCGTCGTTCGTCGTTCCGAAAATCCTGTCTCCGTAGATGGCGATGTTTCGTTGGATCCCTCTGCCTCCGTCGCCGGCACCGCCTGCCGCGGGCTGCTGCGAGAGGCGTGGGATGGCGGTCTGTTCGGCCCCACCGCCACCGGGAACGGGCGTCACCGTCTGCGCCGCCTCGGGGCGATACTCCCAGATCAAATCTCCGGTCGCCGCATCGAGTGCCTGAATGACGCCGCGCGGGTTGGGCAGGTACATGATGCCATCGTGCACGAGCGGCGTCATTTCATTGGCTCCCGTGTCGTCCATCGCCCACGACCACGCGAGCTGAAGCTGGCGGACGTTCTGCCGGTTGATCTGATCGAGCGGGCTGTAACCCCACGCGTTGTCGGTGCGCCTCCAGTTCAGCCAGTCGCCCGCGGAGGGATTCCGCAGCATCGCCTCGGTCACCGGGCGAAAGTCTTTGACCTGAGCAAGGAGGCACAGGCTCCCCAACAGAACCGCGGTGAAGATCGAAGAAGCCAATCGCGTTCTCATCGCCTGACCTCCCGCGTGACAGAGCGACCCAGTGTTACGGCAAACTCAGCGCGATGAATTCCGCGCGATGATCCGTCCCGCCAATGGCGACCAGGACGTACTGCTTGCCTTCGAACATGTAGGACATCACCGCGCCGGTCGTGCCCGCGGCTAATTCAGTCTCCCAGAGGATCTGGCCGGTTGCCTTGTCGTACGCGCGGAACTTATGCCCCCCGGCGCCCGGGGCTAGCGACAGCGGCATGCCCGGCGGGACGCGGGCCGGCGCCGCCATGATCGGATCCCCTTCTCCCACAAACAGCAGCGTCTTGGTGGCGAGCGGAGCGCTGCGCCCCGGATGACCGAGCGGGGGCAGATTCAGGTTTTTCAACAGAGGATGGTCCCGCGGTCCGTCGCCATTTGGCACCATCCACGCCACTTCTCCTTTATTAAGATCGATGGCCGTAATCCTGCCGTATGGCGGCTTCAGCAAGGGCAGCCCCAGTGGGGCCGTCGGATATTCCCGCGTGCCCTTCGTGAAGGCCAGGTTGGTCTCCTTCGGGTTGCCTTCGATGATGTCCGCAACGAACGGACCGGTAATCGAGGGGATATACAGCATGCCGGTCTCGGGATCGAACGCGGCGCCCTGCCAGTCGGCGCCCCCAACGGAGCCGGGAAGCTGGATGGTGCCCCTCGTACCGTTCTGTCCGTTTCCTTTGATGGAGGGGGGCGTGAAGACCGGGCCGATGACGTAGTTTTTGACGATCTCGCGCGCCGCGGCCCGGAGCTCCGGCGTGAAGTCGATCAGATCGTCAACCGTGACGCCCTGTCGATCGAACGCTGGCGGCTTGGTCGGAAACGGCTGCGTCGCTGATGTTTGCTCACCCGGTGTCTTCGATTGCGGCACCGGCCGCTCTTCGATCGGCCAGACGGGCTGGCCGGTCACGCGATCGAAGACGAATGCAAAGGCCTGCTTGGTGACCTGGACGACGGCCCTGATCCTTCGACCGTCGACGGTGATGTCGGCGAGGATCGGCGCCGCCGGCAGATCGTAATCCCAGAGATCGTGGTGGACGAGCTGGTAATGCCAGACGCGCTCGCCCGTCACGCAGCTCACCGCCACGAGGCTGTTCGCGAACAGGTTGTCGCCTCGTCTATGCCCGCCGTACATGTCGCTTGTCGCGCTGGTGAGCGGGAGGTACGCGTAGCCGAGCTCCTCGTCCGCGCTGATGAGCGACCACAGATTCGCGTGGCCGGTGTACTGCCACGAGTTGTCCTTCCAGGTGTCCACGCCGAACTCACCGGCCCGTGGAATCACGTGAAAGGTCCAGCGCAATTTGCCGGTGCGCACGTCGTAGGCCCGGACATCCCCCGGCGGCGCCTCTTTGTTCTGGGGTGCGTCGGTCATGGACCCTCCGACGATCACGACGTCTCGGCACACCTGCGGAGCGCCGGTCCAGTAGTAGCGGGTCTTGGTGTCCGGGGGAAATCCCAAATTGACAACGCCGCGGTCACCGAAGTCGACGTACGGGCGTCCGGTGTTCACGCTGAGCGCCATCAGGGTCTCGCCCCGCTGCACGAAAACCCGCTCGTCGGCGCCATTGCGCCAATAGGCGAGGCCACGGGTACTGTCGCCGCGCAGCCCTTCTGCACCCGTCAGTGGCTCCTGAACCCAGATCGTCTTGCCGGTGCCTGGATGAAACGCCTCGACCAGCCCGACGCCGTTAGGGCTGTACAGCACTCCGTTCACCATCAGCGGCGTGGCGCGGAAGTTGTTCGGGAACCGCAGCGCCGGATCCTGGGCCATCAGCAGCGGATCGACGGCGGGCCGACGCCAGGCAATCTTCAGCGTCTTGACGTTGTCTTTGTTGATCTGGTCGAGCGGCGAATACTTGCGGCTGCCGGCGTCGCCGGAATAGCTGCGCCATTCGCCGTTCTGCGTTCGGACGGTCGTCGTCGCGAGTGCGCAGATCGCCGCGGCCATCAGCCAGAGCGTCAGCGTGGAGGCTCGTCGCATGATGCGTCCTTTCGTTGAGGGGGGCTCGGCGTGCGCCGGCGGGGTTTTAGTGATGTTCCTTGGTGACCAGATGCTCGAGATCGCGCTCGCGGCAAGGAAGATTTTCCTCCAGCAACGCCATCGGATCTCTGTTGAGGTTCAAGGTCCGAGCGTTCATCACCCACGGTTTCATCAAGACCTTCGGATCCTCCACCGTGGCCTGATAGCGGATCGTATTCCCCTGACGAGTCAATCGCTCGATGACTTTCATGTCCTCCGAATGAAAATACCCCTGATTGTCCAGCCAGCTTTCGTCGTTGAAGTCGACCGATTCGACCACCATCGTCTCGCCTTCCCAGCGACCGACCGACTTTCCGTTCCACGATCCCTCCCAGGTATCTCGGGGCGGGAGCGGTCGGCCGTCGGTCGGGATCACGCGGAAGGTATTGCCGGCCGCGCCCGAGGCCCCTCCTACCTGGTACAGGAAGATCAGCTGTTTGGGCGTCTGAAGGATCTGACTCGGGGGGCCCTGGCGCGGAACACCCAGCGGCATGCAGCTGTAAATCGACGGGTCCAGTCGCGCCGCGTCGTCGTCGAGCGCTTGCAGCTTTTCCCAGAACTCAGGTTTGTACACGGGCACATTCGGATCCAGTCGTTTGACGAGCGAGGAGTCGCGCTCGAACGTGATGGCGCTGTCTTCCCGTGTATTCAGCAACACCTTCACGTTGCCTCGATCGTCAATGTCAGCCGGGCCAGCCGCGCCGCCGGCACCGGCGACATACAGGCCGCTCAGGTCCGGATGCCCGTCAGCGGTGTGGGGCGTCACGACGTTCTGCGCGGACGCAGCCTGCTGCCGCCCCGGTGCGCCTTGGGCTGCAACGTGAGAGCTCGCCACCCAGCACGCCATCAGTACAAACGCGGTCACGCTGCCGCCAGCAACGCGTTTCATGGGCAACGCTCCTTTCAAATGATTCGCGGCTCCACCTTAGCACACCCCAGACATCTCTTAAAGCCGCAGCGCAAGTTTTCGGCTTTAGTCCCGGACGTCCCGTAGCCATCAGCCGTCAGCTGTCAGCTTTCAGCCAATGCGTGCTGCTGAGAGCTGAAGGCTGAGAGCTGAAAGCGACGTCAACCTACTCGAACCACGGCGAAAGGTGAAGTATGATGCGCTCTTCCGCACAGGAGGGACGCATGCGAAAGATGTTGCTGGCGACCACGATGCTTGCCGTGGCCGCGGAGCTGCCAACGCACGCGCAAACGCGACCGCAGACCGCGCAGGCCCAAACGCAAGCCCAAGCCTCGGACGCGCAAAAGGCGGTCGAGGCGGTCCAGTACGCGCTCGGCATGATTCGCGGTGTTCAGCGGATCGATGCCGTAAACAACGTCGTGCTTGTGGGAACCGGTACGATGGGCGCGGTCGGACAGGCGTGGCGACCCGATCTGCCATGGCCGCTGTTCAAGCTCACCAGCTATAAAGCAAGCATCAAGCATTCGGACTGGGGATTGCGTGTCGAAATCGAGCGTACCAATCCTGACGGCGTCGTGCAAGGAGGCGGCGGACTGCCACTGGCCGCGCCTCAGAAGCTCGTGCAAGTCGTGGCGGGTAAATTCGCGTGGAACGAAACGCAACCAGGCATCAATGCCACACCCGCCCAGGGCACTTACAACGATCGACTCCTTCAGTTTTGGACATTGACCCCGCTGGCCGCCATCAAAGCCGCACGGCAGGGCGGTGCCGAAACGAAGCTCATCACCGAAGGCGGCGTGAGGATTCTCACGTTCCCTGCGCCAGGACTTGCTGGCGTCACATTGCGGGCGACCCTGAACGGCAAGAACCTCATCGATCGAGTCGAGACGCGAGTCGACAACCCGATCCTCGGCGACATGCTTGTCGAAACGACGTATTCGGACTATCGGGATTTGGATCCGGAGCGCCAGACCGACGTCCAGGTCCCGCACCGCATCGTTCAGAAGCAGGGCGGCTATCCGGTGCTCGATCTCACGATCACGGGCGGACGGATGGGCTATGCCTACGTGGTGTTTCCCATCCCCGAGAACGTCGAGAAGGCCGCCGCCCAGCCGCCCGCGCCCGCGCGCGTGGACTCACAGAAAGTCGCAGACGGCGTCTGGTATCTCACCGGCGGGACGCATCACAGTGTTCTCGTGGAATTCAAAGATTACGTGACGGTCGTGGAAGGCCCTCTCACTGAGGAGCGCGCGATGGCCGTCATCGACGCCGTCAAAAAGCTCGTGCCGAACAAGGCAATTCGCTACGTCGTGAACACGCATCACCACTTCGATCATTCCGGTGGCTTGCGAGCGTTTGTGGCCGAAGGCGCCACGGTCCTCGCTCAGGCGCTCAACAAACCGTACTACGAGAAGGTCTGGACGAATCCTCACACGATGAGCCCGGACCGATTGGCGAAGGCGCGCCGCAAGCCGGTCATCGAAGCGATAGCCGACAAGCGCGTGCTGAGCGACGGGACGAGGCGCTTGGAGCTGTATCGACTTCAGAGCAGCAATCACGCCGACACGATGATCGTCGGGTATCTGCCGAAAGAGCGGATTCTGATCGAGGCTGATGTCTATACGCCGCCGGCGGCGAATGCCCCGCCGCCGACCGCGGTCAACGCCGAAGCGGCCAATCTGTATGCGAACATCGA
>JAHFUJ010000338.1 GCA_023265105.1 Acidobacteriota bacterium
TATCCAAGGGGGCGGCCAAGGCGCTTGGGCCATGCTAACATCTTGCCTTCTTTGCACATCGGAGTGATGGGAGCTGTGATCGCCCGGGTGTGATACGCGGCGAGCGGTCCATGCCGGACTACTCAGTAAGAAGTTAGGCCTCGGAATGCGGGTTTTCAAAATAGGATCCCAACCGGATCAGGCCGAGACTGACACGGCAGCGTCCAAGCCAATCAAGGAGGCCCAGTGCGCCTAGTGTTTCACCTCTTCGTCGTCGCTTCCGCTCTCGCGGCCGGTGCGTGTGCGACGAGCACTGCGGTGTTTGTCCCGGGCAACGGCGTGGCGCTTCCAGTCGTGGTGAACCGTGTGCGTCCCTACTATACGCAAGAGGCGCTCGCCTCCCAGATCGAGGGCAGCGTACTGCTCAACTGTGTGGTCCGCGCCGACGGAACCGTGGGAGACGTGCAGGTAGCCCGCTCGCTCGATTCAGCCCACGGGCTTGACACGCAAGCCATCCAAGCGGTCAGGCAGTGGTCGTTCAAGGCCGGAACCAAAGGCGGCAAACCCGTCGCTGTACGTGTGCCGGTGGAGATTACGTTTACGCTTCAATGACCCTGATGGGCGCGGCCAGCTAGCCAGCCCGAGTATTGAACATCCTCTCGCCCAGGGAGGTCACAACTCATGAAGGCACCTAGGATTCGCGCCGTCGAAATGGTTCGGAAGATCCGCGACCGTTCCCAGCAACGTGACTCCGGCTGGCGCGGTAGTTACCTGGCCCGGCCAGTGGCTTGAGATCCGTTTCGCAGATGTTGTGTGTGGCTTTGGGGTTTACTATCAGGAACGGCTGTACCCAAGTACGTTTGCAGTTTACTTTCGAAGCGGAAGACACGAGATTGTTGGCGGCACCGGTTGGACACCGAGCACAGAGTTCTTCGGAACCGTCTCGGAAGATCCAATCGACAGGGTCATCGTTCAGTCACAGGCCCACGGTAGCGTTGTCTTGACCGGTATCTACGTATTTTCAGAACACAGGCACGCACGAGTGCTTTGAATCGCGAGCGGCATTCTGACTAACCCCTATCAACCGACGCCCAAGAACAGGCGGCGCGCCGCTCATTCGTGGCGCTAGGCGCGCTCGGAAAACACGCGACTTGAGTCTGGTGTCGGTATCACATATGATACCGCTGTAGTGCGTCGCATCGTGCTCGATACGAATGTCCTGGTGGCGGGACTGCGGTCGAGCCTCGGTGCGTCCTATCGAGTTCTGTCGCTCGTCGGCAGCGGGCGGTTCACCCATGTGGTCTCGGTGGCGCTGCTGTTCGAGTACGAGGCAGCAGTGAAGCGGCCTGAGTCCGGCATCCGTTTGCCGCGGCCTGTGATCGAGGACATCCTCGATTACGTCTGCGCGGCTGGCGAGCGCCAGCCCATCTACTTTCTGTGGCGACCGACCTTGCCAGACCCGAGTGATGACCTCGTCCTCGAGGTGGCGGTGCACGGCCGGTGCGACCGGATTGTGACGTTCAATACTCGCGATTTCGTCGGGTCGGCACGGTTCGGCATTCAGGTCGAGACGCCCGCGGAGTTTCTGCGTTCCCTTGGAGTGAGATCATGAGTGCTTTGAGTCTTCGCCTTCCCAATTCGCTACACGAGCGCGCGCGCGAACTGGCGCGACGAGAGGGTGTCTCGATCAATCAGCTTGTCTCGTCTGCATTGGCGGAAAAGATGTCGGCGCTGCTCACCGAAGAATATCTGGAGGCTCGGGCTCGGCGTGGTTCGCGTGCTCGCTATCGTGCGGCGCTCGCGCAAGTACCGGCCGTCGAGCCCAATGCAGCAGACGTTCTCGTGAAGGAGGCGCCTCACCGGCGCTTGCAGCGGGCGAAGGCGCGGCGGAAGCCGGCGGTCAAACGAGCGGCTCGCAGGCGCCTTCGCGGCTGAAGCGCAGCGTTGTGCTTTACTTTAGTCCGACGTACGATGATTATTCATCGCAGAAAACGTGACCCAACGCCGCCGCGCGATTGTGCCGCGAATGACCCGACTGGACTCGAGGAGGTTCAGATGAGACGTTTGGCCTGGATGCTCGCACTTGTCCTGCTCGCCTACGCCCCTGCGCTCCTGGCGCAGGCGACGGCCACCACCGGCCAGATCGAAGGCACGATCACCGATCAACAAGGTGCGGCTGTGCCGGGCGCAACCGTGACCGCCAGGAACGCCGGCACCGGTTTGGAGCGGCTCGCGGTCAGCGACGCCAGCGGTCTGTACCGCCTGAACCTTCTACCGCTCGGTACCTACGAGGTGACGGCGCAGCTCCAGGGCTTCGCGACGTTGAAGCAGGGCGGGCTCGTCCTGGGGGTCGGCGAAACCTTGACCCTTCCGCTCTCGATGAAGGTCGCGGCGGTCGCAGAAACGGTGACCGTGACGGCCGAGTCGCCGATTGTTGAAGTGGCCCGCAGCCAGCAGGCCGCGTCGATCAACGAACTGGCCATCACCTCGCTGCCCATCAACGGACGCCGCTTTCAGGATTTCATCCTGCTGACACCCGGCGCCGTGTACGAACCCTCGCGCGGCGGCACGTCAATCGGCGGGCAGCGTGGCATCAACGCGTCGTACGCGATCGACGGCGCGTCGTACGACAACCCGTTCTTTGGCGGCATCCGAGGGGGCGAGCGCGGGGACAAGGCCTACACGCTCAGCCAGGAGGCGATTCAAGAATTCCAGGTGACCAACTCGGGTTACACCGCCGAATTCGGCCGGTCGGGCGGCGGCGTGGTGAATGCCATTACCAAGAGCGGGACGAACAATCTCCAGGGGAGCGCGTTCTGGTATTTCAGGAACGAAGGCTTGGTCGCGAACGACCCCTTTGGACGGCCGCCCACCGATTTCAAGCAGAATCAATTCGGCGCGTCGGCGGGGGGACCGCTGAAGAGGGACAAGTCTCACTTTTTTGTGGCCTACGACCAGCAGAAACAGCAGGCGCCGTTCGTGGTGAAGTTTAATGCCAGCGCTGCGGGCATTCCGCGCTTTGACGGCCAGGAAGGCACCTTCACACAAACCAACGACGTGTTCACGTTTCTGGGCCGCGTGGACTACCAGCTCACCAGCAACAACCACTTTTGGATTCGGGCCAATCGCAGCACCAACACGGGCGAGAACGGCCTCGTCACGTCCAGCCCGACGACCAGCACCGTCGCGAACAACGCTCTCGAAAAGGACAACACGGCGACAGCGGTCGCCCAACTCGCCACGGTGTTGTCGGTGAATCGGCTCAACGAGTTCCGCGCGCAGTTCAGCCGCGAGGATCGCCCGCGCCAACCGAACACCATCGACCCCACATTCACCGTTGCGGGGCTCGGGACGACCGGTCGGGTCAGCTTCCTCCCGTCGCTCGAGACCGACGATCGGTATCAGGCGATCGACAACTTCACGTGGCTGTTCGGCGCACACTCCGTGCGAACCGGCGCGGACGTCAACTTTACCCATACGATGCAGCCGTTCTTCCTGTCCCGGTCGGCCGGCGAGTATCGCTTCAACAACATCGCCGACTATCTGACGACCATCGCGACCGGGGCGCAGCTCTGGCGCGACTTCCGCCAGGGCTTCGGCCGTGCCGACGTCGACTTCTGGCAGAAGGAGTTCGCGGTCTTCGTGCAGGACACGTGGAAGGCGCGGCCGAACCTGACCGTCAACTACGGGCTGCGCTACGAGGCCCAGATCGAACCACAGCCTGACAAGCCGAATCCAGGCCTGGCTGGCAGCGACAGGATTCCGTCCGACACCAACAACGTCGGACCGCGCGCCGGCGTCTCGTGGGATCCGTGGAAGGACAACAAAGGCGTGATCAGATTCAACACCGGCTTGTTCTATTCCCGCACGCCGGCCTTGCTGATCGTGTCGCCTTTTACGTCCAACGGCCAGGCGCAGATTCAGTTGACCTTCACGCCGACCAGCCCAGGGGCTCCGCTCTTCCCGAACAACCTGGCGGCGGCGCCGACCGGCGTTTCCGTTCCTCGGAGCAACGTTTTCGTCTTCGATCCGAACTTCCAGAACCCACGCACGCTGCAGACGAGCATCGGCATCGAGCGCGAAGTCCTGCCCGATCTGACGCTCTCTGCAGACTTCACCTACGCGAACATGCGAAGCCTGCAGCGGCTCTTCGACATCAACGTGGCTCCCGCCTCAGGGACCGCGGCCGACGGCCGTCTTGTGTATCGGAACCCGCGTCCGAACGCGAACTTCAACTTGATCGACCGCTCGGAGCCGACCGCGAAAGGGATGTACAACGCCGTGACGTTCTCGGCGAAGAAGCGCTGGAGCGGCAGCGGCCAGTGGTACAACCGCGGGCTGCAGTTTCAGGCGTTCTACACCACTGCCAGGAGCAAGGACGACGACTCGAACGAGCGGAAGTCCTTCGACGTCAACTATCAGGACTGGCAGAACGTGGCCGCCGAGTACACCTGGTCGAATAACGACATCCGTCACAACTTCTTGATGAACGCGACCTGGGCGATCGCGGGCGACGTCCAGGTGGGCGCCATCATCAACGCGCGGAGCGGGGCGCCGTACAGTCGAGTGTCGAGCGTCGATCTCAACAATGACGGTGCGCCGAACGGCAACGACCGACAGTTCATCGACGGCAAGGACACGGGCCGGAACAGTTTCAGGCAGCCCAAGTACTATCGCTTGGACCTGCGTATCAGTAAGGCCGTCCGATTTGGCGGAAACCGGTCAGTCGAGCTGGCGGCTGACATTTTTAACGCCTTCAATGCGGAGAACCTGTTCGTGTCGGGTCCGACGAGCAACAGCGCGACGACGGGCAATCAGTTGTTCAACGGGAGCGGGCCGGGCGGGCTCAATCCGAACGTCGGCGTGCCGGATTCTCAGT
>JAHFUJ010000055.1:0-2461 GCA_023265105.1 Acidobacteriota bacterium
TTGTTGGGCGGGACGGCTGCAAACGCCTCACTGAACTCGAGCCAACAAGACCGCCACCAACCCCAAAGTGATAGCCCGCCCCGGCCGATTGCCTTGCGGTGGAAAGGCCAAACCACCAGCGTAGTTCCCAGGTAAAGGAAGCGCTGCAATCCCATCGTCGCCACCCTACCGAACCAGCGTCGGCCCACGCGGAGCTTGGCCAGTTGCTCGGCTTGGAACTGCACGTGTCTCCACTCATCCCGGAGAATCTGATCGCAGAGTCTCCGCAAGATCACTGATTCGGTTGCTTCCAGTAGGGCCGCGTAGTACACCTTGGCGATGATCTCTGCCGTGATAAGAACGGCAATGGAAATCTCCAGCCCACCGAACAGATGCCGCAGCTTGCGAAACACACGGTCCGTGAACGTGGTCCGGACGACTGGAATGTTGTTGAGCGTCAGGAACCGGCCCAGGTCCCGCGCGTGGCGTTGCTCTTCAGCGATGAACAACCGGACGGTCAGCACGTACTCTTGATCGCCTGTACGTTCGGCGTACTCTTGAGCGTACCGAGTGAGGTGCTTTCCTTCTGAGCTCTCCCCGGCCTGGAACTCCTTGAGCGACTGGGCGATCGCAGCCGTCTCATCCGGCGTCAGTTCGGGCCCGAGTTGCCACGGGATCTCTAATAGCGATCGCGCATTCTCCTCGTAGTAGAGCCGCCACTCCAGCGATGATGGCATCCGATGCTCCTTGCGATCTTGATCCGCCTGACGTGAGCGTTCACCAGCGCCCGCTCAGAATGGCGGCGGCCGTCTGGCGCAACGTGTGTTAGCCCGCCTTTCGCCGTGACGACTGGCGCCGCTGGCTCATGTAGGAGCGAAGCACCGCGTTGATCCGCGACTGATACCGCGGTCCCTGGGTCTTGAACCACCGCAGGACGTCGGCGTCCACGCGAAGAGAAATCGGCTGTTTCGTTGCCGGTTCCACCACGGTCGCCTCGTCCCAGAAATCGTCCGGCAGGTCCGCCAATTCGGGCGGCGATGTGGCTTGGATCTCTCGCTCGGACACGCGCCGCAGGCGAGCGAAATCCGCTCGGCCCCGGAGGGGCTGTCTACTTCGCGCTGGTCGCTTTCTTGTGTGCTTCACGCTCACGGCGATTACTCTTTCGGGCCGAAATGATTCGTCGATCGATTTCGCCGCTGGCCTCGGCCCGGTCGGTGTACACCACGGTCAGCGCCATGTCCTGAGCCCGGCCCAGGGCGATCACTCGGCGCTCCCCGTAGTCACGGCGAGAATCGACTTGCTCCAACGTGGAACTCTCGAACATCTGCGTCGCGAACGCGAAGTCGAACCCGCGTTCTCGGAGATTCCGAGTGCTCTTGCGAGCATCCCAGCTGAAGCGCACTCGGCAAGTATACGTCTGTATATACAGCCCGAGCAAATCCGTCTTGGCGGGCTAAGGCCAAGCTTCAGGCGGCGGCTCACGATCGCGCCAGCCGCCGTCGGCTGCAACCCCACATGATCGGGCGATCACCCATGCTCGTCGCAAGGGCTACGTGAATCTGTGCGTCAGCAACTCCCGGCGCCCGAGCTGCATTCAGCGTTTCCTCGATCGCCGCACCGGTCTGGTTGAGCGCTTGCGTTTAGGTTGTCTTACTTGGCCTTTCTCGATTGTGTTCTGCCATGCGAGCGTCATTGCTTCTCCGAGCGTTTCTTCGTAGACCGAATCTAGCCGTACGCTCGTACATCCCGCCCGCCCCCAGGCACCGCTCTCAGGCGCGAACGTTTTCGGATGGTCGTGGATGAATTGTTGCTGCTGGTCTGGTGTGAGCTTGACCATTCCGAACTGCCGATCAGGATGGATCGTCGCGAAGATCCGAGCCTTGACGCGGAAGTCGGGATGGCCCATGTGTTCGCCTTCGACCGCGCCCTTCATTCCCAATGCAATGCGGCGGAAGTCATCCGGGCGCATTCTTGTCAGCCCTGACGTGGAATGCTCACGGGGCACGAGTTTCTCCGTTTTCATGAATCCGCCTAACCGTTGCCGCTTGAGCCGCGCGCCGCGGCGACATGATCGCACAGGACCGTCGGGCGCGAGGGCTCCAAGCGGATGTTCGGCGGCCTGATTCATTTAGGAAACGCTTGAGAATTCGTGCCGGTAGTTGGCCAACCCGGAAACACCTTGCATTTTCCCCCGGTCCAGAACCAACAACATGAACACGTCGTCAGGTACTTCCCATTCGCATTTGATTCCATGAGCGCTGGCGGGCCTAAACCCAAATCGTGGGTAGTAGTGTGCGTGCCCCACAACGATGATGAACGGGCAGCCCGCATCCTTGAGTTTCCGGTTTCCCGCTTCGACCAGTCTGCTGCCCACACCTTGGCTCTGGTGTTCCGGAAGCACTGCCATCGGGCCCAGAGCTGCGCCCGTCACGTCGCCACCCACAGAGAGTGGGCTGTACATGATGTGGCCCACCACTCGATC
>JAHFUJ010000055.1:2561-20406 GCA_023265105.1 Acidobacteriota bacterium
CAGGAGAGCGACCAGACCGGCACATCGTCCACGCGCTTGAGCCGCCACGCGCGATCAAGCCACGGCAAGGTATCGCGCGGCGTAAGCTGGCACCAGCCCACGGCGACATCGCCGTCGAAGGCGAGCAAGCCCGGGGGTGGGCCGCGCTTCACGACCTCTCGAAACGCCACCCTGTTTTGCTCGCGCGGCCTTTTGCGATAGGCGCTGCCGATCCGCCAATACATGCACCAGCAGCCGTTGCAGGCGCGGTTCTCGCCGAAGAGGTCCTCGAGAGCAGGCCACAGATCGGGCGTGAGCGGGCGGACAGTGAGCTTCATTGCTGATTACTAATCGCGATATATCTTCATGATCGCTTGTAGCCGAACGCTGCAAATGAGCCGCGCGCCGCGGTGACACGATCGCACAAGACCGCCGGGCGCGACGGCTCCATTTGCGTGTTCGGCGGCCCGTCAAATGGGAGGACGACTGCCGCGGCTGGTGTGCCAGAAAGCGAGCACCTGAAGAGCGTCGCCGGCTACCCGGTAGTACACGTAGTACCGAATTCGGGAGAGCCTGACTCGTCGCACCCCAGACAACGTGGCACGTCGTGCGATTGTTCCGATTTCAGATTGCACACGAAGGAGACCAAGGATGCGGTCAAGCTCTTCGCCGATCGCGCCGGTGGCGGCGGGCCGATTCTCGGCCCACCACGCTGATGCGACCGAGATCTGCGTTTGAGCCCTCTCCGTGATCTCGATGCGCAGCGGAGTGTTCATGGAGCTCGGCGCAACTGCTCCCGCAATGCCTCCCAGGAGACGACCTGACCTCGGTCTGCTTGGGCAATCGCTTCGAGAAGCGCGCGTTCCTCCTCCGGAGAAACATCGAACGTGTCGTCTTCGTCCCGTGCGACAACCGTGACGACCGCCCCTTCGGCTAACGGCTCGCCCTCAAGGATGACCTTTCCCTCGACGACTCTTCCTGTTGCGACTTTCATTCCAGGATCCTATACCTCACCGGCCGTTGCTGGCCACCGCCCATGGGCGTATCGCACACCAAGAACCCGAGAACACGACCGCTATTGATTACCGCTTGGTCGCTCCGCAAGCCTTTCCTATTCCGCCCATTCGTGATCGCTTTTGTCCGCCGAACGTTGTATGGGTGGACGGCGCCAACTGGCGTTACCTGCCTCACGGCGCGTCCACGCGCCCTCACGCACGCTGCATCGTGTGCGGCCATTCTGCCCGCGCCGTGATCGCCGGTCAAGTGCCATCGCCACATGGACTTGCTGGAGTCCTCGCGCTCGCCGACCGTGGATTGGCACCGGCGCCATATGCACGGGATCCGCTGGATGGGTGGTGGATGCCAATCGCAGGTGTGGCGTCACCCGCAGTTGCCGCCAGGCACAGCCAAGTGAAACCAAAGCGGCGGATTGCGGAGTGCCCAATCGACAACCTGCTCGGCATCAGCTGATAGTCGGCGCGGGAGCGCCCGCGGCCCGCGCGAGGACAGCGAGTCTTCTAGCGCCGCATCGCGAGCGAGCGCTCCTGCGTGCTTTACTACCGGCCTTCTGCCGGCGCGGCCTCCGGCAGCGCGAACGCCGTCAGCGTCGTGCCCGACGGCATCAGCACGTACTGGCGGCCGTCGAGCATGTAGGTGGTTGCGCCGGCATACAAGGCCGACCCCGTCTGATAATGCCAGAGGTTCTTTCCGGACCGCGCATCGAAGGCCATCAAGTTGCCCGACGACCCGGCGAAGAGCAGTCCTGACGCTGTCGACAACACGCCCGCCCATGACTGGGCCGTGTAGGGGAACTCCCACCGCCGCTCGCCCGTCGCGACATCGATCGCGCGAAGCGCGGCGTGCTGGACCTCGTTGAGACGCGTCACCGCCCCGCCGCGGAATCCCTCGCCCGGCTTGTACTCGTCCTGCCAACTGTAGAAGGTGCCGCAGCTATCGCGCGCCGTCACGAACAACAGACCGAGGGCGGGATCGAACGACGGCGACATCCAATTGGTGCCTCCGCTCTGGTCGGGACACACCCGTGCGCCCTCTTCGGTCGGCAGGCTGCCAGGCAGGAGCATCGGCCGGCCGTCGGCGCGAATCTCCTTGGCCCAGCTCGTCTGGATGAACGGCTTCCCATAAATCAGTTTGCCGGTCACACGGTCGAGCACGTAGAAGAAGCCGTTCCGGTTGGCGAAGATCACGACCTTGCGCGGCTGCCCGCCAATCGTCACGTCGGCCAGCACGGGCACTTGCGTCGAGTCCCAGTCCCAGACGTCGTGCGGCGTGAATTGGTAATGCCAGCGCATCTGCCCCGTGTCGCCGTCGAGCGCGACGATGGACGCGGTGTACAGATTGTCGCCTTCGCGTTCGGCGCCGTTGTAGTCGGGTCCGGCATTACCGGTGCCCCAGAAAATCAGATTCTGCTCCGGATCGTACGAACCAGTGGTCCACGTCGAGCCGCCTCCGTGCTCCCAGGCCTTCGCATCAGTCCCCTGCCACGTCCTGTAGCCCGGATCGCCCGGACCGGCGGTCGTGTAAAACCTCCACGCTCTCTTCCCCGTCTGAATGTCGTAGGCATCGACGAAGCCCCGCACACCGTACTCGGCCCCGGCCATCCCCGCGACCACCTTGTCCTTGAAGGCGAGCGGCGCCGGCGTGCCGCTATAGCCGTTTCGGAAATTCTCCATCACCGAGTCCCACAGAATCGCGCCGCTCTTCATGCTGATCGCCACGACGTGGGCGTCGAGCGTCGTCTTGAAGAGGCGGTCGCCCATCGCGGCAAACCCGCGGTTGACGCGGCCGCAACAGGCGATGATCCCGTTGGGGAGATCGCGATGGTAACGCCAGATCTGGCGGCCCGTTCGCGCGTCGAGCGCCCAGCCGGTGTCTTCCGGGCCGGTAATGTAAATGACGCCGTCCAGTACGACCGGCGTCGCTTCGAACTTTCCCAGCGTCTCGGTCTGGAAGGCCCACTGCGGCGTGAGCCGCTGGACGTTCTGTGGCGTGATCTGGGTCAGCGGGCTGTGGCGCTGACTGCCGTAGTCGCCGCCGTAGGTCAGCCAGCGTGTCGGATTCTTCAACCCATCCCGCAAATCCTGAAAGCTCACCTGCGGCGCCTCCGCTTGTTGCGCGGTAACCACCAAGGAGCCCATCGCCGCGATGACCGCGGCCACTCGCAGAATGCGAATCGTTGTCGTGCCCATATCCCCTCCTCAGCGGCGGCCCGAATCGGGTCCGCGCAACGTAGCCAAATAGCTCACCACATCGTCGAGATCGCCGTTGCTCAGCTGGTCCGGACCGTACGCGGGCATCACCGACTGCTTGTCATTAGCGACCTCGGTGAGGTTTGCCTTCACATAGCCTTGCACCCGCTGGCGCATGTCTATGACCTGGATCGAAAACTCGTCTTCGTTCTTTTTCACGGCGCGAATGCGCTGACCGTCGCTTAGCACCAGCGTGACCGGCTCGTAACCCGGCCGGATGTTGTCGCTCGGGGCGCGAATCTTTTTCGTCAACGCGGCGCGCGGGCGGCCCGAGCCGATGCGCGACAGGTCGGGGCCCAGTTGTCCGCCGCTGCCGTTGACCATGTGACACGTCCTGCACGTGCTCTGGAAGATCCGCGCACCATTGTCGGCGTTCCCCGTCAGTGCCAGCGGTGGAGTCGACGCGGCCACCGTGCGCACGTAGGCGAGGACCTGCCAGATATCGCGGTCCGGCACGCGCGACGGGTCGGCGGCAGGCATATCGGTGCCGGGCACGCCTTCCCGGACCGTTTCGAAGATGCGGTCGTCGGAAACGCCCAACGCCCACAGACCGGTCAGGTCGGGGCCCACGTACCCGCGCGCATCCGGCCCGTGACATCCCGCACAGCGCGTACGGAACATCGCACCGCCGTTGCGAATGGCATCCCGGTTCCCCTCCAGCGGATTTTTGGTGACGCGTGCCTGCGCGCGCGCGACGCCGGCGTTTTGCGCGCGGGCGCCAGGGGGCTGAGTGAGCGCGACGCCTTCTGCGATCAGCCACAACGCCACGACGATGGGAATCGACCACCTGCGTCTCATACCCAGTCCTCCCGCGGGCGGCTCGCCCGCCAGACATCGCGCTATCCCCCGCCCGACCTGCCCTCGTCGTCTCGGGCCTGGCCTCGACCTCCGCAGGTTCACTTGATTCGGATCGGGGCATGGTAGCACGCGGCCCGTGAATTGGGAAAAGCTCCTACCTCTCAGCTTTCAGCTCTCAGCCTTCAGCTCTCGGCAGCACGCATTGGCTGACAGCTGACAGCTGACAGCTGATAGCTACGCCACAGCGACGTCCTGGATTTTAGAACGAGGCCGACAGGTGTAAACTGGCCGCAACCACGGGCAGGAGGGTGATGACGATGACCGCCGCACGAAATTCCCGACCTCTTGGTGAGTTTGGCCTGGTGGTGTTCGCCACTCTGGCACTACTCGCGACACCAGTGGGAAAAGCCGGCGCTCCTCAACGCGGTGGCCTGGATGAGGGTGCGCGCGTCCTCGACGGAGCCGTCGACATCCACGTCCATTCCTATCCGGACAACGTCGAGCGGTCCATCGACGGAGTTGAAGCCTCGATACTGGCCCGCGCACGCGGCATGCGCGGACTCGTCCTGAAGAATCACTACGACCCGACGGCGGGGCTCGCCTACATGGTGCGCAAGCAGGTCCCGGGCCTCGAGGTGTTCGGCGGGATTGACTTGAACCTCCCAGTGGGCGGGATGAACGTGGCGGCGGTGGAGCACCTGACGCAGGTCACGGGCGGTTGGGGCCGCATCGTGTGGATGTCGACCTTCGATGCCGAGAATCAGGTGCGCTTCTCGAAAGAAAACCGGCCGTTTGTGAGCGTGGCGCGGAACGGCGAACTGCTTCCGGAGACCAAGGCGGTGATCGCCGCAATCGCCAAGCATGGGTTGGTGCTCGCCACGGGCCACACGTCCGCGGCGGAGGGCCTGATGCTGCTCCGCGAAGGCCATCGTCTGGGCGTGCAGCACATGGTCGTCACGCACGCGATGAATCCCCCGATCCTGATGACCGTCCCGCAGATGCAGGAAGCAGCGAAGGAAGGCGCGTTCATCGAGTTCGCCGGTGGATCGCTGGCCATCGCGAACGCGGCCGCAAAGATGGATAGCTATGCGGACGCGATCCGCAAAGTCGGGCCGGAATTCTGCATTGTCTCGACCGATCTCGGCCAGAAGGGCAACGCGCTGCCGGCCGATGGTCTCGTCGCCATCGTCGCGGCATTGCGCAGCCGGGGGTTAAGCCAACAGGATCTCGACCGCATGACGAAGCAGAACCCAGCAAGATTGCTGGGACTGCCCTGAGCGAACGATGGCATCGACACCATCAGCCCCCCGCATTGAAGTAGGCGCACGAGCGGGCGATTTTCCGAGTAGGAGTTCACAATGACACGAAAAGGTTTCTGCGGTCTCGTGTTGAGTCTAGGTTGGTTCGTCGCGACGATGCCCGCGTCGGCCCATCACTCGTTTGCGGCGACGTTCGATCGTGACAAGCCCATCACGGTGAAGGCCGTGGTCACCGAAGTCCACTGGGAAAACCCACATACCTTGATGTACGTCGACGTGAAGGACGAGAGCGGCCACGTCGAAAAGTGGACCTTTGAAAGCTATCCGCCGAACGTGCTGTACCGGAAGGGGCTGAGGCAGAATCGTCTCAAGCCGGGGGCGGAGGTCACGCTGACAGGCTTTTGCGCCAGGAGCGTTCCCAACTGGGCCGAAGTGAGCATCGTCGCGTTTCCCGATGGTGAATCGTTTTGTGTCCCGGCGTCCGGTACGACCACGCAGTGTGATGTCAACGAACGGTAGCAGACAGGGGGCCAACATGGAGAAGTCGCTTCGCACCGCCGTGATGGTGGCCGGTGCGGCGGCGCTGCTGGGGCTCGTGGTCGTCGCTCCCGCCGCGTCCATCCCGGCTGCTGCCCAGCAGAGAGGCGGAGGTCAGGCCACGGTGGCGCCCGCCGCCGCCAAGCCGATGCCGCGCACGTCGTGGGACGGGAAACCGGACTTGACGGGAGTGTGGGGAGGGCCTCTCCCTGCAACAGGGACACCCAGTGTCGAGGAACGAGCGTCCAGTGTCGCGGAGCTTGCGCGTCTCTACCAGCCCTGGGCGTTGGAGAAGTCGAACGCATTATCTTACTTGGAGGATCCGAGACTCCATTGCGGGCCGTGGGGATTTCCACGCTACATCGATGGCGCATCACTCGCTGTCCCGAGAAACGCGTTTTACTTTCTGCTTCAAATCGTGCAGGCGCCGAAGGAGACGGCTGTCTTCATCGAGTACGTCTACACTGGCTACCGCGTGATCCCCACGGATGGCAGTACGCATCCCAAGACGATCGTCCCTTCGTTCTTTGGAGACTCGGTGGGCCGCTGGGAGGGCGATACGCTGGTCGTCGACGTCACGGGCTTCAATGGCAAGATCTGGCTGGCGAACGGAAAGCTCGGAACCAGGCCGCCAGGCGATTTGGGCGGGGGAACGATGACATCCGACGCCTTGCACGAGGTGGAACGCTGGCGCCTCGTCGACGCCGACACGCTCGAATACCAGGCAATCGTCGAGGATCCCAAGGTGCTGACCGGAGCGTGGACAACGCCCAAATACCGCCTGAGGCGAGTGCCCCCTGGTACCGTCCCTCATGAAGCGCTGTGTCTCGATCCCGAGGACCTGGCCGTGATGAAGGCCGCGACCAAAGAGCAGAAGTAAACGCGATCGCCGGCCTCTTCTAATGAATGGCGATCGGCGCGACTGTCGAGCCGGTCCCACCCTGGATCTTCAGCGGCTCAACGATTAACGCAAATTCATACACCTGCCTCGCGGCAAGTTCGTCCAGCTTGAGGTTTTCCAGCAGGTGAATGCCATTGATCACGAGCATGATCTGATGCACGGGCCCGGCTAAGCGCGAATCTGGGTTGGGAGAGATTTCCACGGCCGTATTATCCGATCCGACAAGCATGGGGTCCTGTCGCGCCAACCATTCGGCCGCGGCAACACCGATCCCCGGACTGCCCGCCTGGTAGCGGGCATTTTCCTTACCCCAAAGCTTGCCCCAGCCGGTGTGTATGACCACGCCGTCTCCAGGCTGCAGCGTGAGCTTCTGGCGCGTCAACGCTTGTTGTAAATCCTGCGCCGTGATCTCGTAGGTGTTCGGAAGCATCTCCATGCCCTTCAAGACCGCGACATCGATCATCACACCTCGGGTCATGAGAGCACCGACGTTCTCGACCCCGAGCTTCGTGAATCCCGTCCGGCTCGCAATGTCGTCGAGTTTGAAACAGTTGTACAGGCTGGTGCCGATCATCTGGTGGCTGAACGTGTCGAATTGCGTACCCACCTGACCCATTTCGGCAACGACGAGCTCTTCGTTCGAGCCTCGGTGGTTCGATCCGGGATCCATCCTGCTGCGCTTGGTCAGCACTTCAAAGCGGCGTCCCGCGGAGAGCGGCATCGATTCAGAGAGTACGCGACCGAGCTCAAACGTTTCACCGGTGCGTATCAAGCGCGCAGCCCGTAGCACCGTCTCCGGTTTCATGTGGTTGCCTGACCCGCGCTGGTCGCCATTGCCCCACTTCGAGGGGCAACGCTGGTTATCGGCGGGGGGTTGCCAGGACTGGGCAGACGCGATGTTGCTCCCGAAGCTCAGCACAGCCCCAAGGATCAGCGTCATCGTGGCACGCATACTCGTGCTCTCCTTCACCGAGAGTGATTGAGGCCAAAATGCCCGGCGCCGGACTCAAAAATTTAGCAGGGGACCGCCATGGCCACCATGCGGGACAGAGGGATGATTTCACCCACTCTCTTGGCGCCCGCCTTGACCTGGTTGTATTCGATCGTCGCCTCGCGAACCGCCGCCGCGTTGTAGTCCGGCGTCAGCGTGCCGTTCCACTCCGCGTACCAGCGCACCGTGTCCATGATGAGGCGCTCGGGGCCGATCCAATTGTCGAACCGCCCCAGCCGGATTTCGGCGGACGCGGCGCCCGCGGTCATCTTGGCGTCGTAGCGCTTGCGCGCTTCGACCTTCAGAACCTTGAAGTACTCGGCCATCTCGGCCAGCTCTTTCTTGCCGCCGATCGGGCCGTGGCCGGGGACGATCACATCCACGTCCCACCCGGCGATCGCGTTGCACACGTCAATCCATTTGCTGATGTGGCTGTTGTTGGCGTACGGCGCGACCCAGAAGAAGCCCACGTCTCCGGCGAACAGGATCTTGTATTGCGGCAAGTAGGCCACGACATCGCCCCAGGTGTGGGCGGGCCCGACGCATCTGAACTGGACCTCGGTGCCGCCGATGAAATAGACCAAGTCGTCCTTGAAGGTGACCGACGGCGGCACAAGCTTGCGCTCCTCGGCGACTTCCGCCGTTCCCGGCGTCGGGTTCCACATCTTGGGTGTGTTGGCGACGGCCTTCAGACACTCTTCCCGGCAGTAGGGGTGACTGAGGATCTCCGCATGCGGAAAAAACTGGTTGCCGTTGACGTGATCGCCATGATGGTGCGTGTCGATCAGACGGCCGAAATCCTTGCCGGTGGCTTGCTTGGCCGCGGCGATGAACGCCTTGGCCGAAGCGGGCCCCTGCGTGGCGTCGATCGCCATCAGGAAATCGGAGCCGGCGATCATGCCGGTGTTCGAAACGCCGGCGGCGGTGGTATTCGGGCCGCCAGCCTGGGTGTACGCGTAGACATTGGGCGCCAGTTGCCGCAGCTCTCGATTCCAACTGGGCGGCATCGGATAGCGCGGGTCGGTTGCGGGGAGGGGTGTGGCCTGCACGTTTTGCGCCGCAAGCTTCGTCAGCTCGCCTCCCGCCAGCATCGCCGTGGCCCCGAAGAGCGCCCCTGCGCCCATGTGCATCGCTTCGCGCCGGCTCAGGCCCGCCGTATTGGATTTCTCTTGCTTCTTCGGAGTCTCCTGCTGCGTCATAAGAGTTCCTCCTTCGATGGAGACCGATCATCTACTTGGGATTGCTCGTCGCCTCGGGCCCGCCTTGCACAAACAGCGGGCGGCCGTCCCCCACCTTGGAGATCGAAAGGAGCGAGGCCCTGGTCTCCACGACCTTGCCCGCGAACCCTTCGAAATTCACCTTCTCACCCGGCTTGAGGTCGTTGGTCCCCCACCCCTGCCGGCGCACGGTATTCGGACTGGTCAATTCCAGGTTCCAGTTGGTCACCTTCCCGCTCGCATCCATGACATCGATGTACACGCGCATATGGGGATTCTTCCATTCGACCAGCGTCACCACGCCGGTCAACGAGACCTTCTTCTTCGCGTCATACTCCGTCTCGAATCCGTGGTGGGCGACGGCCGGCGCCGCAAGGCAGACGAGGCCGAGACCGGCCAACAAGACTCCGAGCTTCGTTCTCATTGCAGCACCTCCTAAAGATTCACTGAGCGAAAACAATTCTCTCATTTTTGTTCGCTGTTCAGCCGGTAGCCACCGGCGATGCCCGCCTGATTGTTTTCGGTGCAGATGTCCTCCATCAGCTCGACATCGGGGCGCACCCGCTTGGCCGTAAACTTCAGCCGGACGGTCTTGGAAAACGCTCCGGGATCCTCGAGCGTGAATTCGTTCACGAGCGTGCCGTAATTGGGTCGCGTAAACCGTTCGATGGTGTGCAGCTTCTCCGTGTGCGGGGTGCCGCGACTATCGAACCAGAACCTGTCGTTGTAGCCGACCGTATCGATGACGAGCGTGTCCCCTTCCCACCGCCCGATCGAATGCCCGTACCAGGTCGGGAAGACATCGTCGGGGTGCTTGCGGCCATCCATGTAGACGACCCGATGAGCGCCGGCGTCGCCCAACTCGTGCAGGATGTAGATTTCTGTCACGCCCTTCGACGTGTAGGCATTCACGAACTTCCACGGATACGGGTTGACTCGCGGCACGCTCATCGGCAGGCAGGCGACATAGGGCTCGTCCTGGGTCTTTCGCTTGTCCCTGAGCTCTCTCGCCCAGGGCAGCAACGGAAGGTCGCCTGGCTGCAGCCCTCCTTCGCGTTCGATGTCGGCGTTCGAGCCTCCACCGACCCAGGGTCCGGTCAGGTCCGGCTTGCCGTCGGGCAATCTCGGCACGGGTCCGTTGACCAGATTGTCGGGGACCAGCGGAGTCCCGCCCACTTGCACCTGGATCGCCTGCTGCGCGTGCAGCTGCACAGATAGCGACAGGGTCAGCCCCACCATGGTCCCTGAGACGACAAGAAGTTTTCTCACGTTTAACCCTCCTCCAGCCTCGATTGGGATTATAGACCCACTCCGCAAGAATCCTTCCAAAACCTGGCGGCCGGCCGTATACTCCCTTTCGCCCACTGTCGCCGATTCAGGCACTCCGCTTCTTTCCATGGAGGACCGCGATGTCGCATACAAGTCGAGTCAGATTCACACCGGCAGTCATCGTTGCGGCGATCGCGTTGTCGGGAGGCGCGGCCTACCTTCGAGCCCAGGCTGCCAATTCCCAACCCAACCCGTATCAAACCGTCGAAAACTTTTTCAAGCTCCCAGAAGGGAGGACGGTCGGATCGACGGCAGCGATCGACATCGATCGCGACGGCAGCAGCATTTGGGTCTTTGAGCGATGTGGCGCCGCCACCTGCGACGGTTCGACCCTGGCGCCCCTCCTCAAGTTCGACTCATCGGGCAAGGTCGTCAAGAGTCTGGGCGCGGGGATGTTCATCTATCCGCACGGGATCCATGTGGACCGGGACGGCAATATCTGGGTGACCGACGGGCGCGCGAGCAAGGGCAGGGGTCAGCAGGTCTTCAAGTTGAGTCCCGAGGGAAAGGTCTTGATGACGCTCGGCACGGCCGGAGTCGCCGGCGAGGGCCCCGACACGTTCAATCAGCCCTCCGATATCGCGGTCGCCCCGAATGGCGATATTTTCGTCGCGGACGGACATGGCGGCGATTCGAACGCCCGCATGGTGAAGTTCTCGAAGGATGGGAAGTTCATCAAAACGTGGGGAAAGAAAGGATCGGGCCCAGGCGAGTTCGACACGCCCCATAACCTGGCCTTTGATTCCCGAGGACGACTGTTCCTCGCCGACCGGGGAAATAGCCGGATCCAGATCTTCGACCAGGACGGCAAATTTCTCGAAGAGTGGAAACAATTCGGACGCCCGAGCGGAATCTACATCGACAGGAACGACACGCTCTACGCGGCCGACTCGGAGTCCGATGAGAAGCGGAACCCGGGCTGGAAGAAGGGCATCAGAATCGGGAGCGCCAAAGACGGCAAGGTCGTGGCGTTCATTTTGGATCCCGATCCGAACGGATCGCAGGAAGGCGTGGCGGCGGACGCCAGGGGCAACGTGTACGGATCGCTGACCGGCGGGATGGCGCTGAAGAAATACGTGAGGAAGCAGAGCGGATCCAGGTAAGCGGTACATCCGTCTCCCGGCTCATGGGTGCTCGCGCCGGCGAGAAGGGCGCCGCGGACGCCGCGAAGAAGGATTGAGGACCACGTCCGCGCCGACGTGGATTGATCCCCGCCGCGTGTTGCACTACACTGTAGTGCATGCCCGGAAAGACTGAAGTCTACACGTGGCGGGTCTCTCCCGCGATGAAAGCCAGCCTCGAGGAAGCTGCGCGCAACCAGAAGCGAAGCGTCGCGCAGCTCTTGGACGAAATCGTCGCTGAAGGTCTAGGCGCGGCTGAGAAGGAGAACGAGGCCGAGATCAACACTCAGCGCCGCCTCCACGCTCGGGCGGCCCGCTTTCTGGGATGCATGACGGGCGGCGTCGCACGGCGAAGCGAGCGGACCCGCGAGCTCGTCCGGGCGCGACTGAAGCGGCGCCAGGCCCGTGCACGTTAGGACGCTTGCCGACACCGGCGCCCTCCTGGCGTGTCTCGATCGCAGCGATCCGTGGCATGAACGATGCCGGGAGGCGTTCGGGCAGCTCCGATTGCCACTCTCGACATCGACGGCCGTACTGACGGAGCTCTTTCATCTGCTGGGCGATCGTCCGAGAGAGGTGGAGTCCGCGTGGGCGTTCATCCGCTCGGGCGCCGTGACGGTGCTTCCGATCGCCGACCGGGACCTGCCCGACATCGAGGCGCTCATGCGCAAATATGACGACCGGCTCATGGACTTCGCGGACGCCACGCTCGTGCATCTGGCGCAGCGCGAGTCGCTCTCGACGGTCTTCACGATCGACCACGACGACTTCGAGACCTATCGCGTCGGCAGGCGAAAGCGGCTGCGCATCCTGCCGTCGAGGTAACAGCACTCACCGTTCAAAACGCTTAGCGATCGCGCCCGGTAGAAGGACGCTCAGGACGCACGGGCTGTTCCGGACGCTGCGGGGTTTCGGGGCGACCGGCTGGCCGATCGACGGGCCGTTCGGGTCGCGTTGATGCGGGGCGATCGACGGCACCGGTGCGGCTGTCGCGGAACAGTTGCTCCCGACGATCCCCGCGCGCGATGGCGTCCCGCAGCGCCCGCAGGCTGGCACGACCGGCTCGGTAGTCGCCCTCGCGGCGTTTGACCTCGCGTCCGAGATCAAGAATGTCGTGCGAACGGAATCCCTGCTTCACGGCCTCGGCCATCACCGCGGTGCCGTCGGCAACCGGGAGTCTGGCGTCTTTAATAAATGACAGCCCCTTGGCCGCGCTGGCGACCGCTTCGGCCGACATCGGTGGCTTGTCCGTACTTAAAGTCGCTTGCGCAACCCTGCGAAGCTCTTGGACTTCGTCGGGGGTCACGCCGCTTCCGAGCGACTCCGCCAGCAGCGTCACCGATGCCTCACGTCCCGCGCCTGCGGCGGCCGGCTCGATCTCGCGCACCAGCCGATCGGCGGTTTCCAGGTTCGTCGCCATCTGCCGGACGACCAGCTCGATCCGCTTCGGGTCCGCCCCCTTTGCGAGTCCCTCTTGAATCTTGTTGGCAAGCGGTGCGGCCGGCAGTCCTTTCGCCGCGGCCTCATCGACCAGGCGGTTGAGGGCTTCGCGCTCCGATGCCGACACTGACTGCGCGGCAGACAGAGCAGGCGCAGCCAGGCCGGCGAGTCCGACCAGCAGCAGCGCCGTCAACTTACGGCCGGACAACCACGACTCCATTCTTTGCACCGAACCCGTCATCCGCGTAATCCTCGGCAACTGGTGGACTGATCCACTGCGTGCCGTCCACGACATACATGAAAAGATGCTCGCCGGGCGGCAGCGCCACGACGATCGTCCAGACCCCGCGCGATCCTTCGCGCGCGAGCGGATGCGACGCCGCCGACCACTGGTTGAAGCTGCCAGCCAGGGCCACGCCGCGCGCGTCGGGATTCATCAGCACGAACCGCACGCCCGCCGGCGTCACGACGGGCGCCGCGGGCGAAATCCTCCCGGCGCACGATGCGCTCACCATCGCCGCGACGACTGCCGCCGCAAACGCCCTCGACAACTTTACACGCATGGCCACTGGAGACTAATCGAGGCCTGCCGGCCATGCAACGTTTCACGATTGTGCCCCATTCTTTGTTTCGAGGGGCCTCACCTCGAGCACCGCGTTCCGCGATCCAAACCCGTCGTCGTTCTGCTCGGCGGCGAAGGGGTCGGCAATCCACTCGCCGTCGACGATGAACATATATTCGTAGCGGCCTGGCTTGAGGGGAATCGTCACCGTCCACGCGCCGCTTGAAACCTGCTCGAGCGGAGTGCGCGCGGGGTTCCACGCGTTGAAGTCGCCGGCAACTTGCACCGTCCTCGCGCCGGGCTGCATGACGACGAGCCGGATGAGCACGGGCGAGGAAGCCGCCGCAGCCCCGGGGACCGGCGCGTTGGCCGGGCCTGGCGCAGACGCGGGTTGCGCTGGAGACAAGGACAGACGTCCGGCGACGACACCTCCAACGACGAGCAGTGCGAGCGAGGCGAGGGCGCCCGCCAGATTCCAGCGGAGGTCACGCGGCGCGAAGAACGCGTCCGCCAGTGCGCGCCACCAGGTCGGCTGTGTGGGCGCCGGCGGTGTCGTCCGTTCCATCACGCGCGCGACGAACCCCTCGGGCACCGCCGGCCGCGGGAGCCGATTGACGTCGAGCACGAGCTGCTCGAGCTCGATCGCCCGCTCGCGCAGCCCCTCATCCCGCCCGAGCTGCGCGACGAATCGCACGCGCTCTTCGGCGGAGAGATCCTGGTCGACAAACCGCTGGACGAGCTGCTCCGAGTCGGTCATGGCGGGTTGTTCCTCTCTCATCGTCGCGCACTATCCAGGTGGGCCAGCGATCGACACAGCAGCGTGCGTGCCTTGTACACGCGCATCTTGAGCGTGTCGCGATGCACGCCGAGGATTGCGCTCATCTCGTCGTAGCCTAGATCTTCGACATGCCTGAGCACAAACGACTCGCGATAGACGTGCGGCAGCGCCTGGATCGCCGTGTCGAGCTCCCACGCCAGCTCGGCCTGCTCCAGTTCCCAATGCGGCGTCTCTTGGTTTGCGGTCTCCCACCGAATGGCGCCGGCGTCGCCGGTGGCATCGAGGGAAATGTTTCCCGGACGACGAGCCCTGAGCGCGTCGGTGCACTTGTTCGCGGCAATCCGGTAGAGCCACGTCGAGAACTTCGAGACAAACCTGAATTCCGACAACGCCTTGTAGGCCGCGACGAACGTTTCCTGCGCGATATCTTCCGCGTCCGCTGTCTGCCCGAGCATTCGCGTCGTCAGACTGAGAACGGACGCGGCGTGGCGGGTGACGAGCACGCCGAACGCCTCGCGGTCCCCGCGCTGAGACGCTCGAACGAGGGCGGCATCATCCGCAGTTCGCTCCCCGGCGGCATCGAGCGCCATCAGCTCCTTAGAACCGCCTGCTCGCGCCGAACGTGACCGCATGATCGGGAGCACCGTCAGACAAGCCGAGCTCTCCCGACACCTGGACGCGCCAGCCACGCGCGCCGGTCACGCTGACGGCGGCGAGAACGTCGCGCGGATTCGCGAGGCCGGGCACGATGGCGCGGTACTCCTCGAAGAAGACGCTCAGGTTGACCGCGCCCTTCGCCCCTTTGCGACCGATGTCTTGCCCGAGGCCGACGTCGTACCACCAGTTGTTGTTGTAATCGACGCCCGGGGGCTTGCCGATGATGGTGTACCCGCCATCGACCATCGCCATGCCGCCTCCGGCGATCGTTCGGCTGATCTCCAATCCGAGCCCCTCGTCCGGTCGGCCGGTGCCAAGGCCGCGTTCGGCGTTGGCGGTCGGCGCCTTGACGTGACCGCGGACGGCGATCGTCGGCGCCCATCCGCGTTTGTCGAGGAGATAGTAGCGACCGCGCGCGACGATGTCGCCGATGCCGCATTCGCGGGCGCCAAGCCCAGCTCCCGAGCTGCCGGTCGGGCGGCCGCCTCTGCTGACATTTGCCGTGGCGTTCGCGATCCGTTGCTGCCGGACCGGCGATCCATTCACGACCGTCACGCCTCCATCGCCCCAGATGCACGTGAACGGAAACACGAACGTCACGTCCCCGGCGTCGAACAGTCGACGGGCGGTGATCGGTGTGTGCAGCACCTCAGTGCGCGTATCGGTCCCGTACTTGCCGCTCGAGAAGCTCGGCGCGGAACCAAACTGCCAGTGGCCACCCTGTGCGCGGCCGGCGGCCGGCGTGACGAGCAGCATCAGCAGCGCCCAGGAGAAAATGTCGAGAAGGTCGGGCAGGGCCTTTCGGCCCTGCCCGCCTGGAATCAATGCCGTAGCCATTAGCGCTTCGCCGAGCGCTCCACCGGCTCGGGACGCGCGCGCTCGGCTCGCTCGGGGCGATCCGGCCGGCCTCTGTCGTGATCGGGCCGTTCGGGGCGATCCGGCCGGCCTCGGTCGTGATCGGGCCGTTCGGGGCGCTCCGGACGGTCCGGACGCTGGGGACGCCGATGGTCAGGGCGATCGGGCCGTTCGGGTTTGGGCTCCGCCTGCACCGGCCTCGTCGGCTTCGCCTGCGCCTGCGCCAACACAGGCTGCATGCCGATCATCGTGATCCAGCCGGCAGCCAGCAGCGCCGGGACGATTCGTCGCACTTTCATGACTCCTCCTAATCCTTATCGACCTCAAGCAACCCGCGTGCTCGGGGGGAGCCTGTGCGGCAGTGCAATGGTGAGCAACTCGCGGCAGAACATCTCCGCCGGGCGTCATGCCCGGCGTTGTTCTTCATTTGTTTAGACGGCAAAGGGGTCGCCGCGTAAACAAGGCCCAACCGGCCGCAGGAGCCTTGAGCTCTTCGGCCGGTCACCCATCGTGTTTCTTTTGCTCGCCACCGCGAGCAGCGTTGGATAAAATCGCAGAAACGCGACGCCGTGCGCGACTTCAAGGCCGGGTCGAATACGGTTGGAGCTGGAACATCACCGACGCATTGTTTCGGAGGAGGTAGAGCAATGAAAGCGCGCGCACTGGTAATGACGCTGGCGGTGGTTGTGCTCTTGGCCGGCGGTCGGCTTGTGCTGGGACAGCATCGCGCGGGCCTCGCCGCCGCGAAGGGAGCCAAGGCGCCGGCCTACAGTGCCGCTGTCGCATCGATGACGCTGCGAACGGCATTGCCGTCGGAGAAGACGGCGAAAGTTGTGTTGAATTCGACGTCTCGTCACCCCGAGTGGGTCAACGTGCCGGCGGGTTCAGCCACGATTCAGACATTCGTTGTCTATCCGGAGCGGCCGGACCGCGCGCCGGTCGTACTCCTCACGTCGAATAATCAGGGATTGAGCGACTGGATGCGCGCGGTCGGCGACCAGGTCGCCGGCCAGGGATTCATCGCCGTCGTGCCGGACGTGCTGTCGGGGCTCGGCCCGAATGGCGGCAACACCGACTCGTTTGCGAACCGTCAGGCGATCGTCAAGGCGTTCGGTCAACTGGACCGGGCCGAGCTCCTTCGCCGAACGACGGTCATGCAGGACTATGCGTTCTCGCTGCCCTCAGGCAATGGTAAGCATGTCACGCTCGGCTTCAACTGGGAGACTGGCGGCCGGGCGCGCGTCGATGCCTTCGTCGATTCCCCAACGGCTGAGCGGTACGTGGGGCGGATCTTATCAGGTCCTTCGTCCGCGCAGCCCATCGCCAGTTTCGAGCTGACCGAGCAATCGTGGCCGAAACTGATCGCATTCCTGACTCAGTACACCGACAACCGGTTCGCCCCTTCGCCGGAGCTCGTGGATCTTCATGCGGGTCTTCATGGGGGCGTGGTCATGGCTCAGGAGCCGGGCAGGGGCGGCGCCGGTCCCGCCGCAAGACGGGAGGACCTGCCACCGCCCTACAACAGGGCCAAGCTGGTCGTGGCCCGGTCGCCTCGGAAGCGCGAGTGGGTCGACATCCCTCTGGGCACGACGAAGCTTCATACGTCGATCTCGTATCCGCAGACCACGGCCAGGACCGGGGTTGTGCTCGTGATGCAGCCTGGGCCGGGCTTGGATGACTGGCTCCTCGGCCTCGGCGATCAGCTGGCCTCCCACGGATTTATTGCCGTGGTGCCTGATCTATTGTCAGGTCTGGGGCCGAATGGCGGAAACACTGACACGTTCGAATTTCCAGATGACATCGGTCGGGCACGACAACGACTGACTCCGGCGGATATCATGCGCCGCTACCAGGCGGCGCTCGACTACGGCCTCAAACTGCCGCAGGCGAATGGCAAGAGCGGCAGCATCGGCTTCTGCGCCGGCGGCGGCGACAGCTGGAGGTTTGCGGCGGAATCTCCGGTGGTGAACGCGGCCGTCTCGTTCTATGGCGCCCCGCCCGACAGGGACACGATGGCCAGAATTCACGCGCCGGTGATCGCCTTTTTCGGCGAGAACGATCTGGGATTGGCCCCGAGGATCGCGCCCGGCACCGCCATGATGAAGGAGCTGGGCAAAGCCTTCGAAGTGCACGTCTACGAGAAAGCCACCCACGC
>JAHFUJ010000056.1:0-5783 GCA_023265105.1 Acidobacteriota bacterium
CTGAATCGTCACGAGATAGCCGTCCTGAATCTGCCAGCCGGTCATCTGGCTCACGTTCCACAGCTCGTTGCGACACACGCGCGCGGCAATCGACGCTTCGAGCGCCTCGCGCACGATGGCATACGTGGCGCGCAGGGGCGCGGCGGCGATCGTCGACGGATCGATCGCACTCGCCTCGGCCAGCCAGGCATCTTCTTTTGCCTGCCACGCCTTGAACGCCTCGAGCGAGTTATCGAGCAGTCTGTCGTGATGGCGGCCGGGGACACCGTAGACGGTCACCTGCTCGGGGTACCGATCGAAATGGCCGGCAAGATATGCGTCGGCAAGCGCACGCACGCGGCCGTCCGACGCCGGCGGCGCCTGGGGCCGCTCGACCGGCCGGCCGCAGGCCAGGGCCGCGGCGCAGACAAGACAGAGAATCACACGACTGGTCATGCCAGAGTATATGACCACGCTCGATGTCCGGCTAAAGAGCGTGTGAAGAAATCACGCTAAACGCAGAGGCCGCAGAGACCGCAGAGAAAAATCCTAAGAAGAATCCTCTGCGAGCTCAGCGCGCTCTGCGTTCAAACGTGGCATTTTTTCACAAGCTCTGAGCTGAGCTGACAGCTGATAGCTGACAGCTGATAGCTGTTCGTCTCGTCTCCTCCTTGACACGTTTTGCGACGCGGATATACTGTCACCGTCTCTTCAAATTTTTTATCAAAGGGGGCCGGCGATGTCTACGAATCTTCCGACCGGCGGCAGCGTCAATTCGCCCGAACACCGGGCCGACGCCGCGGCCCAGGGCCGCCCGTCTCGGCGCGACTTCCTCATTAAGGCGGGCGCCGCGGGACTCGCCGGCACCGCCATCGCGGGGCTCGCCGGCACCAACGCGTCTGGACAGCTCGCCGGTCTACGTTCGGCGACCCCGAGGGAGCTCCAGAACTTAGTCGGCGACGGCCGGCGGCGCCGCATTCTGCTGCGGGGCGGCGTCGTGCTGACCCTGGACCCACGCGTGGGCGACTTCGCGAAGGCGGACGTGCTGATCGACGGGAGGACGATCGCGCAGATCGCGCCCACCATCGCCGCCGGCGACGCCGAAGTGGTCGACTGCTCGGGTACGATTGTCATGCCCGGCTTCATCACCACCCACCATCATCAGTACGAGACGCTGGGGCGCAGCATCATCGCGGATGGCCGTCTCAACGGCACGTACCCCGAGGAGACTTACGGGTCGGTGGTGCAGAACATCTGGACGGCGGGCCGCATCACGGAACCCGGGACCCCAGGGAACCCGGGCAAGGTCATCTGGGACCTGGGACGTGTGCCGTACGATCCCGAGGATTGTTACATCTCGGAGGTCGTGGCCTGTCTGAGCGAGATCAGCGAAGGCATTACCTGCGGCACCGACACGTCACAGGCCAACCACACGCCGGCCCACACCGACGCGATGATTAAGGGACTGATGGACTCGGGCCGGCGCATGGTCTTCGACTACAGCGGCGGCACGGATCGAAGCGCGGAGGGCTTCCCGTACGAAGCTCCCGGAGCCATGAACGACACGACGAAGGGGATCGGCCGGCTCGCGAAAACGTACTTCAGTTCGAAGGACCAGTTAGTGACGCTGGGCTTCGGTGGTGGTTCGGGCCCCGCGTTCCCGGGTGCCAATTACACAGGCTGGCAGCTCGGCCGCTCCTTCAGCGCGTTGATCAACAGCCACGGCGGCGGCGGGAACGCCGTTGAGGCGGCGAAGGACCCTCGCAACGGCACCGACTGGTCGGATGTGACCGCCGTCCACTGCACGCGCTGGCAGGACGAGCCGCTGGCGCAGATCGGCGCCGGCAACTCGGGGTATCCCAACAAGAGCGATTCGCTGCGCTGGAAGATCTGGAGCGAGCGGGGCGCGCACGTCTCCATCGCCAACATCATCGAGATGCAGATGGGGCACGGGATGCCGCCCTTTCAGCAGGCGCTCAATCACGGCATCCTGCCGAGCCTGAGTCCCGACGTCGACACGAACATGACGACCGACCCGTTCTCGCTGATGCGGGGCGCCTTCTGCCTGCAGCGGGCGTTGGCCAACGACCTCGCCTTCAAGGACAGCAACCCCGGAAATCTCCCGATCCCGCAATTGCTCACCTCGCGGCAGTGCATCGAGATGGTGACGATCGCGGGCGCGGCGGCGAACCGGATCCTGGACAAGGTCGGGACTCTTACGCCGGGCAAGGAAGCCGATATCGTCATTCTCGAGGCGCGGAGCATCAACACGTGGCCGATGAACAACGTGCCGGGGACGATCGTGACGATGATGAATCCGCGGCACGTACGCGACGTGCTGATTGCAGGCAAGGTCGTGTACTGGAAGCACGGACTCGTCGGCTGGAACGTGGAGCGCGTACTCACCCAGGTGGAGCAGGCGCGCGAGCGCGTGCTGGCCCGGCTCAACGGGCCGGCCAAAGTCGGCAAGATCCCGAAGTACAACAACAGCTTCGCCGATCCGTACCGGCCGAATTTCCTGGAAAGCTGCTGTTTCAAGGGACAGAATAAGGCAGTGCCGGAGTATGTGTTGAGACCATGACGTGGCCCATCGCCTTCACGCGCGCGGCAGTGTCAGAGCGAGTGCGCGGCGCGCACGTTATTTCTGGAGTGTGGATCGCAAGAATCCAATGTTTTCGCCCGGCGTGGGCAAAACGGTCTTGTCAGTTGGCAAAGGAGGACGTGATGACACGAACCAACGTCGCCGGCGTGGCTCTGAGCGTCATCCTGTGCGCGCTGCTGCTGCCCGGGGCGGCATCGGCGCAGCAGGAGACGGCGAGCGGGATCGCGGGGGTCATCAAGGACACCTCGGGGGCGGTGCTGCCCGGCGTCACGGTGGAAGCCGCCAGCCCGGCCCTGATCGAAAAGGTCCGCACCGTCGTCAGCGACAGCGAGGGCCGGTACAACATCGTCAATCTGCGGCCCGGCAACTATGTGGTCACGTTCACGCTCGGCGGCTTTAGCATCTTCAAGCGCGAGGGCATCGAGCTGTCGGCGGGGTTCACGGCGACGGTGAACGCGGACATGAAGGTGGGAGCCCTCGAGGAGACGGTCACGGTGACGGGCGCGGCCCCGCTGGTCGACACGACGAACGTCCGCAAGCAGACCTTGATCTCCAGCGATCTGCTCAACGTGCTGCCGAGCAGTGTGAAGGGCCTGAATAGCCTCGTGACGCTCACCCCTGGATTTCGCGGTTCGGAAGGCTACGATATTTTCGGCGGCTACACCACCTTTTCGTCCTGGAACTACCATGGCAAGACGGGCGGCAACTATGGATATGACGGCATGGAGATCTCCCATGCGCAGGGTGGTCAGGGCTACAACCAGAACCAGGAAACGGTGCAGGAAACGGTGCTCTCGACGAGCGGGATCACGGTCGATACCAAGGCCGACGGCGTCACGGTCAACATGGTGCCCAAGGAGGGCGGCAACACCTTCTCGGGCGGCGTCAACGGCCTCTATACCGGCACCAGCCTGCAGAGCGACAACTTGAACGACAACCTGCGCGCCCGCGGCCTCAGGACCGTGACCAGCGTCAGGTACGTCTATGATACGGGCGCCACCCTGGGCGGCCCGATCAAGAAGGACAAGTTGTGGTTCTTCGGCTCGTATCGGACGTGGGGCAACGAGCGGCAGGCCGCCGGCAAGTTCTTCAACGCGACGCAAAGCACGCCGTTCTACACCGAGGACGTGAGTCGGCCGGCGTACGTGCACGAGTTCTACGAGTCCAAGGCGGCGCGGGTGACATGGCGGGCGTCGGAGCGCAACAAGCTCAACTTCTTCGTCGATCCGCAACGCGACTGCCATTGTCCGGCGAATGTGTCGGGTGGGAATGTGGGCATGCCGGAATCGTTTTTTAGCTATAGGCTCCACCCCGCCGGGTTGTATCAGGCCACGTGGAGCGCGCCGTGGACCAGCAAGCTGCTGTTCGAGGCCGGCATGGGGCGTGTGGACGGCAGTTGGCCGACCTACTCGGAACCTATCTTTCACGTAAAAGAAACCGACATTTCGATCTTTGAGCAGTCCACCGGCGTGCAGTACAACGCGGTGCCGACCTTGTCGGCCATCAAGGACGTGCCGCGCTGGTCGCAGCGCTTCTCCGTGTCCTACGTGACCGGGAGCCATGCCTTCAAGACCGGGTTCCAGCTCGAGGAGTTCGTCCAGGACATCAGCACGGAAGTCCACGGCAACGTGAATTACTTTTTCAACAGGCAGGTGCCGGCCTCCATCACCCAGTATGCGACCCCGTATCTCATCAAGACCAATGGCAAGGATTTCGGGTTCTACGCCCAGGATGTGTGGACGATCAAGCGTCTGACGTTCACGTACGGCCTGCGGTACGATTACTTCAAGGGGCTGATCCCGCCCCAGCATGTGGATGCCACGCCCAATGGCTGGGTCCCGGCGCGCGATTACCCGGAGATCAACAACCAGCCCTTGTGGAAGGACTGGGATCCGCGGGGGGGCGTGGCATGGGACCTGTTCGGCGACGGGAAGACCGCGGTCAAGGTGGCGCTGGGTCGGTACCCCGCCAGGAACGCGACCGCGATCATCACCGCGCTGAATCCGATCTCGACCTCGATCAACACGGTCAGCCGCAATTGGAACGACAGCTTTTATGGTCCCGGTGACCCGCGCAACGGCAATTACATTCCGGACTGCGACTTGGCGAACCGGGCCGCGAACGGCGAGTGCGCGGCCGTCACTAATACGAACTTCGGGGGGATCAACCCCACTGTCCACTATGCCGACGATGCGATTAACGGCGTCGGCAAACGCGGCTACAACTGGGATTTCACCACCGAAGTGCAACATGAGCTCCGCCCCGGGTGGTCGGTGAGCGGCGGTTATTACCGCAACTGGTATGGCAGCTTCCTCACCACCGACAACACGTTGGTGACCCCCGCGGACTTCAGTCCGTACTGCATCACGGCGCCGAGCAATGCCCAGCTGCCTGGGGGCGGCGGGTATCAGGTCTGCGGGCTCTATGACGTCGCGCCGACGCTGTTCGGCCAGGTCAACAGCGTGGTGACGCAGACGTCGAACTTCGGGAAGCAAATGCAGGTGAATGACTTCTTCAACGTCACCCTCAACGCGCGGCTCGGCGGGGGCCTGCAGTTCGGCGCCGGCATCGACACCGGGCGCACGGTCAACGACGTCTGCTTCAACGTCGATTCTCCCGGCGCGGTGGCCGCCAGCCTCCCCGGCGCATTTATCCCCGGCTTCGCCGCGCCAACCCCGGCGCCGTTTACCGCCACGACCATTAGCGGCCAAAAAATCTGTCGAATCGTCACGCCGTTCAAGGCTCAGACGCAGGTGAAGGGCTTCGGGAGTTACCCCTTGCCGAAGGACTTCGTCGTCAGCGTCGTCTTCCAGAACGTCTCGGGGCCACAAATTTTGGCGGCCTACGCGGCGCCCAACGCGGCCATCGCACCGTCGCTGGGCCGCAACCTGGCGGCCTGCCGCACGGCAACATTAGCGGCGTGTACGTCCACCGCCACGGTTCCGCTGATCGTTCCGTACACGCAGTTCGAAGACCGGTTTACGCGCCTCGACCTGCGGGTGGCCAAACGCCTGCAGCTGACGCAACGGGTCCGTCTGACGGGCAATTTCAACCTCTTCAACGTGTTTAACGGCAGCGCCATTCAAGTGGAAAACCTCAATTACGGCGCTTCGTGGAAAATACCCTCGCTGATTGAGGATGGCCGCATGGTCCAGTTCAGCGCCAACCTCACGTTCTAAAGACCGTCCGCCGGGGGGCCTGC
>JAHFUJ010000056.1:5883-20310 GCA_023265105.1 Acidobacteriota bacterium
CGGCACAGGGCCCTTCGTCTCGGCGCGACTTTCTTAAAGTCGGCGCGGTGGGGGTTGCCGGCGCCGCCATGGCGGGGCTCGCCGGCACGAGCATCGCCTCGGGGCAGGTCGCCGGCCTGCGCTCGGCCACGCCGAGAGATCTCCAGAATTTAGTCGGCGACGGCCGGAGGCGCCGGATCCTGCTGCGCGGTGGTGTCGTGCTGAGCCTCGACCCGCGGGTCGGCGACTTCGAGAAGGCCGACGTGCTGATCGACGGGAAGACGATCGCGCAGGTCGCGCCCACTATTTCGGCCGGAGACGCCGAAGTGGTCGATTGCTCGGGCACGATCGTCATGCCCGGCTTCATCACGACGCACCATCACCACTACGAGACCTTGGGGCGGAGCATCATCGCGGATGGCCGTCTGAACGGCGTCTGGCCCGAGGAGACCTATGGGACGGTGGTGCAGAACATCTGGACGACCGGCCGGATCACGGAGCCGGGGACCCGGGGGAGCCCGGGCAAGGTCATCTGGGACTTGGGACGCGTGCCGTACGACCCCGAGGATCTGTACATCTCGGAGGTCGTGGCCTGTCTGAGCGAGATGAGCGAGGGCGTCACCTGTGGGACGGACACGTCGCAGGCCAATCACACGCCGGCGCACACTGACGCCATGATCAAGGGGCTGATGGATTCCGGCCGCCGGAGCGTCTTCGACTACGGCGGGGGAACCGACCGGAGCGCCGAGGGCTTCCCGTTCGAAGCCCCCGGGGCCATGAATGACACGACGAAGGGGGTCGGCCGGCTTGCGAAGACCTACTTCAGTTCCAAAGACCAGTTGGTGACGCTGGGCTTTGGCGGCGGCCCTGGGCCGGCGTTCCCGGGCGCCCCGTACACCGGGTTCCAGCTCGGCCGCTCGTTCGGCGCGTTCCTGAACAGCGGCACCTCCTTCTCGGGGTGGCAGGTTCCCATCGTCGAAGCGGCCGCCGACCCCCGGAACGGCACCGACTGGTCCGATGTCACCCGCGTCCACGCCACGCACTTGCAAGACGAGCCGCTGGCGCAGATCGGGGCCGGCTCCTCGGGCTATCCGAACAAGAGCGATTCGAAATTCTGGGAGATCTGGCGCGATCGAGGCGCGCATGTCTCGCTCGCCAACGTCATCGAGATGGCGATGGGGCATGGGATGCCGGCGTTTCAGCAGGCGCTCAATCACGGCATCCTGCCGAGCCTGAGCCCGGACGTCGACACGAACATGACCACCGACCCGTTCTCGCTGATGCGGGGCGCCTTCTGTCTACAACGGGCGTTAGCCAACGACCTCGCCTTCAAGGAGAGCAACCCCGGGAATCTTCCGATCCCGCAGCTGCTCACGTCTCGTCAGTGCATCGAGATGGTCACCATCGCGGGGGCAGCGGCGAGCGGCCTCTTGAATAAAGTGGGCACGCTCACGCCGGGCAAGGAAGCCGATATCGTCATCCTCGAGGCGCGGAGCATCAACACGTGGCCGATGAACAATGTGCCCGGCACGATTGTCACGATGATGAATCCGCGGCACGTGCGCGATGTGTTCATTGCGGGGAAGGTTGTGTATTGGAAGCACGGACTCGTGGGCTGGAACGTCGACCGCGTGCTCACCCAGGTGCAGCAGGCGCGCGACCGCGTGCTCGCCCGGATCAACGGTCCGGCGAAGGTCGGCAAGATCCCCAAGTACAACAACAGCTTCGCCGATCCGTACCGGCCGAATTTCCTGGAAAGCTGCTGCTTCAAGGGGCAGAACAAGGCGTCTCCGGAATATGTGTTGAGGCCGTAGTTGAGTAAATTCATTTTCATAGATCGCCCGAATCAGGCATTTGAATTTTTTGTTAACTAGCGGTCACTTGTGACTTCTTATAGCAGTTAGAGTCATACGGGTCGGAATTTGCAGTAGGGCACACTTCTCACTCATAGGATTTTTCCGTCATTCGGTAAAAGGGTGTTGTAGGAGGAGGAATCATGGTACGCACGAGCGTTATTAGCGTCGGTCTGGGTATCGTCATGTGTGCGCTGCTGCTGCCCGGGGCGGCATCGGCGCAGCAGGAGACGGCGAGCGGGATCGCGGGGGTCGCCCGAGACACCTCGGGAGCGGTGTTGCCCGGCGTCACGGTGGAAGCGGCCAGTCCGGCCCTGATCGAAAAGGTCCGCACGGTCGTCAGCGACGGCCAGGGCCGGTTCATCATCGCCGATCTGCGGCCCGGCACCTATGTCGTCACGTTCACGCTCGCGGGTTTTAGCACGTTCAAGCGGGATGGCATTACTCTCACGGCGGGGTTCACGGCGACGGTGAACGCGGACATGAAGGTCGGGGCGCTCGAGGAAACGGTCACGGTGACGGGCGCGGCCCCGCTGGTCGACACGACGAACGCCCGCAAGCAGCTCGTGGTCTCCAGTGACCTGCTCAACGTGCTGCCGAGCAGTGTGAAGGCCTTGAATAGCCTCGTGACGCTCACCCCTGGATTTAAAGGTTCGGAAGGCTACGATGTCTTTGGCGGCTACGCCAGCCCGGGCGCCTGGTCGTTCCATGGCAAGTCGGGCACCAACGTCGGATTTGACGGCATGCAGATCGCGCATGCGACCGGTGGTCAGGGCTACAACCAGAACCAGGAAACGGTGCAGGAAACGGTGCTCTCGACGAGCGCCATCTCGGCCGATACCAACGCCGACGGCGTTGCGATCAATATGATTCCCAAGGAGGGCGGGAATATCTTCTCGGGCGGCGTCAACGGCCTCTACTCCGGCACGAGCCTGCAGAGTGACAACTTGAACAACGACCTGCGCGCCCGCGGCCTCAGGACCGTGACCAGCGTCAAGTATGTGTATGATACGGGCGTCACCGTGGGCGGCCCGATCAAGAAGGATAGGCTGTGGTTCCTCTTCTCGTATCGGACGTGGGGCAACGAGCGGCAGGCCGCCGGCAAGTTCTACAACGCGACGCAGGGCACGATGTTCTACACCGAGGACTTGAGTCGGCCGGCCTACGTGCACGAGTTCTACGAGTCCAAGGCGACGCGGATCACGTGGCGGGCGTCGGAGCGCAACAAGTTCAACTTCTTCGTCGATCCCCAACGCGACTGCCATTGCCCGGCGAATGTGTCGGGTGGGTCGATTAACGCGCCGGAAGCGTTTTTCAGCTATAAGCTTCACCCGGCCGGGTTGTATCAGGCGACCTGGAACTACCCAGCGACCAACAAGCTGTTATTTGAAGCCGGGACCGCGCGTGTGGATGGCAGTTGGCCGACCTACTCGAATGCTGACTTCAACGTGAAAGAGACCGATATTTCCATCTTTGAGCAGTCCACCGGCGTGCAGTACAACGCGGTGCCGACCTTGTCCGCCATCAAGGACGTGCCGCGCTGGTCTCAGCGCTTCTCGGCCTCCTACATCACCGGGACGCATGCCTTCAAGGCCGGGATCCAGCTCGAGGAGTTGGTCCAGGACATCAGCACGGAAGTCCACGCGAATGTGAATTACGCGTTCAACAATCGGCTGCCGGTCCAAATCACTCAGTGGGCGACGCCGTATCTCACCAAGAACAACGTCAAGGATTTCGGATTCTTCGCCCAGGATCAGTGGACCATCAAGCGTGTGACGCTCACGTACGGCTTGCGGTACGACTACTTCAAGGGGTTGATACCGATCCAGCGCGTGGATGCCACGCCCAATGGCTGGGTCCCGGCGCGCGATTACCCGGAGATCAACAACGTGCCCTTGTGGAAGGACTGGGATCCGCGCGCGGGCTTGGCATGGGACGTGTTCGGCGACGGGAAGACCGCGGTCAAGGTGGCGCTGGGTCGATACCCCGCCAGGAATAGCACCAATATCACCATCGCCCTCAATCCGATCACGACCTCGATCAACTCGGTCACCCGCACGTGGAACGACGCGAACGGGAATTACGTCCCGGACTGCGACTTGAAAAACCTGACCGCGAACGGCGAGTGTCTGGCCGTCAATAATACGAACTTCGGGGGGATCAACCCCACTGTCCACTATGCTGACGATGCGATTAACGGCTACGGCCGCCGCGGCTACAACTGGGATTTCACATCCGAAGTGCAACACGAGCTCGGCCCCGGCGTGTCGATGACCGGCGGCTATTACCGCAACTGGTATGGCAGCTTCCTCACCACCGACAACTCGTTCGTGACGCCCGCGGACTTCAATACGTACTGCATCACGGCGCCGAGTGACGCCCGCCTGCCCGGCGGCGGCGGGTATCAGGTCTGCGGCTTGTATGACGTCGCGCCGGCGAGGTTCGGCCAGGTCAACAGCGTGGTGACGCAGACGTCGAACTTCGGGAAGCAAACGCAGCGCAATGACTTCGTCAACGTCAGCGTTAACGCGCGGCTCGGCGGGGGTCTTCAGTTCGGTGGTGGCATCGACACCGGGCGCACGGTCAACGACGTTTGCTTCAACGTTGATTCTCCCGGTGCCGCGGCCAACAGCCTCCCCGGCGTCTCTGCCACCCCGTTACCGCATACCGCCACGACCATTAACGGCCAAAAGACCTGCCGAATCGTCACGCCGTTCAAGGGCCAGACGCAGGTGAAGGCCTTCGGGAGTTACCCCTTGCCGAAGGACTTCGTCGTCAGCGTCGTCTACCAGAACATCTCGGGACCACAAATTACGGCGGCCTACGCGGCGCCCACCGCGATCATCGCGCCCTCGCTCGGCCGCCCCCTGGCTGGCGGCGCCCGCACCGCCACGGTTCCGCTGATCCTCCCGCAGAGCCTGTTCGAGGACCGGCTGACGCGACTCGACGTGCGGGTGGGCAAACGCCTGCAGCTGACGCAACGGGTCCGCCTGCAGGCCAACCTCAACCTCTTCAACGTGCTGAACGGCAGTGCCATTCAGGTGGAAAACCTCAACTACGGTCCCCTCTGGAAAACACCTTCGTTGATTGAGGATGGCCGCATGGTCCAGTTCAGCGCCAACCTCACCTTCTAAGACCGTCCGCCGGGGGCCTGCGTCGGCAGGCCCCCGGCCGGGCGTCGGCCGGCCCTCCCGCCCGGCGTCGCCCGCCCCAGCCTTCCTCGCCACCACACCTTCGGAGCGTGCGAAAAAAATGCGACACTTGACCGCAGAGCACGCAGAGTTCGCCGAGAATCCTTGTAGTCTTGTTCTCCGCGGCCTCGGCGGTTAGCGGTTTCTTCACAGGCTCCGCTGCTGCGATAATCAGCGACGGATGGGAACGACCGCGCATATCCGGAAACGTGCGGGCACGGCGCGCAGGCGTCCCGATCCGGAGAGAGGACATGAAATTAGAGTACGAGAACGGCACGTTGCGCGTCGAAAACGCGGAGGGCCTGCGCTGGCAGCTCGCTGACGTCCAGAAGCCGCAACTGGCCTTCGACTACGACGCGTTGCACGTGAGCGCCGATGGTGCCTTGCGCCGCACCGGGCCGAACGTCCATCCGCTCGCCGATGACGAGGTCCAGCAAGTCCGGGACTTCATCCGGCAGCTGGTGCCGCCGCCGTGGGCGACCTTCCAGACGCAGATCACCGCGGACCTGCGGGCATTCAGTCGGGGCCTCATCAACTCGGTCGTGATACAACTGGAGTACGACGGACTGCTCGATGTGATGATCACGGGCCGCGTCGGGTCGACCGACCTGTACGCCCAGGAGGCGCGGCGTGTCCTGAGCTACATCGACTCGTTGTGGAACGCCTTCCACGGGCTTGCGGCGCAGATCAAAGACACGCCCACTGCGGAGCTCAGTACGGTGAAGGAGTATGCGGACATGATGCCGTTTCCCCCGAGCATCGAATATTTTTCAGGCGACCTCCTCTCGGAGCTTTTCGATGCCGCGCGCGGCAACCGTTGAGACGCCGGCACTCGGGACCGCGGACCTCTCCCGAATCGTCGACCGCGTCCTCGTGTTCGACGATGTCCTCTCGGGCACGCACCTCCTGCTGCTCGAGCGGTGGGCTCTGCAGACGCCGCATTGGATGCTGGCCAATTCCGCGCACGACGAGCATGGAAAGGCGCAGCACCGCATCTGGGGGGCGTCCTACATCCAGGCGTGGCAGCGGAACGGTTGGCCCGGCCTCCCGCCGATTCTCTTCTCGACCGTGGCTACGGTCTTTCAGCAGTTCCGGTTCATCTTCACCAAGCCCGAGTATATTGGGCTCAATGGGCAGTCACGCGGCCAGGATGCTTCGATTCATATCGACTGTGCGCCCGACGCGTCAGATCAGTTGTCGCTCCTTGTCTACGTTGGCGAGGACACCGACGGCGACCTGCTCCTGTACGACAAGGACGATCGGCAGCGACTCGTGCACCGCATTGCCTTCCGGCCCAATCGCATGGTGATTATGGACGGGTCCATCCCGCATCAGGCGCACGCGCCGAGCGACGACAAATTCCGGATGTCGGTCATCGTCCGTGGAGCTTATGACTGCCGAGATCGAGTCCCGGACGTTTCTGAGGAACACTTCCGATCGAAGTAGAGCCACTGATGTTGCAGGAAAGTCAAGACATCATCGCCGACATGGTCGAGAACGGCCGTATCGAGCACATCTTCTCGACCCCGGTCTTCAGCTATGTGCTGAAGAGCGTTGGCGCGCTGAACGGTGAGATCCGCGATCTCGTCCTCGAGCGGGAGCGGACGACGCCGTCGATGGTCAAGAGCAATCAAGGCGGCTGGCAGTCCTCCCCCGATTTCTTCGAGTGGGGTGGACCGGTGGTCGCGACCCTGGAGCATCACTTGAGGAGCGCCGTGAAGATCGCGACGGCGCGGTTGCTCGGTGCGCCGAACGTCAGGATCGATTGCCACTTGTACGGCTGGGCCGCGGTGAACCGGCACGGACACTACAACACCCCGCACGTGCATCCGCTGGCGACCTGGTCGGGCGTGTACTACGTGGACGCGGGCGACGAAGCGCCGGACACGCCGGGCGCCGCGCTTGAGTTCGCGCACCCGGTCGTGGCGTCCGCGATGACCTTCTTTCCAGGCGCGCTGCCTTCAGCCCGCCTCGTCCGACCGGAGACCGGGATGATCATTCTGTTCCCGAGTTACCTGCAGCACAATGTGCGCATGTATCAGGGTACGCGGCCTCGCATCAGCGTGCCGTTCAACGCGCAACTGCGAAGCGTGAGTATATAGAGAGAGTTTGAGACCAGACCACGTTTCGGGTCGTTCGCGCCGCTGAGAATGCTATACTGAGCGCCCGCTATCACAATTTTTGTGTAAGGGAGGCCGAGCATGTCGACGAATCCCCCGCGTCCCCACGCTTTGAGCGGCAGCGCCGATGCATCCGATCCCGCGGCGCCGGGTCGGCCGTCTCGCCGCGACTTCCTGATTAAGGCTGGCACGGCGGGGCTCGCCGGCACCGCCATCGCCGGGCTTGCCGGCGCGGGCATCGCCTCGGGGCAGGTCGCCGCCGGCCTGCGCTCGGCCCAGCCTCAGGGTTTGATCGGCGACGGCCGCCGGCGGCGCATCCTGCTGAAGGGTGGCACCGTGCTCAGCCTCGACCCGCGCGTCGGCGACTTCGAGAAAGCCGACGTGCTGATCGACGGGAAGACGATCGCACAGATCGCGCCCACCATCGCCGCCGGGGACGCTGAAGTGGTGGACTGCGCGGGCACGATCGTGATGCCTGGCTTCATCACGACCCACCATCACCAGTACGAGACGCTGCAGCGAAGCATCATCCCAGATGGCCTGCTTGGAGGCGGATGGCCCCAGGAAAGCTATGGCTCGGTGGTGCAGAACATCTGGACGGCGGGCCGGATCGCGGAGCCAGGGACCCGCGGCAATCCGGGTAAGGTCATCTGGGACCTCGGACGCGTGCCGTACGATCCGGAGGACTTGTACATCGCCGAGATCGGCGCGAATCTGAGCGAAATCAGCGAGGGCATCACCTGCGGGACGGACACGGGGCAGGCCAATCATACGCCGGCACATACCGACGCGATGATCAAGGGGCACATCGACTCGGGCCGCCGCATGCTCTTCGACTATAGCGGCGGGATGAATCGGAGCGCCGAAGGATTCCCGTACGAAGCTCCCGGAGCCATGAACGACACGACGAAGGGCATCGGCCGGCTCGCGAAAACGTACTTCAGTTCAAAAGACCAGTTAGTGACGCTCGGCTTCGGCGGCGGTGCAGGGCCGGCGTTCCAAGGCGCCAATTACACAGGCTGGCAGCTCGGCCGCTCCTTCGGCGCGTTCATCAACAACCACGGCTTCGGCAACGGAAACGCGATCGTCAACGCGGCCGCCGACCCGCGAAACGGCACCGACTGGTCCGACGTCACGTTTGTTCACGCCACGCGCTGGCAGGAGGAGCCGTACGCACAGCTCGGCGCGAACAACGCGAAGTACCCGACCTCCGGCGACACGAAAGCCTGGCAGATCTGGCACGATCGCGGCGCGCATGTGTCGATCGCGGTGCTCATCGAGATGCAGATGCGACACGGGATGCCGCCGTTCCAGGAGGCGCTCAATCACGGCATCCTGCCCAGCCTGAGCCCGGACGTCGACGCGAACATGACGACCGACGCGTTCTCGCTCATGCGGGGCGCGTTCACGCTCCAGCGCGCGCTGGCCAACGACCTCGCGTTCAAGGAGAGCAACCCCGGGAATCTACCGATCCCGCAACTGCTCACGTCGCGTCAGTGCATCGAGATGGTCACCATCGCGGGCGCTGCGGCGAGCGGCCTGTTGAATAAGGTGGGCACGCTCACGCCGGGCAAGGAAGCCGACATCGTCATCCTCGAGGCGCGGAGCATCAACACGTGGCCGATGAATAACGTACCGGGCACGATCGTGACCATGATGAATCCGCGGCACGTGCGTGACGTGCTGATTGCGGGAAAAGTCGTGTTTTGGAAGCACGGGCTCGTGGGGTGGAACGTCGAGCGCGTGCTCACGCAGCTGCAGCAGGCGCGCGACCGGGTGCTCGCGCGGATCAACGGCCCGGCGAAAGTCGGTGCGATTCCCAAGGGGAACAACAGTCTCAGCAATCCCTATCGTCCGAATTTCCTGGAAAGCTGCTGCTACAAGGGGCAGAACACCACGTCGCCGGATTATGTATTGAGGCCGTAACTCGAAAACGGTTCACAACTGTCGCCCGGCGCTTCAGAGCCTGTGAAGAAACCGTTTAGCGTGGCATTTTTTCGCACGCTCTTCAGCGCTGCGCGGCCGCAGAAGGAGGAAGTGATGCGACCGGATTTGCTGCCCGGCGGCAGAAACGATGCGCCCGAACGGGAGGCCGACTCCGCGACCCAGGACCGCCCGTCTCGGCGCGACTTTCTTATCAAGGCGGGTGCGGCGGGGCTCGCCGGCACGGCCATCGCCGGACTCGCCGGCACCAGCGCGTCGGCGCAGCTCGCCGGCCTGCGCTCGGCCACGCCAAGGGAGCTCCAGAACTTGGTCGGTGACGGTCGCAGACGCCGCATCCTGCTGAGGGGCGGCGTCGTCCTCAGCCTCGACCCACGCGTCGGCGACTTCGAGAAGGCCGACGTCCTGATTGACGGGAAAACGATCGCCCAAATCGCGCCCACCATCGCCGTCGGCGATGCCGAAGTGGTCGACTGCTCCGGTACGATCGTCATGCCCGGCTTCATTACGACGCACCATCACCAGTACGAGACCTTGCAGCGGAGCATCATCCCGGATGGCCTGCTTGGAGGGAATTGGCCGGTGGAGAGCTATGGGTCGGTGGTGCAGAACATCTGGACGGCCGGCCGGATTGCGGAGCCAGGGACCCGGGGCAACCCGGGCAAGGTGATCTGGGATCTCGGACGCGTGCCGTACGATCCGGAGGACTTGTACATCGCGGAGATCGGCGCCAATTTGAGCGAAATCAGCGAGGGCATCACCTGCGGGACGGACACGGGGCAGGCCAATCACACGCCGGCACATACCGACGCGATGATCAAGGGGCACATCGACTCGGGCCGCCGCATGGTCTTCGACTACAGCGGCGGGACCAATCGGAGTGCCGAGGGCTTCCCGTACGAAGCTCCGGGGGCGATGAACGACACGACCAAAGGGATTGGCCGGCTCGCGAAGACCTACTTCAGCTCGAAAGACCAGCTGGTGACGCTGGGATTCGGCGGGGGCGCCGGACCGGCGTTCCAGGGCGCCGACTACACCGGATGGCAGCTGGGGCGCTCGTTCGGCGCCTTGATCAACGCCCATAGCAACGGCAACCCGATGGGGGTCATTGCTGCAGCCGCCGACGCTCGGAATGGCACCGATTGGTCTGACGTCACCTTTGTGCACTGCACGCGCTGGCAGGACGAGCCTCTCGCCCAGATCGGCGCCGGCAATTCTGGCTACCCGAACAAGAGCGATTCGAAAGCGTGGGAAATCCGGCGCGACCGGGGCGCGCACATGTCGATCGCCAACCTGATCGAGATGCAGATGCGGCACGGCATGCCGCCGTTTCAGCAGGCGCTCAATCACGGCATCCTGCCCAGCCTGAGCCCCGACGTCGACGCGAACATGACCACCGATGCGTTCTCGCTGATGCGGGGCGCGTTCACGCTCCAGCGCGCGCTGGCCAACGATCTGGCCTTCAAGGAGAGCAATCCCGGGAATCTGCCGATCCCGCAGCTGCTCACGTCGCGTCAATGCATCGAGATGGTCACGATCGCGGGAGCGGCGGCGAACCGCATCCTGGACAAGGTCGGCACGCTGGCGCCGGGCAAGGAAGCCGACATCATCGTGCTCGAGGCGCGGAGCATCAACACGTGGCCGATGAACAATGTGCCGGGCACGATTGTGACGATGATGAATCCGCGGCACGTGCGTGACGTGCTGATTGCGGGGAAGGTCGTGTATTGGAAGCACGGGCTCGTGGGGTGGAACGTCGACCGCGTGCTCACGCAGCTCGAGCAGGCGCGCGACCGAGTGCTCGCTCGGATCAACGGCCCGGCGAAAGTTGGCAGGATCCCCCAGTTCAACAACAGTTTTGCCAACCCCTATCGGCCAAATTTCCTGGGAAGCTGCTGTTACAAAGGACAAAACACCACGGCTCCGGAGTATGTGTTGAGACCGTAACGTCAGCCGAGCGTGCTCACGTGTTTCACGCAGAGGATTTCACGGACTGGGCAGAAGGTTGTCACAGTAAGGAGGAAGTGATGGCACGAACGAAGGTCGTCGGCGTGGGCATCAGCGTCATCGTGTGTGCGCTGCTGCTGCCCGGGGCAGTGTTGGCGCAGCAGGGGACGGCGAGCGGGATCGCGGGCGTAGTCCGAGACACCTCGGGGGGAGTGCTGCCCGGCGTCACGGTGGAAGCCGCCAGCGCGGCCCTGATCGAAAAGGTCCGCACCGTCGTCTCCGACAGCGAGGGCCGGTACAACATCGTCGATCTGCGTCCCGGCACCTATGCCGTTACCTTCACGCTCGCCGGCTTTAGCATCTTCAAGCGGGACGGCGTCGAGCTGACCTCAGGGTTCACGGCGACGGTCAACGCGGACATGAAGGTCGGGGCGATCGAGGAGACGGTCACGGTGACGGGCGCGGCCCCGCTGGTCGATACGACGAACGCCCGCAAACAGACCGTGATCTCCACTGAGCTGCTCAACGTGCTGCCGAGCAGTGTCAGAAGCTTAAATCAGATCGTAGCGCTCACGCCCGGGTATAGGGGCCTCGAAGGCTTCGAGATCACCGGCGGTTACATCACAAATGTCGGCTCCTCGTACCACGGCAAGTCGGGGGGCACCAACGTCTCGTTTGACGGCATGGGCGTCCTCCATGCGACAGGGAACGTCGGCTACGCCGCCAACCTGGACGCGACGCAGGAAACGGTGCTCTCCACGAGCGGAATCTCGGCCGATACCAACGCCGACGGCCCCGTGGTCAACATGATTCCCAAGGAGGGCGCCAACATTTTCTCGGGCAGCGGCTCCGGCCTCTACACCAACAGTGGCCTCCAGAGCGCCAACTTGACCGACGCCCTGCGGGCCCGCGGCCTCACGACCATGACCAGGGTCAACTATGTTTTTGATTCGGGCGGGACCCTGGGCGGCCCGATCAAGAAGGACCGCGTCTGGTTCTTCTTCTCGTATCGGAACTGGGGTAACGAGCGGGCGGCCGCCAGCAAGTACTATAATCTGACGCAAAGCACGCCGTTCTACACTCCCGACTTCAGTCGGCCGGCGGCCGGTCACGAGTGGTACGAGTCCAAGGCCACGCGGGTGACGTGGAGGGCGTCGGAGCGCAATAAGGTCAACGTGTTCGTCGATCCCCAACGCGACTGCCATTGCCCGGCGAATGTGGCGAATGGGATGGTGCAAGCGCCCGAAGCGTTTTTCAGCTATCAGCTCCAAGGCGGGCTGTATCAGGTCACCTGGAACGCGCCATTGACCAACAAGCTGCTGTTCGAGGCCGGCGCTGGAGTTGCGACAACCAATTACCCTTTGTACTCCGATGAAAAGGGTCACGTGTTACCCACCGATATTTCCATCTTTGAGCAGTCCACCGGCGTGCAGTACAACGCGGTCACCGGCTACTCCTGGCCCAGGAATGACGCTCCGCGCTACTCTGAGCGCGCCTCCGTGTCCTACGTCACCGGGTCTCATGCCTTCAAGACCGGGTTCCAGCTCGAGGAGTTGAGTAACAGTGTCGACAGGCAAGTCCACGGCAACGTGAATTACGTGTTCAACAATCGGGTGCCGTCCAGCATCACCCAGTATGCGACCCCGTATTCGACAAGGAACAACGTCAAAGATTTCGGCTTCTACGCCCAGGATCAGTGGACCATCAAGCGCCTGACGATGACGTACGGCCTGCGGTTCAGTTACTTTCAGGGGTCGATACCGGCGCAGCATGTGGCTGCCACCCCCAACGGGTGGATCCCCGAACGCAACTTCGCGGAGGTGAACAACGTGCCCTTGTGGAAGGACTGGGATCCGCGGGCGGGCGCGGCGTACGACCTGTTCGGCGACGGCCGGACGGCGCTCAAGGTGGCGCTGGGTCGGTACGTGGCCAAGAACAGTGCCTCTCTCACCACCGCCAACAATCCGATCACGACTTCCGTCAACACGGTCACCCGCACGTGGACCGACACGAACGGGAATTTCGTCCCGGACTGCAATTTGGCGAACCTGGCTCAGAACCTCGAGTGCGGGGCCGTCAACAATACGAACTTCGGGGGGCTCAACGCCACCACCACCTACGCCTCCGATGCGATTCTAGGCACCGGCCACCGCGGCTACAATTGGGATCTCACGGCCGAAGTGCAACACCAGCTCCGCCCCGGCGTCTCGGTGACCGGCGGCTATTACCGCAGCTGGTATGGCAGCTTCCTCACCACCGACAACACGTTGGTGACTCCCGCGGACTACAGTCCGTACTGCATCACGGCGCCGACCGATACCCGCCTGCCCGGCGGCGGCGGGTATCAGGTCTGCGGCCTGGCCGACGTCGCGCCGGCGCTGCAAGGCCGGGTCACCAACGCGATCACCCAGGCGTCAAACTTCGGGAAACAACGGCGAGTCAATGACTTCTTCAACGTCAGCATCAGCACGCGCCTCAGCTCGGGCGTCCAGTTCGGCGGCGGCGTCGATACCGGGCGCTCGGTCGACGACCAGTGCTTTACCGTCGACTCCCCGCAGGCGCTGCTTAATTGCCGAGTCGTCACGCCGTTCAGGGCCCAGACGCAGTTGAAGGGCTTCGGGAGTTACACCTTCCCGCACGACTTCCTCGTGAGCGCCGTCTACCAGAACATCTCGGGGCCACAGGTGACGGCGAGCTACGCGGCGCCCGTCGCGATCATCGTGCCGTCGCTCGGCCGGTACCTGGCGGCCTGCGGCACCCGAACCACCACGTGTACGTCCACCGCCACCGTGCCGCTGGTCGTCCCGCAGACGCTGTTCGAAGCCCGGTATACGCGACTCGACCTGCGGGTGAGTAAACGCGTGCAACTGACGCAACGGGTCCGCCTGGCGGGCAATTTCAACGTCTACAACGTGCTGAACGGCAGCGCCGTTCAGGCGCTCAACACCACGTACGGCTCACAGTGGCTGGTACCCTCGGCGGTTGAGGATGGCCGCATGATCCAGTTCAGCGCCAACCTCACCTTCTGAAGTACGTCCTCCCGGGGGCCTGCTGTCAGCAGGCTCCCGGTGTCGCTCCAGATCAGCGGTGGGGGCAATGACGAGTCCGTTCAGGCACCTGGTGGGCAACGAGAACGCCGTCAACAAGACGGGGGACGCAATGATTAGACGCGTGGCGTGTCGCGGCCGCATGGTCGCTGGGATTGCTGCCTGGGTTGCAGGCTTGGGTATCGTTGCGCTCGGCGGCTCCCCTCCACAGAGCGCCACCGTTCGGCAGCCGCGTGTCGCTTCCGTCACCGCGCTACCTGACTCGGTTGATTTCAACTGGCACATTCGGCCGATTTTGGCCGAGAACTGCTTCCAGTGCCATGGCCCTGACGCGAAGAATCGCCAAGCG
>JAHFUJ010000339.1 GCA_023265105.1 Acidobacteriota bacterium
CCCCATCCACGCACAGGAGATCTGGTATTACCTCGGCGGGATGACGCTGTTCCTGTTCATGGTGCAGGTGGCCAGCGGAATTCTCCTGCTTCTCTATTACCGTCCCAGCACCACCGAAGCTTACGAGAGTGTTCAGTTCATCGTCACGCAAGTCGAATTCGGCTGGCTCGTCCGCAACATCCATAGCTGGTCCGGCAATCTTTTGATCGCCAGCGCGTTCGCACATCTGTTCAGCGTGTTCTTGCTGAAGGCGTACCGCAAACCGCGGGAGCTGACCTGGGTAGGCGGCGTGCTGCTGCTCTTCCTCATGATGGCGTTCGGCTTCAGCGGGTACCTCCTGCCGTGGAACGAGCTGTCGTTCTTCGCGACCAAGGTAGGCACCGGCCTCGCCGGCGCGGTCCCGTTCGCCGGAAGAGCGCTGCTCCGCTTTCTGCGCGGCGGCGACGATGTGACCGGGGCCACGCTGTCGAGGTTCTACGCGCTGCACGTCGCCATCCTGCCGGCGTTGACGACGGTGCTGGTCGCGCTGCACTTGCTCTTCGTCCAGCGCCAGGGCATGAGCGTGCCCCTCAAGGTTGCGCGGCGGTTGCGGCAGGGCGAGCGCATCAAGCAGATGCCGTTTTTCCCCGACTACCTTCTGCGCGACGTGCTGGTGTGGTACATCGCGCTGGCGGCGCTGGCGACACTCGCGGCGTTTTACCCGTGGGAGTTGGGACGGAAGGCCGATCCATTCGCTGCGGCTCCAGTGGGCATCCGGCCCGAATGGTATTTCCTGGCGATGTTTCAGACGCTGAGGCTGCTGCCCAGTCATGTCCTGGGCATCGAAGGAGAGAAGCTGGGCGTACTCGGTTTCGGCCTTGCGGCGCTCGTTCTCTTGCTGGTCCCGTTTCTCGACCGTCGCTCCGCGCGGGACGAACCGAGCCCGGTGTTCACCGCGCTCGGCCTCGTGGCGCTCGTCTATTTGATCGTGTTTACGATCATCGGATACAGGGCGGCTTGACATGATCCGGCTGTTCCGCCTCTCGTTCCTTCACGGGCTCGCCGGGTTGATGCTTGGCGTGCTGGACGCTGGTGCTGCAGCGGCTCAGCCTGCGACGGCTGCCGGTCGTCAACCCGCGGCGGCTGCAGCCGCTCAGCCCGTGCCGGCCGCCAACGGCTGCCTGGCGTGTCATGCCGCGCTGTCGCAGCCCGCTTGGTCGGCTCCCGCAAATCTGTTTCGCGGCGGCGACGTCCATCAGGAGCGCGGCTTCTCGTGCGTCGACTGTCACGGGGGCGACTCGGCGACCAACGACAAGGCGCGGGCCAAGGATCCGGCGCGCGGATTTCGGGGCAAGCCCGCCGGCCCGCAGATCGTGACCGTGTGTGCGCGCTGCCACAGCGATGCCGAGCTCATGCGCAGGTTCGCCCCCCGCCAGCGGGTCGATCAGGCCACCGAATACGCGTCGAGCGTTCACGGCAAGCGCCTGGCCGCGGGCGACCGCCAGGTGGCGACGTGCATCAGTTGTCATGGCGCGCACGGGATCCGCGCGGTCAACGATGTCCGCTCGCCGGCGTTTCCCACCAACGTCGCATCGACGTGCGGGGCCTGCCATTCGAACCCCGAACACATGAAGGGATACACGCTGGCCGGCGGCAAACCGATCCCGACCAACCAGCGCGCCGAGTACGAGCGGAGCGTGCACTACGCGGCGCTGACGAAGCGGAACGACCTTTCGGCGCCGACGTGCAACGATTGTCACGGCAACCATGGCGCGGCGCCGCCCGGCGTGGGCGCCGTCGCGAATGTATGCGGCACCTGCCACGCGGTGTTCGCCGCCAAATTCGCGACCAGCGTCCACAGCCAGATCTTCGATCGGGCCTGCGTGGAGTGTCACAGTAACCACGCGGTGCTGCCGCCGTCAGACGAGATGCTGGGCACGTCGGCCCCCGCAATCTGCGTCACCTGTCACGACAGCCGCGACGATGCCGGCTACATCGCGGCGGGCACGATGCGGTCGAGCATCGACCGTCTGAAGCGGGCGATCGAAACGAACGGAGAGCTCATCGCGCGCGTGCAGAACGCCGGGATGGAAGTCAGCGGTCAGGAGTTGGCATTGGGCGAGGCGCGCACCAAGCTGACACAAGCGCGGATGGAGATGCACGCGTTCAGTCCGGCGGCGGTCGATCCGGTGGTGGATGATGGAATGAAGATTCTCGCCGGCGTCGAACAGGCAGGCGCGCGCGCGTTGGCCGATCTACAGTTCCGGCGCCGCGGCCTCTTCGTGTCCCTCGGCGCGATCTTGCTGGTCGTCGTCGCTCTCTTCTTCAAGATTCGGGAGCTCGACCGCCGACGCCAGTAAGGGGGACGGGAGCCCTTTTCTTATCGCTATTGGAAAAGGGCTCCCGTCCCCCTTACTTCTTCTTTAACGTTTGCAGGTACGCGACCAGTCCGTCGACTTCATCTTTCGCCAGCTTAAATTCCTTCATCACCGGCTTGCGTGTGGCTCCCGCCTTCTCCGTCATTCCCTTGGAGTCGACGATCCACTGACGGATCACGTCGGCCGACAGCGTGCTGCCGATTTCGTCGAGCGGCCCCTTCTTGTTGCCGGTCTCGCCGATCGAGTGGCAGAGCGAGCACTTCTGATCGGTAAAGACCTGCATGCCCTTCTTCACCTTCGCGTCCTGAGCGGCCGCGGTGCCGGCGACGCCAAGACCGAATATCACACCGAAAACAATCGCACGGATCATGAGCGCTCTCCTCTCGAGGTCGGTAATAGACTGTAGCAAAGCGCCTGCCAGAGGGGCAATGTCCGCGCGTGTCCCGATTGCGCTGGGCGCCGGATGGCCGAACGCGCCGCCCTTGGCCGACCATGTCGTTCCCGACGTGGCCGCGCGGCAGTGGGTGTTGAGCTTGCCGCATCGGATTCGGTATCTCCTCGCATGGGACCACGGCCTCTGTGGTGCGGTCGTGGCTGACCCGCTTCGAGCTGCAGGATACGCTGCTGCGGGTCTGGGAGGAATCGGGTTGCTCGTGGTACGCGAGCAGGCTAATATCTGGACGCTGTCGAATCGCGAGACGGCGCCCGGCGGTGACGGTTGTGCGGGAGCACACACTAGGTCCAGTACGGGTCATGTGCGCCGGCGGCAGGTGGGGGGACAGTCGAAGCGGGAGCTGCGCCTACCGGGAGAATACTCACATGAAAAGATTTGCAGAAAAGCGATGGATGGGAAGTGTCCTCACGGCGCTGGTGGCTCTGATGGCCGTCGCCTGGACAGTGCAGGGAGTCTCCCGATCGGCCTATGACGTCATTAAATCGGACAAAGCGGCCCTCCAGCAGCAGCTGGCCGCCGTAGCTCCGACACAAGTGGTCCAGGCCGGCCAGCTTGCGCCGCCTCCCGTCGGCGCCCAGCCCACAGGCTGGGACACGGCGGAGTCCCTGCGTGGCAGGTTGAAGCTGCTTGCCACGTACGACTCCAGCGGGCCGGATGCCTGGGACGCCGCCGCCCACCCGCTCGTCTTCTTCACGAGCGAAGGCGTCGGCTCCAACCCCAAGGGCGGCACGCGCAAGTCAGGGGTGCAGGTGATTGATGCCAACCTCAAGAAGGTCATCGCCTCGGCGCTGTTCGACCTGAAAGAGCCAGTCACGGAAAACCCACACGGCGTCGGCATATCGCCGGATGGGAGATGGCTCTACCTCGGACAGATGCACCGTGTAGCCGCCACGGGACAGGTCAGGACCGTCCTCCTGATCGTCAACGCGAGGACGCTGAAACTCGACAAGCTGCTGGAAGGTCCTCGCGTCGACTGGTTCCACCACATCACCGCGTTCAAGGATTGGCAAGGGCGCGACCGCGTGCTGGTGGCCTTCGGGCGCACGCCCGGCGGCGGCCCGCACTACCTCCTCGATCCGAACGACGACAACCGGGTTGCGAGGGCCATCACGATTGAGGACATCGGCTACAAGATCGGCCATCCGTACCCGACCGTCGACCCGACGGGCCGCATCGTGTACGTGTCCGTCTTCGCGCCACCATGGCGCGCGCAGAATCACAACACGGCGGGGATTGCGAAACTCAACCTTGAGACTGGCGCGGTCACCATCGTGCCGTTCGTGGGGGACAACCCGATCGGCATGGCGCACACGGCCGACGGGCGGTTCACCTACGTCAACGACTCCCACGGCAGCCAAGTCTACAAGATCGACAACAAGACGAATGCCGTCGTCGGCGACACCAGCGCCGGGGTCGCGGGCCCCTATGGTCTCGTTCTGAACTGGGACGAAACCTTGCTCTACCCGATAGGCAAGGGCGAGGGCGGTCACAACTCCGGTTCGGTCGTGGGGGCGATCAATGCGGTGACGTTCTCCCCGCCCCGCGCTCTGTTTCACAGTCTGCCGATCTACCTAGGCGGTTCGGCCTCCAGCATCGATCACGGCGTCCTTCATCCGGATCCGAGCGTCAACGAGCTTTGGATCAGCAACATGAACGGCTGGGAGATCATCGTGCTGGACCTCAACACGCACAAGGTCAAGGCCTACATACCCACGCCCAACGGTGGAGACACACACTCGGGCGGCTTCGCCCGCTACACCCCCGACTGGAAGGGCGAGTTGCTTGCCGACATGGGGGGCCCCAAGCGACAGATGACGGCGATCATGCGCGAGCGGGCCTCCGCCCGGGCGCCGTCGCCAACAGCCGCCACTGCGCCGGCGCCATCGCCGACAGTCGCCCCCGCGCCGGCGCCATCGCCGACAGTCGCCGCCACGCCGACGGCGGGTAATCCGCTCGCGCTGGGCCGGACGATCTTCGAGAAGACTGCTGGTGGTATCGGATGTGCCTCC
>JAHFUJ010000340.1:0-1671 GCA_023265105.1 Acidobacteriota bacterium
GTCGTTACAAGAAATGCCGGACAATGGTACAGGGACCCCGCCCCGCCCGGCGCGGAGCCCACTCCCGTGACAAGCGCTCTTGGGGCGAGCACCGGGTGGGGCTGTTCGCGGACAGGACCCGCGAAACGAGGTTATGAAACCGCCTGGAGGTATTTCTTGACTTCTTGATTTCGGGCGCGCAACATTCGATTATCGGGAGGTGTGAAGATGTCGCGCAAGATATTTGGTGTGCTGCTCCTAGCGGGCTTGAGCGTGCCCGTGACGGTTATTCCCGCCCGGGCGCATCACGCGTTTGCGGCGGCCTTCGATGCCGACGCGCTGGTCACGGTGCAGGGGGTCATCACCGAGGTCAAGCTGGTGAACCCGCACTCGTGGTTCTACATCGACGTCACCGATGCGGGCGGTCAGGTGCATCATTGGCAGTTCGAAGCCCAGACACCGACCGGTCTGATGCGAAGCGGCTTGCGGCCCAACTTCGTCAAGGTCGGCGACAAGGCCACGATCAAAGGCTGTCGGGCAAGGGACAAGACGAAGGAGATTGGAGCAGCGCGCGAGCTCATCCTGGCCGATGGCCGATCGTTCATCGTCGGGCCCAAGAACTCCACCGAGCAAGAGCAAGCCAACCGGGCAGGCGGTAATTAGCGGACCACAACGTGGCCGTTTTGCGAGGAGATTTCCACATGAAGCGCGCTGTGATGGCTTCCATCGTGATTGCCACGACCGTGCTGGCAATCGGATCCTTGGTGTTCCTCACGTCCGCCCCTGTGGCGGCCCAGAATGGAGGTGGAGGAGCCGCCGCGGCAAAGGCGCCCGCCGGGCCGACGCCACGCTTGGCCGACGGGCATCCAGACTTTTCTGGAGTGTGGTGGCCCGGCCGCGACATCAACCCGCTGACGTCGACCGCCTACTATGCCGCTCCCAGAGCGGAACCGCGCACTGGGCCTCCTTCGTTTGAAAGTCTTTATCAACCGTGGGCGGCGGCCAAAGCGAAGACCATGGGCCACAAGGACGATCCGGCCTTGTGGTGCATCCCCAGCATCATCGGGCCGACGCCGCTCGTCGGAAACGGTCTGGTGGGAGAAATCGTGCATACTCCTAAGGCCATGTTCCAGCTGGTCGAGACCTACCATGGCTTCCGCATTATCCCGACCGATGGACGGGCGCATCGCGACGATGTGGTTCCATCGTACAAGGGTGACGCGGTGGGCCGCTGGGACGGGGATACGCTGGTCGTGGATGTGACGGGCTTCAGCGACAAGAACTGGCTGAACCACCACGGCGCGGTGTCCTTTCACTCCGACGAGCTGCACATGGTCGAACGCTATCGCCGTCCCGACAAGGACACGCTCGAGATTGACGTCACGGCCGACGATCCGAAAGTGCTGACCGGAACCTGGAAGGCGTCGCACACCAAGTTAACGCTCGCGCCGTTTGAACACGTCATGGAGACGGCGTGCGAAATCGACGCGATTCCGGCCCTGATGGATGCGGCGGCGAAGGAGAATTACGGGCTGAAGAAGTAGTGGAGACACCAGCCATCGATCGAAGCCGCGGATGAAGCCTCAGCGAGTCGCTCGTCTCGTCGTGTGGTGTCTCTCGCTCCTGCTGGTCGTGGTTTTGGCGCGGACGGTCAAGACCGCCGGTCAGGTCCCCGCCGTCGGGCAGGCCGCG
>JAHFUJ010000340.1:1771-4775 GCA_023265105.1 Acidobacteriota bacterium
CGGGCAGGCCGCGGCCGCCGGGCAGTTCCCTCCCTACAAGGCGCCCCGTCTGGTCGGGTCGGCGAACCCAGACTTGAACGGGATTTGGCAAGCCATCACCACGGCGAATTGGGACATCCGCGACCACGAATCGCAACCAGGTCTTCATCCCGAGCTCGAGGGCACCTACGACGCGCAACCCGGGGGACAGGGCATCGTGGAGGGCGGCGACATCCCGTACCAGCCGTGGGCGCTGGCGAAAAAGCGGCAGAACTTTGAAAATCGGATGAAGGTGGACACCACCGACGACGCGAAGCGGCACGACCTTGGCGACCCCGAGCTCACGTGTTACATGCCGGGCGTGCCGCGCGCGGTGTATATGCCGTTTCCGTTTCAGATTGTGCAGGGGTCAGGGTCCGATCCCTTCATCCTGATGTCGTACGAATACACCGATTCCACGCGCATCATCCGCATGAACTGGAAGCAAGAGGCGCCGAGCGATTCGTGGATGGGCTGGTCGCGCGGCCACTGGGAAGGGGACACGCTGGTCGTCGACGTGACGGGGTTCCGTTCGGAGACCTGGTTCGACCGGGCCGGGGATTTCCATAGCGACGCCCTCCATGTGGTCGAACGCTACACGCCCGTCAGTCCGTATCACCTCATGTACGAAGCCACGATCGAAGATCCGAAGGTGTTTACGCGGCCCTGGAAGATCGGCTTTCCCCTGTATCGTCGTATGGACAAGAACGTGCAGCTCGTGGAGTACAAGTGTGTGCCGTTCACCGAGGAGCTCCTCTACGGGCGTTTCAAGAAGCTGGGCAATTGACGCACAAAATCGGAGGCAGCAGATGAGACCTCGATTTCTCACGTCACTCGGTGTTGGAGCGGTCGCGATGGCGGTTGTCACGCTGATGTCGGTGCCCGCCGCGGGTCAGACAGCCGCAGCGCCCGCGAAGGCGGCGAAGCCGGCGGCTGCGACCAAGTCGTGGACACCGCCCAAGACCTCGTGGGGTGACCCGGACCTCCGGGGGATTTATAACAACGCCACCAGTACGCCCTTGCAGCGGCCGAGCAAGTTTGGAGAGAAAGACGTCCTGACCGACGCCGAAGCGGAGGGCATCGAGGAGGAGGCGCGGGCGAATATCGACGCCGCTCCTCGCCCCGACTACCCGACGGGCAACTACAACGACTTCTGGTTCGACCCACGGAGGAGGGAGCTCACGGCGGACAAGCGAACGTCGCTGATTGTGGATCCGCCGGATGGCAGAATTCCCGCCTTGTTGCCCTTGTCGCCGGAGAGAGAGAAGGCACGGACCGCCGCATTCGAGGCGAATCGCCGCTTCCTCGACGGCAAGCCGAGTGTCTGGACGGAAGCGGACACGGCGCTCCGCTGCGTCACACGGACCGACAGGCCGCCCTACATGCCAGCGGGCTACAACAGCAATTTCCAGATTTTCCAGGGCCCCGGCTACGTGGCGATTTCCACAGAGATGATCCACAGCACGCGCATCATCCCCGTGGATGGGCGCCCGCATCTCGGACAAAACATCAAGAACTGGCTGGGTGACGCGCGCGGCCGCTGGGAGGGCAATACGCTGGTCGTCGACACCACCAATTTCCGGCAGGAAGCGGTCTATGGGTACGCCGCCGCGGGGTACAGCACCAATGCGAGCGCGACGGTCGCGGCGACGCCAGTTGCAGCCAATCCCGCGACCTACCATCTCACCGAGCGCTTCACGCGTGTCGCGCCGAACGTGGTGCAGTACGAATTCACGATCTCCGATCCCCAAACGTGGGTGCGACCCTGGACCGCGATGATTCCCTGGAACAGGATGGATGGCCGCGGTGCCGAGTACCAGGTCTACGAGTACGCGTGTCACGAAGACAATTACGACGCCGTCCACCTTCTCGCCGGAGGTCGCGCCCGAGAGAAAGCCGAGAAACGATGAGACAATCATAAACGCTCTGCTTGTCAACGCGAACAGTCGGCCGCCGGCTCTTTCACAATAAGGAATATTGATGTCTTTGCCTTTCACTCGATGCAGAGAGACTGTGCGCGGAGCGGGGTTGCCGCGCGTGCTGGGAGGCTGCTGTGCGCTCGGCGCCGCCGTGCTCGCCGGTGCGCTGGCCGGATCGTCCTCGTTCGCCGTGCACGCCCAGCAGTCACGAACGGCGAAAGATGGTGTGTACGCGGGCGGCCAGGCCACGCGCGGTCAGGCAATTTACAAGGGCAAGTGCGCGTCCTGTCACGGCGAAACGTTGGAGGGCCTCCAGGGGCCGGCGCTGGCCGGAGACGGGTTCCTCGGGGTGTGGGGCAACCAGCCGCTCTCGGATCTCGTCGGCAAGGTACAGCACACGATGCCGCGGAGCGAGCCTGGAACGATCACTCGACAGCAGGCGACCGATGTCGTGGCCTACCTGCTTCAGGCCGGCAAGTTTCCCGCGGGGACGGCCGAGCTGAGCGGAGACGAGGCGGCGCTGAAGCAGATCATGCTCCCGGGGCCGCAGGCACCCGCCTCCCGGCCGCCGGCCGCCACGGCGCAGACGATGGCCTTCCCACCGGCCGGGAACCTGGCCGAGGTGATGCGCGGCATTCTTTTCCCCAGTGCGAATGTGATCTTCGACGCGCAAGTGGTCGATCCTGGGGCCCCGCGGAAAAAATCGTCTTCAAGCGCAAGCGACAGCCTGTCGGTGCGCTTTGCTGATGTGTACCCGGGGTGGCAGCTGGTTGATTATGCCGCCGTGGCGCTGGCCGAGTCGGCGCCTCTCATGCTGACGCCTGGGCGCCGGTGTGAGAACGGCAAGCCGGTTCCGGTGGGGCGGGCCGATTGGATCAAGCTCACCCAGGACCTCGCGGACGCAGGCAAGGCGGCCTACAAGGCCTCGCAGTCCAGGAATCAGGATGCCGTGATCGAGGTCAGCAATCAGGTCTCCGAGTCGTGCTTGAACTGCCACCGGGCCTTTCGCGACGGGCGTGGAGGCGGTGCCGCCCGGTGCGTACCGCGCGAATGACTAGCGCGAATGA
>JAHFUJ010000341.1 GCA_023265105.1 Acidobacteriota bacterium
GGCTCAAGGTCAGATGTCAAGCCGGGCTACTTGATGACCGCTTCCGTCTTCGCGTCGAAGAAGTGGATGCGGTCGGGGATGAATGTCAGGCGGATCTTCTCGTGCGGCTGCGTCTTGACCGTGGGCTCGACGCGGGCGACGATCTGCTGCCCCGCGGCCCTGGTGTCCAGCAGGATTTCGGAGCCGAGAGGCTCGACGACCTCGACCACGGTCTCGAAGGAGAGGTCCGCGGAATCCGAGCTCGCGCCGACGCGAAGGTCCTCCGGGCGAACGCCCAGCGTCACGCCCTGGCCCTTGTAGGGCATCAGGCTCTGCGTGCTCGCGGCGGGCACCTTGATCCTGATGCCGCCGGCCTCGGCAAAGAGCGCGCCGCTGCCGCCGGTCAGCGTGACGGGGATGAAGTTCATGGACGGCGATCCGATGAAGCCCGCGACGAACCTGTTCTGGGGCCTGGCGTAGATCTCCATGGGCTCGCCCACCTGCTGGACCCAGCCGTCCTTCATGACCACGACCCGCGACCCAAGCGTCATCGCCTCAACCTGGTCGTGGGTGACGTAGATCGCCGTGGTCTCGAGACGCTCGTGGAGGCGCTTGAGCTCGACGCGCATCTGCACGCGCAGCTTGGCGTCGAGGTTCGACAGCGGCTCGTCGAACAGGAACACCTGCGGGTGCCTCACGATGGCGCGGCCCACGGCGACGCGCTGGCGTTGGCCACCCGAGAGCTGGCGCGGCTTGCGCTTGAGCAGCTCCTGGATGCCGAGTATCTCGGCGGCGTCCTGGACGCGCTTCTGGATCTCCGGCTTGGGAAACTTCCGCATCTTGAGGCCGAAGGCCATGTTGTCGTACACGCTCATGTGCGGGTACAGCGCGTAGTTCTGGAACACCATGGCGATGTCGCGGTCCTTGGGCGGCAGATCGTTGACGATCCGGTCGCCGATCGTAATCTCGCCGGAGGTGATCTCCTCGAGACCGGCGACCATGCGGAGCGTCGTGGTCTTGCCGCAGCCCGACGGCCCGACGAGGACCATGAACTCCTTGTCGCGGATCGTCAGGTTGACGTCCTTGACGGCGTGCACCTCGTCGTACTTCTTGTTGAGCTCCCTCAGCACCACCTGCGCCATGAGCGACCTCGCTGTGCGACTAGATTAGTCTGCGCACGCCTAGAGTGTTCGCACCGCTCCGGGGCGGTGCCTGGCGCTCTCAGGGCTTGGATCATAGCACGCGGCGCGCAGGGTTTACCGCTACGAGCGTGCGACGTAGCGGCGCCGGTCGCAGCGACAAGGCCACGCCCGACCCAGCGTCGGACACTGATGCTGTCACCATGAAGATGCGGTTGCACGGGCCCGGGAAAAAGGGGTGAAAACAGTTCTGGAAGGGCCCTAGCGCGAAGGAAGGAAAGGTCATGTATCGTCAGGCAAGACTGATCCTTTCCACCCAGTGCCCACTTTCATCCTCTCGGGGACCCCGGACACGAATCGAACGTGCGACCTGCCCCCGGAAAAGCAAGGCGAAAGGCGGAAGGCGGAAGGATGAAGGGGAAGAAAAGGCAGGACATGCTTTCGCCTTTCTACTTTCGACTTCCGCCTTAGGAATGGCACCCCGGAGGGGATGAAGGTGGGCACCATTGGGTCGAGATTGTTGCCGTCGCCTAGCCTGCGCGGCGTTACCGAGCGGTGACCACGAACTGTGGATTCAGAATCAATAGCTTCTGCGTTTTCGCTGCTTCTCACATCTATCAAGGACTGCGTCGATCTCCAAGGCACCGCCTTCGCGAGCGTACGCACAAAGGTTCCGCACCATGGGCAGGAGTCGGCCAGTAGTGTCCGGGCGACAGACCACGGAAATGGTTACGTCGGTAAAGCCTGCGACCCTGGCGTATCCGCGTACAGCTGTCGACCGGCGTTAGCAGGCCGTTGAAAAAAGACTCGTCACACCGGCGAAAGCCGGTGTCCAGAAAATGCGCATCAAGAACAGATTACTGGATGCCGGCTTTCGCCGGCATGACGAAATCGAGGCGTCAGCGACGATTTTCAACAAACTGTTAGCCTTCACGTCCGCTTGAAAATCAAGCTGAAGTTGTTTGCCGGCATTTCGACGATCTCGGCCAGCAGGAATCCGGACGAAGCAGCAGCCTCGGAGACCGCTTCAAGGTCGCGAAGACCCCACTCGGGATCGTGCGCACTAAGGTCAGAATCGAACTGCTCATTACTCTTGGACGTGTGCCCACCGAAGCGGCGGTATGGTCCGTATAAGAACAGGACATGCTCAGTCGGAAGCAAAGCCCTCGTGCCTTTGAACAATGCTAGCGTGGCGGACCACGGCGCCACGTGAATCAAGTTGATGCACACGACCGCATCGGTCGTCTGCAAAGGCCAAGGGAATCCGGTCACGTCAAGCTCGATGGGCGGATTGACGTTTGCTAGCTGTTCCTCCCTGACGCGCAGTGCAATGGACTCGCGAAGTTCCGGATCTGGATCGGACGGCTGCCAAGTGAGGCCCGGGAGCGCCTTGGCGAAATGAACGACGTGCTGTCCCGTACCGCTGGCTATCTCCAGCACAACGCCCCGGGTGGGCAGAACGCGCGAAAGAACATCGAGTATCGGGCCTTTGTTGCGCTCTGCCGGGGGGAGGAACCATTTCCCGTCAGCTTGCTTCTCGCCACGCTGCCGAAGCATCAGTGCTCCGTGAAGGCTAACAGCCTGTTGAAAAACCCTCAGAACGATGCTTTTTGTACTAAAGTGGCGAAGAGGGCATTGTTCGGGAGGGAAAGGGCGGACGCGCCTACGTCATAGGGCGATCTCGTAGAACGCGCCGTTCGACAGCGTCGTCGCTTCAGCGATCCCTGCACTGCCGTCACGAATCGGAAATGATCTCGTTTGTCAGGTTATCGACGACAACCGGACTCTCGAAATAGGTAACTGTCGGTAGTGCCCCGTACCGCTCACGAATGACGTTTTCCCACTCCTTGGTATGGAGCCCCGCAGCATCTTTCTTCGATTTCCACAAGTAAACCCCGCCCGCCGTTCCGCCATCCTCGGAGAGGAGATAGTACTTACGAATGAGCCCGGATGCTTCACGGTACTTCGGCGCAGTGCCAACGAAGAGTTGCTGTGCCTTCTCACGAGTGACCGGTTGGGGAAGTCTGAACTGAACCAAAGCGGTAATCATGAATACCCTCCCTTAAGAGCTTTGCCGTTGAATGAATGATTTGACCCTTGGTGGCGTCGGAGAGCAATATCGGTTATTCGAATTCAAGGGGGTAGCCCACCGCGGCAACTAAGATATATTCGGGATCTGTATGAGCGACCGTCTCCTGGCCCTTCGGCTTTTCGCGCGCATTGCCCGCACGGGAAGCTTCTCACGGGCCGGCCGCGAGCTTGGCCTTTCCCAGCCCTCCGCATCGCGCATCGCCAGTGAACTCGAGCGTCAGGTGGGTGCGGCTTTGATGACGCGCACCACTCGAGGCCTGACGCTGACAGAAGCGGGCGCAGACTACTTGGCGCGAATCGAGCCGATACTGGTGGCGCTGGAGGAGGCCGATCACGCCGCGCGGGGTACCGGCGAGCTGCGTGGAACCCTGCGCGTCTCGTTGCCATTGGGTTTCGGGTTGCGGGAAGTGATCCCGCGGCTGCCGGCCTTCATGCAGCTTCATCCGGCACTGCGCATTGATCTCTCGCTGAACGATCGCAACGAGGATCTGGTGACCGAGGGCATCGACGTAGCGCTTCGCTTCGGAGCGCTGGCAGATTCGAATGCCACGGCGCGCCGGCTGGGCACTTGCCCTCGTTTGCTTGTCGCCTCGCCGGTGTACCTCGCGCGGGCAGGATTGCCGGACACGCCCGAGAGCCTTGCCAACCATCAGGTGATCGTGGGCCCACTCGGTATCGGATTGGACTCCTGTACCTTTCAGCGAAACGGACGTACTACGACAGTCCGCGTAGAAGGCCGTCTGACCACCTCGGTAAACCAGGGCGCCATTGCTGCCGCCGTCTCCAGCCTTGGCATTGCATCAGTGGCCCTGTGGAACTGCCGTGCGGAGCTCGCAAGCGGCACGCTCGTGCAAGTGCTGGCCGACTGGCAGATGGAACCGTTCGAACTCCACGCCGTCTTCGCGGCAGGTCGTGCGGCCAAACCCTCCGCGCGCGCCTTCGCCGACTATCTGGCGACCGCCCTTCGCGAATAGCTCGGTTCCCCTGGCCGCCAACGCCGGGCGCCGAGCCTGCAGGCCCCTCAGTCGTCAACGAATTGGGAGCACCCCGGACACGAATCGAACGTGCGACCTGTCCCTTAGGAGGGGACTGCTCTATCCACTGAGCTACCGGGGCGTGGACGTGATTTTATCTCAATTGCTCTAGAATCTATCCGTATGAAATGGTTGCTGATTGCCATGCTTGTGGCCGGCGGGCTCCTGCTGTGGCGGATGAGTGCGTTCTCGAAGCGCCGCGAGCCCGGAATCGGGGAGCCGGCGCCGGAGTTTTCGCTGCCCGACCAGGACGGCAGGACGCGCAGCCTGGCCGAGTTCCGCGGCAAGTGGCTCGCCCTGTATTTCTATCCCCGGGACGATACGCCGGGCTGCACCCGGCAGGCGTGCGCTTTCCGGGACGACGGGAACAAGCTGGCCGCGCTCGGTGCGCAGGTCGTGGGGGTGAGCGTGGACGATGTGGAGAGCCATCTCGATTTCGCGAAGGAACACCAACTGCCGTTCCCGTTGCTCGCGGACGCGGGCGGGGCGGTCGCCGCGCGCTACGGC
>JAHFUJ010000342.1 GCA_023265105.1 Acidobacteriota bacterium
TCTCAGCTGTCGTCAGCTATCAGCTATCAGCTATCAGCTTGAAGCACTCGAAAGCTAAGAGTAGCTATCAGCCGTCAGCTTTCAGCCATCAGCCTGAAACACGGAAAGCTGAGCGTCGAAAGCTTAGCTGAGAGCTGAGAGCTGAGAGCTGACAGCTGATAGCTGAAGGTTTAATTGACAGCTGACAGCTGACAGCTGAAATTAACGCAGCAACCGCCGCGCCTTCTGTTTGAACTCCTGGTCTTCGGGCGTCCAGTCGGGATCGAGCGGCGCGTCGAGCACCTTGTGCAGTTCCGCGCGCGCTTCGTCCTTTCGGTCGTCAGCGAGCAGCACTTCTGCGAGGAAGAAATGCGAGGCGATGTCGTTCGTGTTGTACTTCAGCGACGCGCGCAGATGTTCCGCCGCGAGCCTGTGGCTGCCGCCGAACAGGCGAGGCACTTTGAAGTACCAGCGGCCCAGCGCGCGATCGGCCGAGCCCTGCTGAAACGCCGCGTCGAGGCGCAGCACCGTCTCGAGCTCGTCTTTGATCGCCTTTCGGTACCTGAGGCCCGCGCGGAGGCCGAACGACTCGGCGAGCGCACCCATATTGGCGGCGATCCAGAAGTGCCCCTCGGGGCGGTCCGGCGCCATCGCGACCGCCTTGCGGCCGGCGGCGATGCCGTCTTCGAGAAACGCGCGCCGTTCGAACTCCGGGACATGGCCGCCGAGCCAATAGTCGGCGCGCGCAAGCTTCCAGGCGGCGTCGAAGGCGTTGGCCGTGTGGGCGAGCTCGTCGGCCCAGAGCTCCGCAGCACGCCGCGCGCTGGCGAGATCGGCGCGATTGGCATAGAGACTGTCGGCGGATTGAGCACCGACTGCCGTCTGCGCGAGCGACAGCCTTGAGCCGTTGCGATCCTTCGACAGGCTCAGCGTCGACCTGAGCTCCGCCGAAGGTCGAAGCGCGCCCGCGCCGAGCACTCCCCCAATCACCCAGATATACAATAGGCAGATGCTGGATTTAGTCAGACGCCTGCTGGCCGAGCTCGGCGAGGACCCCAGCCGGGAAGGACTGCTCGATACGCCGAAGCGGGTCGAGAAGGCGTTCAAGTTCCTCACAAGCGGGTACGACGCGGACATCGATGATGTCCTGAACGGCGCGTTATTCACCGTCGATTATAGCGAGATGGTCATCGTCAAGGACATCGACTTCTACAGCCTTTGCGAGCACCATCTGCTGCCGTTCTTCGGCAAGTGCCACGTCGCCTACATTCCGAGCACCAAGGTCATCGGCTTGAGCAAGATTCCGCGCCTGGTCGACGTGTTCAGCCGCCGGCTGCAAGTGCAGGAGCGGCTGACGAACCAGATTGCGGACACCCTCCGCGACAAGATCGCGCCGCTCGGTGTTGCTGTCGTGATGGAGGCGACGCACCTGTGCATGTCGATGCGCGGCGTCGAGAAGCAGAACTCGTTTGCCGTGACGAGCGCCATGCACGGCGCCTTCCGCGACGACTCGCGCACCCGGATGGAGTTCCTCGAGCTCGTCAAGCTGCGCAGCGCCCGCGATGCCACGTCGCCGGGTATGGCCTGCGTGGGGGAAGACTGAGCCACGGAAATTTAAGGATTTAAGGATTTAGGGATTTAAGGATTGGGGGATGTAGGGACCGTGGTACCGCTTCGCCGACGGAGCGATCCTTAAATCCTCAAATCCTTACATCCTCAAATCCTTACATCCTCAAATCCTTACATCCTTAGATTTGATCAGCCCGCTCACGCTATACTGATGAGTATGCGTTGGCTTGCGATGACGTTTGTCGTACTCCAGACCGCATCCACATCGGCCCAGACCCGCGCGCCGGTCCGCAAGCCGGCGCCCGTCCCGGTCGTCGCCCCGTTGACGGTCGTGCCCGACATGACCTGTCCGACGCCGCTCGGCGTCGGCGTCAACACGAAAGAGGCCTTCTGCGACGTGATGACCGGCCGCGACCCGGCGGACGGCGTGCTCATCAAGCTCCCGCCGCACAAAGGTCCGGTCCAGCTCACCTTCGACCTGCACAATCGCCACACGTACTCGGAAGAGCAGGTGAAGGCCAACCGCGCCTACACGCGCTACACCGCGACGATCGGTGTGCTGACGATGGACAATACGCTGATTAGCCGGGCGGTCGTGCAGAACGAATTCCGGAAGGCGTCGGATCTCATCGATCGTGTCGGCGGCGGGGCGGGGCCCGGCGGCGTCAAGGCCGTTGCGCCGACAGGGACCGAGCCGATCGCGATCACGATTCCCGAAGGCGAGGACCAGGTGAGCCTCCTCGGCGAGAAGCTCACCGTGGAGCGATCCGACGGCAGCGCGACCTACACATCACCGGGGCGACCGATCGCTGTGGTCAGCAACGTGATGATCGAGTATCTTCCCCCGCCGCCGCCCAAGCCGCCGGTGAGGAGGCCGGGAAGGGCAGGAGGGGCAGGAAGGGCAGGAGGGGCGGGAAGAGCAGGATAGAAATGAAAAAAGGCCGGCAGCTTTCGCCACCGGCCCCGCGCTGTCCTTCTGACTTCTAACTTTTGCCTTTTGCCTTTTGCCTTCTAACTTCTAACTTCCAGCTCCGTCTTCTTCTTCCCCCCCAGCCCCAGAATCGAGAGGGTCGGCTGCTCCTTGAGCACGTGCTGCCGATAGAGCTTGGCCATTTCCTCGTGGTACTTGGCGTCCTTCTCGATGTCCGGCTGACCACCTCCGTCAAGACTACGGCGGTCCGCCGAAGCTTCATGCGAAGGCGGAAGCCGGACGCCACTTCTCGCCCTCAGCTTTTCCTCGCGCGCGTTCTTCGCGATGCCCCGCTCGTCGAGGTCGGTCTGCGCGCCCGCGCGGACGGCCGCTTCGTTCAGCTTGAGTGAGTGCGCCGTCGACGCAAGCGGAACCGCCTTGCCGCCGGCGAAGATCTCGTGGCGTCCGTGCTCTTCGTACCACTTGGTGAGCGTGGCCGTCATGTGCATCTTCTCGATGATGTTGCGCCAGCCGATGCCCGTGTTGTAAGCGCAGAAGGAAATTTCGCCCTGCTGGGTCGCATACGGGATGATGCACATCTCGGTGCGGCGGAAGTCGTAGTTGAACAGATCCTGGAACCACATGCCGGCGATGAACAGGAAATTCCAGCGGTCGGCGCGACGCTTGGCGATGTCGGCAGCCGTGCGGTCACCCTCAACCCTGCCGTATCCGCCGGACTGCGCCTTCTTGGTGGCGCCGAAGGTCTTGTCGAACTTCTTCAACAGATCGACCAGCTTGAAGTGCGTCGGCGCCTTGAACGGGTCGTAGTTGCGCATCACCGCGAGCGTCATGCCGACGACCGACAGCTTCTTGCCGCGGCCGGCGTCGTTGACCCGCGCGACGTCCTTGGCGAGCTGCTCGGCGTGGAGGAACGCGGTCACCGGGACGGCTTCCTTGGTTTCCTTGTCGATCATCACCGCCATGCCGACGCCGCAATTCGGGTGGCAGCCGCAGGTGAGCTGGCCCCACGCCGCGTCCTGTCCGTGGACAACGTCCGCCCAGTCGGTGAAGGTGCCCATGAACGAGATCGGGAACCAGTCGCGCGTCGGCTCGCCGAGCCCGGTCTGGTTCTTCACGTCGTGCGCCAGGTGCGACAGCGTATAACGCTGCGCCTGGCGGCGCTCGTCGGTGATCTCCTCGTCGCGTCCGGTAAAGGAGACCGGCTGGAAGGAGAGGAAGTTGATCGTCTTTGGGTTGTCGAGCGCGAATTCAATGATGCGGCCGACCTGCTCGTTGTTGACGCCGTTGACGATCGTGACGACCGGCACGATGTCGACGCCGGCGCCGTGCAGATTCTCGATCGCGCGCAGCTTCACGTCGAACAGATTGCCGACGCGGCGGTGGGCGTTGGCCGCGTTGCCGATGCCGTCAAACTGCAAGTACGCGTAGCGCAGCCCCGCGTCGGCCGCCGCCTTGGCGAACTCGGGGCTCTTCGCGAACTCGATACCGTTGGTCGCCGCCTGGACGCTGTTGTAGCCGACCGTGCGTGCGTACCGGACCGCGTCGAGGAAGTGGGGCGAGATCGTCGGCTCGCCGCCCGAGAACTGGACCGACATCTGCCGCTTCGGCTTGATGGTGATCGCGTTGTCGAGCACCTGCTTGATGTCGTCCCAGCTGAGCTCGTGGACGAACCCGACCTGGTTCGCGTCCATGAAGCAGGGGTCGCACATCATGTTGCAGCGGTTCGTCAGATCGACGGTCAGCACCGATCCGCGGCCGTGCTTGACCGTGCTCGACCCGTGGTTGTGCAGCGTCTCGTCGTTGTGCGCGCGGATGTCGCGGCCGGGGAACACGTCTTCCAGGTGCTTGAAGAATGCCGTATCCATGGCCATCACGTCCTCGAAGTGGCCGTGGATGGGACAGTCCTTCACCATTAAAATCTTGCCGTCGCGCTCGAGGATGGTCGCCTTGATCTCGCCAACCTTTTCGTTGAGCAAGATGCCGACGTCCTTCTTGCCGTCGAGAATCGCCTGCCGTGCCTCGCGCGTGCACGTGGGACAGAGCGAGTCGGTCTCGCGCGGCCAACCGAGCGGCGGCTTGGTCTTCTGATACGACTTGAGCAGCGGCTTGTCGGACCACTTCGGCGTGAACGCCGGGTTCTGTTTGATCTTGTTCAGACCGTTGAACACAACCCAGGCGCCGTTGGCGGCGACCGCGAGCCCCTTCTCGAAGTATTTGATGGGCGCGTGCATATGTCTCGTCTCCTACACTTGACG
>JAHFUJ010000057.1:0-9236 GCA_023265105.1 Acidobacteriota bacterium
GTACGTCGAGTCGCACGCCAAGACCAAGAAGTAGCGCCTGTGTCCCCGGCGCAGCGCCTGCGGCCCGCTCGCGGCGCCGCCGAGCGCGCGGCGAGCGGCAGCCTCGAGCCGACCGCGCTGGGGGTGGGGCCCCGGCGCAAGTGAAAAGGTCGGGCCCCGCGAGCATAAATATAAATGATGGTCAACAGACGAGTCGTCGTCACGGGTATCGGCCTGGTGTCGTCGCTTGGGATCGGCACCGACGCGAACTGGGAGGCGCTCTGTGCCGGCTGCAGCGGCATCGGGACGATCACCAAGTTTGACGCGTCGCAATTTACGACTCGAATCGCCGGCGAGGTCAGGGCGTTCGACCCGCTGCGGTTCATCGACAAAAAAGACGTCAAGAAGATGGACGTCTTCATCCAGTACGCGATCGCGGCCTCGCAGTTCGCCATGGACGACGCCGGCCTTCGGATGACGTCCGATCTGGCGCCGCGCACGGGCGTGTTCATCGCGTCCGGAATCGGCGGGTTCACGACGATCGAGCGCGAGCACAAGGCGCTCCTCGACGGCGGCCCGCGCAAGATCTCGCCCTTTTTCATCCCGTCGGCCATCATCAACCTGGCGGCCGGCCAGGTGTCGATCCGCTTCGGCGCGAAAGGTCCCAACTCCGCGACGTGCACGGCCTGCTCCGCCTCGGCGCACGCGATCGGCGATGCCTACGAAATCATCCGCCGCGATGCCGCCGACGTGATGATTGCGGGCGGATCGGAAGCCGCCATCACGCCGATGGGCGTCGGTGGATTTGGCGCCATGCGCGCGCTGTCGACCCGAAACGACGAGCCGGAGCGGGCCAGCCGGCCCTTCGACAGGGATCGCGACGGCTTCATCGTCGGCGAGGGAGCGGGCGTCCTGATTCTCGAGGAATACGAGGCGGCCCGGAAGCGCGGCGCGCGCGTCTATGCCGAGCTGGTCGGCTACGGCATGTCGGCGGATGCGTATCACATCACCGCGCCCTCGGAAGACGGCGACGGACCCTTCCGGGTAATGCGGGCCGCGCTCGACAGCGCCGGCATCCAGACGTCGCAGGTGGACTACATCAATGCCCACGGCACCTCCACTCCGCACGGCGACAAAGTCGAAACCATCGCCATCAAGCGCTGCTTCGGCGACCATACGAAGAAGCTCGCCGTCTCATCGACCAAGTCGATGACCGGGCATCTGCTTGGTGCGGCCGGCGGGTTGGAGGCGGGCATTGCCGCGCTGGCGGTATACCATCAGATCGCGCCGCCGACCATCAACCTCGACCACCCCGGCGAGGAGTGCGATCTCGACTACGTGCCGAACAAGAAGCGGCCGCTCGCGATCGAGTACGCGCTGTCGAACTCGTTCGGCTTCGGCGGTACGAACGCAGCGCTGTTGTTCAAACGCTACGATGGATAACAACGATCAACGCAGAGCTCGCAGAGATCGGTTTTCTCTGCGTCCTCCGCGGCCTCCGCGTTGATTGTCGTCCCCTATGCAAATAGCAGTCTGTATCAAACAGGTGCCCACGCGCGAGTGGCAACCGCGCCTCGACGATGCCAGGACCTGGATCCGCGAGCAGGACGCCAGCTTCGAGATGAACGAGCCGGATGCCTACGCGCTCGAAGCCTCGCTTCGCCTGAAAGAGAAACATGGCGGCGAAGTGGTCGTCTGTTCGGCCGGTCCGGCGCGCGTGGCGCAGGTTGTCCGCGAGGCGTTGGCGCGGGGCGCCGACCGCGCGATTCATGTGGAAGACGACCGGCTCGGCAGCGCCGACGCGTTCGTCGTCGCCGAGGCGCTGGCCGGTGCGATGAAGGACGAGCGGTTCGATCTCGTTCTGACCGGTCTCCAGTCCGACGATCAGGGCTTTGCGCAGACCGGGGTCGTCCTCGCCGAACGCCTCGGGCTGCCGCACGCCACCATCATCATGGACGTGCAGGTTGACGTTCAGGGGGTCCCCGGAGAGAGCACCCCCGCGGTGCGCGTCAAGCGCGAGCTCGAGGGCGGATGGTTCCAATGGGTCGCGATGCCGCTGCCGGCGGTGCTGACGATTCAGAGCGGCATCAATCAGCTTCGCTACGCCACGCTCAAGGGGATCATGGCGGCGAAGAAGAAAGAGATTCGCAAGGTCACTCCGGCCGCGTTCGCGCCGCGCCAGAAGATCGTCAGCATTTATGTGCCCGAGAAGGGGAAGAAGACTCAGATGATCGCCGGCTCGCCTGCTGAAGCGGCCAAGGAACTGGTGCGGCGACTGCGAGAAGAAGCCCGGGTGATCTGATCATCGACGGTTTATCACGAAGGCGCGAAACACACGAAGCCTCACGAGGCATGATTGGCCGCAGACCCACGGAGTCGGCTTGACCACCGCGTCACCGAGTCGGCCAGCTTGACCGGAGCCGAAGTCCTTGCCGCGTCCGCGCTCGCCCTGCTCGCCTCCACGATCGTCGCGGCGTACCTCGTCGAGCGGTCGGGCAGAACCATCGCGCCGTTCGCGATCCTGCCGCTGTCGGTGGCCGCAACCGCGACGATGGGCGTGTGGTTCCGGGGCCACGTGAGGTGGCAGGCAGGGGAGGTTGCAGCGTTTGCCGCCATCGTTGCTGCCGTGCTCGCGTGGTTGCTATGGCTCGCGTGGCCGGCCCTTCTTCCCCTGGGCAGCGGTGCCGATGTCACGCATCACTTGCTCCTGATTGACTACATCGAACGGCATTGGCGTCTGGTGCACGAGGCGCGTGTCGAAGCGTACCTCGGCGAAATGGTCCATTACACTCCGGGAAGCCATCTGCTTGCGGCGCTGGCCGGCGCCTGGACCGGCACCGACGGGCTGCACGCGGTCTACCCGGTTGTGGCGTGCTCGGTCGCGCTCAAGGCCGGGTTCGTGTTCCTGATCGCGCTGCGTCTGATGCCACCAGATGTGCCGCGGATTCCGTTGGCCGCGACAGGCGTGTTGTTGCTGTTCCTGCCACGTGCCTACGTCATCGGATCGTTCGCGCACGACTCGTTCTTTGCTCAGGTTGTGGCCGAGCTGTTCGCTGTCGGCATGTGGTGGGCGCTCGTGGTGTGGGACGAGCGGCCGTCGAAAAGCAGCATGGGGTTCTTCGCGCTCGCCGGCGCCGCGTCCTTCCTGACGTGGCCGGTGTGGATCGGTCCACCTCTCGTTGTTCTCGTGACGCTCGCGTTGGCTCACGAAGGGCTCACGGCGCCCGAACGCCTTGGGCACCTGATGCTGGGCGTGGTCCCGATTGCCGCCTTGGCAACCGCGTACACCGCTGGCCGCCTCGCCTGGGTCGGGTACTTCCGAGCCGGCGGCGCGGTGCTTCGGCCATCGCCGAGCGAGTTTGGATGGTGGTTTCTGCTGCTGTCGGCGGCCGGGATGGGCGTCGCCATCACGCGGCGTCGGGGCCGCGCGACGGCGCTTCTCGTCGCGGCCATTGGCGTGCAGGCGCTCACCCTTCTCGCGGTGACACGAGGAACCGGCGCCGGTACGTCGTACATGGCGCTCAAGATGGTCTACCTCGCCGTGTACGCGCTGGCGGTGGCGTCCGGACTGGCGCTCGCCGTGGCTTGGCAGACTGTCGTTCGCGTGGCGGGCGATGGAGCCGGGGGCGCTCTGCTCCGCGGACACTCGGGAGAAAGGTTTGCGTGGGCGCTTGTCGTGCTTCTTGCCGTCGCCGTTGCACGCCCGCTGATCGCGGCGCCGCGCCCGAAGCCCGTCATCTCCGAGCCGCTCTACCTCGCCGGGCAGTGGGCGCGCGCGCACGTCCCGCCGGCCTGCGTCGACTATCTCGTGGCCGACGACTACGCCGCGTACTGGCTGCACCTGGCGGTCCTCGGCAATCCCCGCATGTCCGCGCGGACGGCGGACGCCGACACCTTCGTCTTGCCCGCGGCGATCACGCGCTGGATCTTGCCGCGTGGACTCCCGTTCGCGATTGTCGATCTGCCTGCGCTCCCGACCGACGTTCGGGGAGAGCTCGAAGTGCTCGCGCAATTCGGGCCGGCGGCCGTGGTCAAACGGCGAGGGGAGTCGCGGTGTCCAGAGGGGATGAACAGGCCCTGACATGATTCAACGACGGCTTCGTGATCTTTGTGACTTCGTGATGAACAGATGCTGAAGATGATTCTGGTGGTCGCTGAGCAGCGGGGCGGCGCGCTGAATCGCGCGACGTGGGAGACGATCGCGGCCGCGCAGCAGCTTGCCTCGGGCCAGCCGGTGACGGTGGTCGTGCCCGGATCGGGGAAGAGCGCCGTGGCGACGGAGCTCGCGACCGCACAAGTGAAAGAAGTCGTGACGGTCGATCACGCGACACTGGATCTGTACACGCCCGACGGGTATACCGCCGCGCTGCGGCAGGCGATCGAGCAGCTCGCGCCAACGACGGTCCTGCTGCCGCACACGTATCAGACGCGCGACTTCGCGCCTCAGCTTGCCGCGCGCATGGACCGTGCGCTCATCACCGATGTCGTCGCGATCAAGAACGCGGGCGGAGAAGCGATGTTCGTCCGACCTATGTTTCAGGGCAAGCTGACGGCTGACGTCGTTCCGCAGGGGCCCGTGCCGCATTTCATCACGTGTCAAATCGGCGCCTTTCGTGCCGACCAGGCGGCGCGAGGTACGTCTCCTGCGCCGGTGAGGTCACTGGCCATTACCGCCGACGCGACGGCGATCCGGCAGAAGCCGGAAGCGCCGTTCCAGGAAGCCAGGCAGGCGGTTGACTTGTCGCAGGCCGAGCGCATCGTCGCCGTGGGTCGCGGGATCAAAGGGCAGGAGCATTTGCCCGTCGCGCAGAAGCTGGCCGACGCGCTCGGCGCCGAGCTTGCCGCCTCGCGGCCGATCTGCGACGCCGGCTGGCTGCCGATGGAGCGGCAGATCGGAAGCTCCGGCCAGACCGTGGCGCCCAAGCTCTACGTCGCGCTCGGCATCTCGGGCGCCATTCAACACCTCGTCGGCATGAAGGGATCGCGGACGATCGTCGCGATCAACAAGGACGCCGACGCGCCGATCTTCGAGGTCGCCGACTACGGCATCGCCGGTGACCTGTTCGAGATGGTCCCGGCGATCGTCGCCGAGCTGCAGAAGTGACGACGCTCGGTCGACTGCGTGTCACGAAGGCACGAAGCACGCGAAGAGCCACGAAGAACCTTTTGTACAAGAATTCACCTCGTGTATCTTCGTGGCCATCGTGTCTTCGTGATGAGCAGGCGTGGCAATGGAGCGAGAGACACTTGAAGTCGATGTTCTGATCGTCGGCGGCGGACCAGCCGGCCTGTCTGCCGCGTTGCGGCTGGCGCAGTTGCAGAAGGCCGCCGGCGAGCGCCTGTCGATCGCCGTCCTCGAGAAGGCGCGCGAGGCGGGGGCCCACATGCTCTCGGGCGCCGTGCTCGACCCGTCGAGCCTTCGCGATCTCGTCCCCGACTTCGAGGCCAAGGGCGCGCCGCTCGCCACGCCGGTGCGCGAGGATCGCGTCTACTTCCTCACCAGGAACGGCAAGATCAAGTTCCCGTTCACGCCGCCGCCCCTTACGAATCACGGCAACTACATCATCTCGCTCAACAAGCTCGTGAAGTGGCTCGCCGGCCTCGTCGAATCCGAAGGCATCGATGTGTTCACGGGATTTCCCGGCGCCGACATCCTGATGGACGGCGACAGGGTTCTCGGCGTGCGCACCGGGGATCGCGGCATCGACAAGCACGGCGAGCGAAAGACGACGTTCGAGTCGGGCGTCGACATTCACGGGAAAGTGACGATCTTCGCGGACGGCGTGCGCGGGAATCTCACGAAGGAGTTGGTGCGGCGCCTTGGGCTCGCCAGCGCGGATCATCCGCAGCTCTTCGCCATCGGCATCAAGGAGCTCTGGGACGTGCCGCCCGATCGCGTGAGGGCGGGCACCGTGATCCACACGATGGGTTACCCGCTGCGCTTCGAGGAGTTCGGCGGCGGGTTCATCTACGCGATGCCTGAAGGCCAGTTGTCGGTCGGCTTCGTCGCCGGCCTCGACTACAAGGATCCAATGTTCGATCCGCACGTCGCCTTCAACCAGTTCAAGCGGCATCCGCTCGTGAGGGGACTGCTCGATGGCGGACAGATGGTGCGGTACGGCGCGAAGGCACTGCCGGAAGGCGGCTGGTACGCCATTCCCCGCTGCTACGCGGACGGCGCGCTCATCGTCGGCGACGCGGCCGGGTTCATGAATTCGATGCGCCTCAAGGGCATCCACCTTGCGATGCGATCGGGGATGCAGGCGGCGGAAACTGCTTTCGACGCCCTCCGCGCCGGCGACACGTCGGCGGCGCGGCTGCGGCAGTTCGAGCGGAAGATCAACGACGGACCGGTCCGGCGCGAGCTCTATCCCGTCCGCAACGTCCATCAGATGTTCGGATACGGCCTGCTCGCCGGCCTTGCGTACTCCGGCCTGTCGCTCGTCACGGGCGGGTGGTGGTTTGCGCCGATCGGCAGCGAGCCTGGCCACGACCGGATGGAGACCCTGGCGCACTACCACGGACGCTCCGGCCGCGCGATCCCAGGCGCTGGGACCAACGCGATCAAGCCGGATCGGCGGCTCACCTTCGACACGCTCACCAACGTGCACTACTCTGGCACGCGTCACGACGAAGATCAGCCGGTGCACCTGCTCGTGCAGACCGACGTGTGTCACACGATCTGCACCGAGGAATACGGCAACCCGTGCGAGCGTTTCTGCCCGGCGAACGTCTACGAGATGATCGTCAAGGAGGGCGCCGGCAGGCAACTGCAAATCAACGCGTCGAACTGCGTGCACTGCAAGACCTGCGACATCATGGATCCCTACCAGGTGATCACGTGGGTGCCGCCCGAAGGCGGGGGCGGGCCTCGGTATGACGGAATGTAATCTATGATCTACGATTTACGATCGACAATTGAATCGCAGATCGGCAATCGTAGATCGAGCAATCGCCAATCGTAGATCGGCAATCGTAGATCGTAGATGAGCAGAGCCCCCTGGCGTTCGTCACCTTGGAAACGGCTTCAGGCGACGGCGATCTCCGTCGTTGGCTATCGCCTCATGGCGCTGCTTGGCTCGACGCTCGGTTGGCGCACCGAAGGCCTGGAGCACCTCGACAAGATTGTCGCGAGCGGCCGCCAGCCGATCATGGCGTTTTGGCACGGCCGCATTCTGCCGGCGACCTACTTCTTCCGGCACCGCGGCATCGTCGTCATCACAAGCGAGAATTTCGACGGCGAGTGGATCGCCGGCATCATCGAACGGTTTGGGTACGGGACGGCGCGCGGTTCCACGTCACGCGGCGGCGGCAAGGCGCTGCTCCACCTGACGCGCGAGATGGCGGCGGGTAAGCCCGCGGGATTCACCCTCGACGGTCCGCGTGGGCCGGCGCGAGTCGCCCAACCGGGTGCGGTCTGGCTGGCGAAGGCGACACAGAATCCCGTGCTGCCTTTCCACCTTGAAGCGGATCGCCACTGGACGTTGAACAGTTGGGACCGCACGCAGATCCCCAGGCCGTACGCGAAGGTGGCGCTCGTGGTCGGCGAGCCCTTCGACGTGGCGTCCGACGCCGACGATGCCGGCATTGAAGCGGCGCGGCAGTCGCTCGAGGAGCGACTCCGTGCCCTCGAACAGCGGGCGCTCGAGCTGACTCGCGACGCCGCATCACCACAGAGAACACTGCGGACACAAAGGTAAACTATCGTTTGTGGTCTATCAGCGTATGGCGTTGATCCTGATTTCGTCCGATCGGTTCGCCGAGCATCAGACGCCTCCGGGACACCCGGATTGCCCCGAGCGCGCCGAGGTGATGGACGCCGTGGCCGCTCGGTGGCGAAAGCGCGGCGGGGCGGTCGTGGCGCCCCGGGCGGCGACGCGCGAGCAGCTGGCGCGCGTTCACGACGCCGACTATCTTCGCCGCGTCTCGGAAACATCCGGACGCGCGGTTGCCCTCGACCCGGACACCTACACGTCGCCCGAATCGCACGACATCGCGCTGCTGGCGGCCGGCGCGGCCGTTGACGGCGTCGAGCGGGTCCTCGGCGGATCGCACCAGACAGCGTTTGCGCTCGTGCGTCCGCCGGGGCACCACGCAGAGCGCAATCGCTCGATGGGCTTTTGCCTGTTCAACAACGTCGCCGTCGCGGCCAGGCACGCGCGTACGCTGGGCGCCGGACGCGTCGCGATTGTCGACTTCGACGTGCATCACGGCAACGGCACGCAGCACGCCTTCGAGGCCGATCCAGACGTGTTGTACGTCTCGATGCACCAGTCGCCGTACTATCCGGGCACCGGCGGATCGGACGAAATCGGCGTCGGCGCCGGAAAAGGCTTCACCGTCAACCTGCCGCTCGAGGCCGGCGCGGTGGACGATGACTATCGGCTCGTGTTTGCCGACATCGTTGTGCCCGTGTTGCGGCAGTTCGAACCCGGTCTCCTGCTCGTATCGGCCGGCTTCGACGCGCACGAACGCGACCCGCTCGCCAGCATGCGCCTGACGGCGGGCGCCTTCGGCGCGATGACGTCGGAGCTGCGGCGAGTGGCGGAGGAATATTGCGGGGGGCGGATGGCGCTCGTGACCGAAGGCGGCTACGACCTTCCGGCGCTCGCCGCGTCGCTCGACGCGTCAGTCGAGGTCCTCGCCTCGCCGCTCTCCGAGCCGCAGTGGCCGATGAGCCCGACGAGTCATGTCGCGCCCGATCGGGGCCGCGCCTCGGCTCGCCTCGCGAAGAGCGCCCTCGCGCCCTTTTGGCGGCTGTAGCCGGCAGCAAGGTGTTCGAGTACACTCCAAGAAATGTTGGTCGAAGACGCCATGAGCCGCTCGGTCGTGACGCTCACGCCCGAGTACACGCTCCGCGAGGCCATCGAGCTTCTTCGGAGCAGGGGCATTCGGCACCTGCCTGTGGTTGGCGGCTCGAAGGTCGTTGGGATTGTGACCGATCGCGACGTCAAGCGCGCGACGCCGTCGCTGCACTCAGGCGTCGATCGAAACCAGTACGAGCGCGTGTTGGAAACGACCATGGTCGCACAATTCATGACGCGCGACCCGGTGACGGTGACGCCCAAAAGCACGCTGAGGGCCGCCGTCACGATTTTCATCGAGCGCAAGGTCGGCGCGCTTCCGGTTGTCGAAGATGGCCGGCTGGTCGGCATTCTGACCGACATCGATATTCTGCGGGTCGTGCACGACCTGCTGCCCGAGTAGCCTCTACCTGGCGTGCGCCGCATCGCGCACGCCGCCACGGTTCATTTTTG